>JBEKFH010000268.1:0-6709 GCA_050013415.1 Streptosporangiaceae bacterium | reverse complement strand
CTTCCGGCCTGACGTCCGGCCCGGCAGTTCCCGGTTCCGGTTCCGGTTCCCGGTTCCGGTTTCCGGTTCCGGGACCGCGGGCCGTCTCCTGCCGCCAGTGGCCCCGGGGCGTGGACCGCCCCGGGGCCACCGGCCGCGAGTGACTGATCTGCGAGCGTCAGAACCGCAGGACTGTCTTCGCCGTGCCGATTTCCATGCCCTTGCTGAACAGCGAGGTGCCGAGCGCCGAGTCCAGCGCGCCCGCGGCAGTCCTGGTCAGGTTCAGCTGGATGCCCGTGGCGTGAACGCTGGTCTGGCCGGCGTTCAGGTGGGCGTGGGACAGGTCTACCCAGAACAGCGGGACCCGCACCTTCGGGTTGCCGTTCACGATGCCGGTCAGGTCGGCGTCCGTCAGGCTGATGTGGAACCTGCCCACCGTGATCGTCTTGCCGTTGGCGATGTTGATGAACTCGATCCCGCCGCGGTGGTGGATCGAGCCGCCCAGCGGGCTGAGGGACACGTGCCCGCCGGTCACCGGGAAGGCGAACCGGACGGCCACCCGGCCGTCCCGGTTGACCACTGACTCGCTGGCGCGGCCCGCCGGAACCGGCACGATGCCGGCCTTCAGCAGTGCCACCGCGATGCCGGGGGCGGTCTTGACCCGGGTGGTGCCGCCGGTCAGATGCACCTTGGCGGCAGCTGCGGCCGGGCGGGTCGGCTGGGCGGTGGCCGCGGAAGCCGAGGCTGCCGCCGGGACAATGAACAATCCGGCTGCCGCCAGGACGCCCGCGAGGCGCGTGAACGATCGCATGTCGTCTCCCTTCGGGCCGCGCTCTGTGCGCGGCCGCTCTGCTGAGTTACCGGCAAAGCGGGCAGGACGGATGCAGCGGTCGCCAGATTTAACGCTGGGTCACCGGCTGACGCCGGGGTGATGGCGGGGTGATGGACGTCCTCACTGCGGCAGTGAACCGCGCACGACGCTGGTCGGTGAATGCACCGGGCTGCCGTTGTAGGGCTGCAGCGAGATGTCGATCCGGGAGTAGTTGCGCAGGTCTACGCCGGGCGGCATGCTGAACTCGCCGGTATGGGCGGAATCCAGGTCGCCGAGCGAGATCATGCTGACGCCGTTGCGCGCCAGCAGCCAGACCTCGTAGAAGCCAGGACGCCGGGGCGCGCTCAGCCGCACCGTGAGCAGCGGGCCGCGCGAGGTGGCCTCCATCACCGCCAGGCCGGCGGCCTTGCGCCACTGCGGGAACTCGGGCAGCGGCCTGAGCGCGATCCTGGCGACCACCCGCGGGCCGGCGGTGGCGGCCGGCTGGCCGCCGGCGTCTCGCTCGTGGATGGCCACGGCCGAGCCCGCGCCGATGATCAGCCCGGCGACCGCGCCAGCCAGGGCCGCGGCCAGCGGCCTGCGCGGCTGCCAGGAACTCCTGCGCGGCAGCCAGGAACCCCAGCCCCGGTGCCGCGCTGCGCGGCCGTCCGGAGCCGGCCTGGGCAGCCGGCCCCCGCGGGCGGGCTCCCGGCCAGCGCCGTCTCCTGCCCCGGCTCCTGCTCCGGCTCCGGCCGCAGCCCTCGCGGCGGAGCCGTTGCTGCCGAGCGCCGCCGCGGCGACCCGGGCCCACACCTCGGGTGACGGGTGCGATACGCGATCGGCGGCATCCGCCTGCCGGGCCAGTGCCACGACCGCGGTCAGCTGCCGCAGCTCGGACTGACAGTGCGGGCAGGCAGCCAGGTGCGCGTCCTCCGGCGGCGCGCCGCCCGTCTCTCCCAGCGCCCGCAGGGCCAGGGACTCAGCCTCCAGGTGAGACACCGTCGGCCTCCAGCCTGGTCCGCAGCCGCAGCAGGCTGCGGCGGATGTGGCTCTTCACCGTCCCGAGCGGGAGCCGGAGCGCGCCGGCTATCTGCTCGTGCGTGAGATCGGCGTAGAACGCGAGGGTCATGATGCGCCGGGCCGGCTCGCCTAGGCGGGAAAGCTCGTCGGTCAGCACTATACGGTTGACCACCTGGTCAGGAGGGTCGACGCGGGCCGGCTGCGCCCCGGGGCCGGCCATGCTGCGCAGCGCGCCGTCCTCCCGCTGCCGCTGCCGCAGCGCGTCGGCGACCTTGTTGCGGGTAATGGCGACCAGCCAGCCGCCCAGCCCGCCGCGCTGCTGCTGGAACGTCCCGCGGCTCCGCCAGGCGGACACGAAGACCTGCTGCGTCACGTCCTCGGCCTCGGCGCGGCCGCCGAGTGAGCGCAGCGCAATGGTGTAGACCAGGGGCGAGTAGCGCTGGTAGGCCAGCGCCAGCGCGTCCGCCCGCCCGGCCTGGAACGCCGCGGCGACGCCGTCCTCCGCCAGCGCTCCGGCCTGTCCGGCCTCTGCCTGTCCGGCCTCTGCCTGTCCGGCCTCTGCCTGTCCGGCCTCTGCCTGTCCGGCCTCTGCCTGCCCGGCGGCGCCGGCCGCGGGAGCCGATGGCACGCTGCGCATGCTCATGCCAGCGCCTCGCGGCGGCGGGCGGAGGTCAGTAGCTGGCGTGCCCGCCGCAGGCCGCGCGCCGTGCGCGCCTTGATGGTTCCGAGCGGCACCCGCAGGTGCGCGGCGATCTCCCGCTGGGTGAGGCCGCCGAAGTAGGCGAGCTCGATGGCCTCTCGTTCCGCGCCGGGCAGGGCCGACAGCGCGACGGCTATCTCCGCCGCGTCGGCCAGGCGGCCGGCGGTTTCACGTCCGTCCTGGCCCACCGGGTCCGAGACCGCCGAAAGCGGCAGCACCGGGCGCGGCCGTGCCCGGAGGTAGTCGATGGCCCTTCGGCGCGCGATCGTCAGCGCCCAGGCGTCCAGGCTGCGTGCTGGGTCGAAGCGCTCCCTGGTCCGCCACAAGTCCAGCAGGGCCGCCTGGGTGACGTCAGGCACGTCATCAGGCGGCACCCATCGCCGCAGGTAGGACTGCAGCACCGGCCCGAGCCTGGCGTAGCTGGCCGCGGCATCGAGCGGATGACCCGGCGCGGGCCAGACGGCAGGGCTAGCCATCATGTCCCTCCGCTGACCGCTCGCGCTGGCCCCCCGATCACCGCCGCCCTTTCGCGCAGGCGCCGGCGGTGCGGTCGGGCAATGCCGATGGTTTATAACTTATTCAAAATCTATTCATAACGAAGCGCAGGCGCAAATCGTGCGGGCACGACTAGGCGTCCAGGCGGGCGAAAGCGCATGGCACCGGGTCGGCCGGGCTGGCGGGTCAGCCGGGCTGGCGGGTCAGCCGGGCTGGCGGGTCAGCCGCGCTGGCTTCGCCCGCGGCCCCGGTCAGGGAGCCGGCCAGCCTGCCGCCGGGCAGGTCAGGTCGCGCCGACGGCAGCGCGAGCCTCCCGAACGGCCTCGGCCAGGGAGCTGACCTGCCTGCCGCCGGGCGGGGCGGCCCGCCAGCCGGGTCCCGCGGCGAAGAGGCGCAGCGGAGGGCGCTGCCGGGGAATGCCAGCGAGCTGGGCCGGGTCCCCGGTATCGGCTGTCTGCGACCAGATGAACGCGGCCGCCGGGCCGGTGCGCGATATCGCGTCAGCCAAGGCATCAGGCGGCGTCCTCGCGCCGAGCATCAGCGTCCGTACGCCGTGCTCGGCAAGCCCGGCCGCGAGCGCATACAGCGCCAGGCTGTGCTGCTCACCATCGGCGCAGGCCAGTAGCACGGTCCGGGAGCTACGCGGAGCGGAGACCTGTCTGGCCCGCTGCGCCAGGGCCGCCAGCAGCTGCCCGGACAGCAGGTGCTCGACGTCCACGAGGTCACCGGTGGCAGCGTGCCGCTCGCCGATTGCGTCAAGCACGGGGCTGGCAAGGTGCTCCCAGGTCGCCACCACGCCGTGCTCCCGGAGCGAGTTGTCCAACGTCCGGCTGATGGCCGGGCCGTCCAGCGCCAGCGCGGCGCGGGCGAGCCCGCGGGCGACCTGCGACCGGCCGGGCAGCGCCACTGAGCGCCCGCCGGCTCCCCATGTCGGCGGCCCGCCAGGCGCCAGGCTGGACCCTGCGGCGATGCCCGCCGGGGCGTCGGTCAGCACTGCGTCGGTCAGCACTGCGTCGGTCAGCACTGCGTCGGTCAGTGCTACGGCGGCCGGGTCTGCGGCGAGGGCGGATCCTGCGGCGATGCCCCCGGGGGCGTCGGTCAGCGCTGCCGCGGCCGGATCCGCGGCGAGGGCGGCGCGGGCGGCCTCGGCGGGCGGCACGCCGTCCAAGATCATCCGGCGCATGTGCTCGATCCTGGCGACATCGGCCGGCTGGTAGCGCCGGTGGCCGCCTGCGGTGCGGCCGCCTGGCGCGATGCCGTACCGGCGCTCCCAGTCGCGCAGAGTGGCCGGCGCGATCCCGAGTCGGCGTGCCAGCGCGCCGATGCCGAAGGCGGGCTGCGATGGGAGGGCCCCGGTCATCCGGGACTCGGCAGAGCCGCGAGGCAGGCGCGACGCATGCGCCGCCGGGGCACGCGCCGGAAGCCTCGGCGTGAGCGCGGGTCCCGCATGGTTTCCTCCTGGCCGGCCGCGGGCACCTGGCTGCCGCGTTTCCTGGTTTGTCTGGTTCTTCGCAGCCAGGGCCGTGCCGGTTGCAACCATCCCACGTCCCTTCGATGAGGTCGTGGACGGACCAGGCTCCAGGTTGGTCGGACCAGGTTTCAGGTTGACAGGAAACGGCCTGCGGTGTGAATACTAAATTGCGTTCAGCAATTCCCCCGTCACCGAGTGAACTTAGAGTCAGGGCGATGCCTCTGTTAACAGCGATACCGGGACGTGGGCTGACCGGCCAGCGCTGGGGGCGCGGTGCCTGACGAAGCCCTGGTCGTTTCCGATGATTTCAAGGTCGGCGCGCAGATAGCCGGCTACGTGCTGCGGGAGCATGTCGGCACGGGAGCAGTGGCCGCGGTCTACCGCGCGTACGACGTGCGGCTCGACAGGTGGGTTGCGCTGAAGATGCTGGCGCCCGGGATTGCACCCGGAGACCTGTCCCGCCAGCGGCTCATCAGCGACTCGAGGGCGGCAGCGGCCATCGGCCATCCGCACATCATCCCGGTCTTCGAGGCGGGCGAAGCCGACGGCGTGCTGTTCATCGCCATGCGGTATGTCGGCGGGGGAGACGCCGGCTCCCTGGTCCGCCGGCTCGGCTCGGTGGACCCGGCCCGCGTGGCCAGCATCATCGCCCAGGTCGCGTCCGCGCTGGACGCCGCACACGCCGCCGGCCTGGTGCACGGTCAGGTCCGGCCGGCCAGCATGCTCCTCGCCGCCGCGGCAGCCGACAGCCCGAGCCCGGATCATGTTTACCTGTCTGATTTCGGGTTCAGTGCCCCGCAAGCCGATGATCGCGGCGATCTCAATGCGCTGGTGCGTGCCGCCCGCGAACTGCTGACCGGCCAGCACCCCCCGTCCGGGGGCGAAGCCGGCCCTGCGCCAGCCCGGCCGGTGTCACTGACCTCGCTGCGCCCGGACCTGCCGCCGGAGATCGACCGTGTGCTGGCACGCGCCCTGACCGAGTCGCCAGATGATCGCTATCAGGACTGCCGCGAATTCGCGGCAGTCCTGATAGAGGCGTGCGGGCTCCGGCAGGCCGCTAGCGCGCCGCCGCTGGCTGATCCGCCGGGAGCCGCTGCGCGGGCCGAGACCATGGCTGCGGGCCCGCGGGCCGAGACCATGGCTGCGGGCCGGCGGGCCGAGCCCGCCGGCCCAGTTCGGCGGCCCGCGCCCGTGATGGCAACAGCCCCCCCGGGGGCTGAGATCGCGCTAGCCCGGCGGAGACTGGCCGCCTATGAGTCGGCCGCCCCCGAGCCAGCCGCCGGGGAGCCGGCGGTGCGGGAGCCGGCGGTCCGGGAGCCGGCGGTCCGGGAGCCGGCCGCCCCGGAGCCGGCGGTGCCTACGCATTACTCGGCCGAGCCGCCCGAGCATTACTCGGCTGAGCCGCCCCCGCCGGGCTCTTTCCCGCCCGCCCCCTACGCGCCCGGGCCGCGCCGCTCACCGGTCCTCGCGGCGGCCATCCTCGTGGTGATCCTCGCTGTCGCGGGTGCCGCCTTCCTGGCACTGCGGGGCGGCGGGACGACCTCCCCGCATGCCGGTTCACCGTCGGCTGCGGGCGGCCAGGCTGGCCCCGGTAACCTGGGCAATCCGGCTCAGAGCAATCACGTCAGCCAAAGCAGTCACGCTGGCGCGGGCAGCCAGCGCAAACGGATCAGGCACGTCAGGCCAGCCACCCAGGCTAGCCCAAGCAGCACCAGCACGCCGAGTAGCGCCAGCAGCCCCCGCACGGCGACGAGCCCGACGAGCTCGGTCGCGACGGTCTCGGCGTACATCGCGGCGATCAACGCCCGTGACTATGCCCGGGCATGGAGTCTCGGCGGGCGGAGCAGTTCCCCGTCGTACTCAGCTTTCGTGCAGGGCTTCGGCAGCACGGCCAGCGACACCCTGACCGTCGTGTCGGTGAACGGCAACGTGGTCACTGCCCGGCTGGCCGCCCGGCAGACCGATGGCGCCGTCATCGCCTATCAGGGTACGTACACCGTCGATCGCGGCGTTATCGTCGCGTCGGACATCAAGCAGACCAGCTGAGTTCAGCAGTCATCCCGGAGCCGTCCGCTCGCCTTGTAATTCGTGCATGGGGTGGTGGACAGGATGTTTGCCTGCCGGTCACTGGCGGGCCGCTGGGCTCGGGCCGCTGGGCCCGGGCTCGTTATGCGGGGTAGGGCGTGGGTGTGACGGTGCGGGTGCGGCCGCTGGGGAAGGTCCAGGTCAGGGT
>JBEKFH010000267.1:0-6713 GCA_050013415.1 Streptosporangiaceae bacterium | reverse complement strand
TCGGCGCGTCGATGACCGGCCTGGATTTCTCGCCGGCCGCGCTGGCCCAGGCCAGGAGCCTGGCGGAGCGGACCGGCGCCGACGCCAGGTTCGTCGAGGCCGACGTGTACGACGCCGTCGGCGTGCTCGGCGCCGCCGCCTACGACCTGGTGTTCACCGGCATCGGCGCGCTCTGCTGGCTGCCCAGCGTCCGGCGCTGGGCCGGGGTGGTGGCCGGCCTGCTGCGGCCCGGCGGCCGGCTGTTCATCCGCGAGGGCCACCCGATGCTGTGGGCGATCGACGACACCCGGGAGGACGGCCTGGTGGTCGTCGAGTACTCGTACTTCGAGCGGGCGGAGCCGCTGGTCTGGGACGACGGCGGCACCTACGTGCGGACCGACGTGGTCTTCACGCACAACAGGACCCATCAGTGGAACCACGGCCTCGGCGAGATCGTCACCGCGCTGCTGGACGCAGGGCTGGAGCTGACCGGCCTGGCGGAGCATGACAGCGTGCCGTGGGAGGCGCTGCCGGGGCGGATGGAGCAGGTCGAGGGCGGCGAGTGGCGGCTGGCCGACCGGCCCTGGCGGCTGGCGCACAGCTACACGCTGCAAGCGGTCAGGCGCGGTTGAGTTCCCCGCCTGGCCGCCGCGGCTAGTCGCCGAGCTCGGCGCGGCGGCGGGTGACGAACTCCTCCAGCTCGGCCCGGATCGCCTCGTCCATCGGCGGCTGCTGGTACTCCGCCAGCGTCTTCGCGCAGATCTCGCCGGCCCGCGCGGTGGCGTCCTTGCCGCCCTGCTTCAGCCACCGCTCGTAGTTCGAGCTGGACGACAGCAGCGGCCGGTAGAAGCACTCGCGGAACCGTTCCATCGTGTGCGCGGCGCCGAGGAAGTGCCCGCCGTGGCCGACCTCCTCGTGCGCGCCGAACGCCAGCGATGCCTCGTCGATCTCCAGCGGCGTGAACTCCACCCGCAGCATCCGCAGCAGCTCGATATCGATGATGAACTTCTCATAGCAGCTGACCAGGCCGCCCTCCAGCCAGCCGGCTGCGTGCATGACGAAGTTGGTGCCGGCCAGGAACGTGGGCAGCAGCGTCATCAGTGACTCATAAGCCGCCTGCGCGTCCGCGGTCTGGCTGGAGTTCAGGCCGCCGCCGGTGCGGAACGGCAGCCCGAAATGGCGGGCCAGCTGCCCGGTGCACAGCAGCCCGATGCCGGACTCCGGGGTGCCGAAGCTCGGCGAGCCGGACTGCATGTCGATGTTCGAGAGGAAGGAGCCGAAGATGACCGGGCAGCCTGGCCTGATCAGCTGCGCCAGCGCGATCCCGGACAGCGCCTCGGCCAGCTGCTGGACGAGCGCGGCCGGGATCGTCACCGGCGACATCGCTCCCATCAGGAGAAACGGGGTCAGCACCACCGGCTGATTGGCAGCGCAATACTCGAACTGGGCGTCCAGCATGCGGTCGTCCCAGCGCAGCGGTGAGTTGCAGTTGATCAGCGAGATCGTGGCCGGCGTCTGCTCGATCTGCGCCCGGCCGCCGAACAGGATCTCGGTCATCGCGATGGTGTCCGCCGCGTTCGGCCCGGAGACGACGTTGCCCATGTAGATCTTGTCGGTCAGCGTCGCCAAGGCGTAGATCATGTCCAGGTGCCGGGAGTCCAGCGGGGTGTCGTTCGGCTCGCAGATCACCCCGCCGGCCGAGTCGAGTTGCGGGAACGACTGGGCGAGCATGGTCAGCCTGCGGAAGTCCGACATCGCCGCGTCCCTGCGCACGTCGCCCTCGCGCACGAACGGCGATCCGTAGACGCCGCTGAAGACCATGTGATCCCCGCCGATGTGCACGTTGTTCGCCGGGTTCCTGGCCTGCACGTCGAACTCCCGCGGGGCCTTCGCCACCTGCTCGAGCACGAACTCCGGGTCCAGCTTCACGACGTCGCCGTCGACCTCCTGGCCGGCCGTGCGGAATAGCTCCACCGCCTCGGGCTTGGCGAACTGCACGCCGATCTCCGAGACGATGCGCCGCCAGCCCTTGTCCAGGACGCCGATGGCGTCGGGCGACAGGATCTCGTACCTGGGCATGCGGTTGACGAACATCGCCACCTCAGTTCACGCGGAGCGGGCGCCAGCGCTAACCAGCGCTGGCTTGACCGCCGGATGGCCGGAATCTAGGATCACATAGTAGAACAAGGTTCCGTAACATGGAACTATGCAAAGGCAGGTGGCGGTGGCCGGCCCTACCGGAACGCAGGCGGTCGACCGGGCGGCGCAGCTGCTCAGGGAAGTCGTGCACTGCCCGGACGCGGTCACCTTTAGCGAGCTGACCGCGGCCACCGGCCTGGCCAAGAGCACCACCTCCCGGCTGCTGATGGCCCTGGAGCGGGGCGGGCTGGTCCGGCGAGACGGCCGGGGCGGGTTCCGGCCGGGGGAGATGTTCGTCGGGTACGCATGGCGCGGCGGCGCCGGGGCCGGCCTCGTGGCGGTGGCCCGGCCGTTCCTTGACCGGCTCGGGGACGTGACCGGCGAGACCGTGAACCTCGGCGTGGCCAGTGACGGCATGGTCGAGCAGATCGCCCAGGTGGACAGCACTTACCTGATCGGCGGGACCAACTGGGTGGGGCTCTCGGTCCCGCTGCACTGCGCGGCGCTCGGCAAGGTGCTGCTCGCCTACGGGGCCGCGCAGCTGCCGCCCGGCCGCCTGGAGCGCCGCACCAGCGCGACCATCACCAGCCGCTCCGCGCTGCGCGCCAGCCTGGACGAGGTACGCCGCCAGGGGTACGCCGTCACCAATGAGGAACTCGAGCCCGGCCTGATCGCGGTCGCCGCGCCGGTGCAGGCGGGCGGGGCCGCCGTGGTGGCCGCGCTGTCGGTGTCCGGGCCGGCCAGCAGGCTGACCCGCGCCCGCGTCCGCGATGTCGCCGCGAGCTGCGTCGCCCAGGCCAGCGCCCTGTCCGCCGCGCTCGGATACCAGCCCCGCCCAGGCCAGCCGCAGAAGGAAGGTGCCGCGTGACCCAGGACGAGCTACTTAAGCAGCTCTACGACTTCACCCTCGTCGGCAACGCGCCCGAGGTGCTCAGCCTGACCAACCAGGGCATCGAGATGGGCCTCGGGCCCGAGATGCTGCTGTACGAGGCGCTGATCCCGTCCCTGGAGGAGGTCGGCGCCCGATTCGAGCGCGGCGACTTCTTCGTGCCCGAGATGCTGATCGCCGGCCGCGCGATGGCCGGGGCACTGGAGGTGCTGCGGCCGCTGCTGGCCGAGACCGGCGCCGAGTCGATCGGCAAGATCGTGATGGGCACCGTCAAGGGCGACGTGCACGACATCGGCAAGAACCTGGTCAACATCATGTTCGAGGGGGCCGGCTTCGAGGTCATCGACCTGGGCGTGCAGGTCTCGCCGGAGAAGTTCATCGACGCGATCCGGCAGCACCAGCCGGACATCGTCGGGTTCTCCGCGTTCCTCACCACGACGATGCCGATGTTCAAGGCGAACATCAACGCGCTGCAGAAGGCGGGCATGCGCGACCAGGTGATCGTGATGGTGGGCGGCGCGCCGGTGACCCAGGAGTACGCCGATGTCGTCGGCGCTGACGGCTACGCGTCCGACGCCTCGGCGGCCGTGGCACGGGCCAAGGAACTGCTGGCGCAGCGCCGCGCGCTGGCGCGGGCCTAGGGGCCCGGCATGGACACAGTCCTGCGGTCTGCTGCGGCTGAGCTGGTCATCGGCCCTGGTCATCCGTTCTGCATCATCGGTGAGCGGATCAACCCCACCGGCCGCAGGATCTTCTGCGAGCAGCTGCGCCGCGGCGACCTGTCCCGGATCGAGATCGACGTCGCGCAGCAGGTGGCCGGCGGCGCGATGGTCCTCGACGTCAACATGGGCGCGCCGCTGGCGGACGAGACCGAGCTGATGGTCTCGGCGGTCCGGCTGATCCAGAGCCTGACTGACCTGCCGCTGTGCCTGGACTCCTCGATCGTCGAGGTCCTCCAGGCCGGCCTGGCTGCCTATCAGGGCAAGGCGCTCGTCAACTCGGTCACCGCCGAGGACGAGCGGCTAGACGCCATCCTCCCGCTGGTCAAGCGGCACGGCGCCGCCGTCATCGCGCTGCCGAACGACGAGGAGGAGATCCCGGCGGAGCCGGCCCGCCGGGTCGAGCTGGCCCGCAAGATCATCGACGTGGCGACCGGCAGGTACCAGATCCCCATCGAGGACATCCTGATCGACCCGCTGGCGATGCCGGTCGGCGCCGACACCGGCCACGTGGGCAGGACGCTGGAGACGATCGCGCTGCTGCGCGCCGAGTTCGGCGTGAACATGACCCTGGGCGCCTCCAACGTGTCCTTCGGGATGCCGGAGCGGGCGGCCATCTGCGCCGCGTTCCTGCCGATGGCGATCAGGGAAGGGCTGACGAGCGCGATCATGGACGCCCGCTCGCCGCAGCTTGTCCGCGCGGTGCAGGCCGCCGACCTGCTGCTGGACCGGGATCCCTGGGGCGCGGCGTGGATCGCGGCGCACCGCGCGCAGCAGGCGGCGGCCGCCACATGACCGTGGCCGGCGAGGCCACCGCGGCCGGCCAGGCAACGGCGGACGGCCCGGCGCCCGCGGACGGCCCGGCGACATCCCCGACTCCTGCGCGCGTTGACCTCTTTTTCGAGCCGAACGGAACCCGGGTGCGGGTCCCGGCGGGCGTCACGCTCTTCGACGCGGCGAGCTGGAACGCCGTGGCCATCGACTCGACCTGCGGAGGCCACGGCACCTGCAAGAAGTGCAAGGTCCGGATCCTCGACGGCGCGGTCCCCGCGTCGCCGCTCGATGCCCGCGCGTTCAGCCCGGATGAGCTGCGGGACGGCTGGCGGCTGGCCTGCCGGGTGGTGACCGCGACCGACCTGCGGGTGCACGTGCCGCCGCTGGCCACCCGGCCGAAGGCGGCGACCGTCGGGGTCGGCCGGCAGGTCATCCTGCGGCCGGCCGCGCAGAAGCGGTACCTGGAGCTGGCCGAGCCGTCGCTTGCCGACCAGGTCACCGACCTTGAGCGGGTGCTGGCCGCCATGGACGACCTGGAGCTGCGGGCGGACCTGCACGCACTGCGGGTGATCGGGCGGGTGCTGCGCGCTGCCGATTACAAGGTCACCGCGGTGATCGTGGACGACGTGCTGATCGACGTGCAGGCGGGCGACACCACTGGCCGGGTGTACGGGATCGCCTTCGACCTGGGCACGACCACCGTGGTCGCCACGCTGCTCGACCTGACCACCGGAACGCCGCTGGCCGTCGCGTCGATGCTCAGCAAGCAGCAGCCGTTCGGCGCGGACGTGATTACCCGGATCAGCGCGGTGATGATGGATCCGCTCGCGCTCGGCCGGCTCACCGGGCTCGCGCACGAGTCGCTGAACGAGCTAGCCGGACAGGTGTGCGCGCAGGCCGGGGTGGATCCCGCCGACGTGCTGGAGGTGGCGATGGCGGGCAACGCCACGATGACCCACCTCGCGCTCGGCATCGACCCGGAGCCGCTCGGCGTCGCGCCGTTCATCATGTCCACCCGGCTGTGGCCCGAGGTGCTGGCCGCCGACCTGGGCCTGGCCGTGCACCCGCGGGCCAGGGCCGTGGTGTTTCCCTCTTTCGGAGCCTACGTCGGCGGCGACATCACCGCCGGGCTGCTGGCCGCCGGGATGGACAGGGACTCCCGGACCAGGCTGTTCATCGACGTCGGCACGAACTGCGAGATCGTGCTCGGCAACCGGGACGCGCTGATCGCCACCGCAGCCCCGGCCGGGCCTGCCTTCGAGGGCGCCGCGATCCGGTGCGGGATGCGGGCCGCCGACGGGGCGATCGAGGTGGTCTCGATGACCCCCGGCGGCCTGGAGCTGACGGTGATCGGCGACGTGCCGCCGGCCGGGCTGTGCGGATCCGGCCTGGTGGACGCAGTCGCCGAGCTGGTCAGGCTCGGGCTGCTGGACCGTTCCGGGCGGCTGATCCCCGCGGAGTCCGCGGCCTCGGTGGCGCCTGGCCTCGCCTCCCGGCTGACCCAGCTGGGCAAGGAACGCGTGTTCGTGCTGCACTGGCTCGGCGAGCCTGGTGACGTCGCGCAGTCGATCTACCTGTCGCAGCGGGACGTGCGCGAGCTGCAGTTCGCCAAGGCCGCGATCGCGACCGGGTGGGACATCCTGCTGGAGGAGGCCGGCCTGGCCGCACGGGACATCCAGCAGGTGCTGCTGGCCGGCTCGTTCGGCAGTTACCTGTCGCCGGCCAGCGCGATCAGGATCGGGCTGGTGCCCCGGCTGCCGGTGCTGCGGGTGGTGAGCGCGGGCAACGTGGCCGGCGAGGGGGCCAAGATGGCGCTGCTGTCCCTGCGGGAGCGGGCCGGCGCGCTGGCGCTGCTGGAGGAGGTGAGATATGTCGAGCTCTCCGATCGCGCTGACTTCAACGACCGGTTCGTCGAGCAGCTCCAGTTCCCCGCCTGAGACGGGCCCGCCGGCCAGTGCCCGGCAGCGAGTCGCGGTGATCGCCTGCGGCGCGCTCGGCGGGCATATCCGCGAGATCGCCGCCCGCCGCGGCTGGGCGATCGAGCTGCACTGCCTGCCTTCTCTGCTGCACAATCACCCGGCACGGATCGCCCCTGCCGCCGAGCAGCTAGCCCGCGACCTGCAGGGACGGGGGCTGCGGGTGGCACTCGGGTACGCGGACTGCGGCAGCTACGGCGCGCTCGACTCGCTGTGCGAGCGGCTCGCCATCCGCCG
>JBEKFH010000266.1:0-6722 GCA_050013415.1 Streptosporangiaceae bacterium | reverse complement strand
GCTCCCGGAGCCAGCTCGACCGCGTGCTGCCGGCCGGCCCGGACACCGCCGGGCCGCGCTAGCCGCCCCGCCCGCCTGGCCCACGCCCAGCACCCGCCGGGCCGATCCTGGTCAGTTGCACCTGGTCACTGACAGAGGCGAGCGCAGCCCTGCCCAGCTGACAATCGCAGGGACGCCACCACCCGATCACGACGACCGGCCAGGCAGTGACACACCCGGCACAGCAGCGAGAAATGAGCCTGCGATGAACTATCCGGCCAGCCTGGCGGTCACGGCCGGCCTGGTACGCGGTCTCCCGCCGGGATCGCACGATCTCGCCCGAGCTGCAGCGGTTCATGGCCGGGCACATGGACGCGACGACCGTCGAGATCGATTCCGGCCACCTCTCGCTGGTCACCCACCCGGAAGAAGTGACCGCGCTGATCATGAACGCCGTCCAGGCCGTCTGGTCGAGCGCCACGGCGGACGCCACTGCACAACCAATCTAGGAGATACCCGATGCCAGACTGGCAGACGCGCCGGAAGGCCAAGCAGGAACGGATGCAGGCAGCCGCATCCATGATGGAGGGCAGGGTCGTCCGCACCGAACGGGCGGCTGACCTGCTGCAGGCGCTGCTGCGGCCCGGGGACCGGGTGGCCCTGGAGGGAGATAACCAGAAGCAGGCTGATTTCCTCGCGCGGGCGCTCGCGCAGCTGGATCCCGCGGCGGTCCATGACCTGCACCTGTTGATCTCCTCGGTCAGCCTGCCCGAGCATCTGGACGTGTTCGAGAAGGGGATCTGCCGACGGATCGACTTCTCCTTCGCTGGGGAGCAGAGCGTGCGGATGGCCGGGCTGGTCGCGGACGGGACCGTCGAGGTCGGCGCCATCCACACCTACGTGGAGCTGTACGCGCGGATGTTCGTCGACTTGATTCCCGACGTCGTCCTGCTGTGCGCGACGCAGGCCGACCGCGACGGGAACCTGTTCACCGGCCCGAGCACGGAAGACACGCCGGTGATCGCCGAGGCGGCCGCCTTCCATGACGGAGTCGTCGTGGTGCAGGTCGACAAGATCGTGGACACGCTTCCCCGGGTCGACATCCCCGGCGACTGGGTTGACGTGATCGTGCAGGCCGACCGGCCGTTCTACCTGGAGGCGCTGTTCACCCGGGACCCGCGGCAGATCGGCGACGTGGAGATCTTGCAGGCGATGCTCACGATCCGCGGGGTCTACGAGCGTCACGAGGTGCAGCAGCTCAACCACGGGATCGGCTTCGATACGGCGGCCATCGAGCTGATCTTGCCCACCTACGGGGAGCAGCTGGGGCTGCGCGGCAAGATCTGCCGCCGCTGGACGCTCAACCCGCATCCGACGCTGATCCCGGCGATCGAGTCGGGCTGGGTGGAGTCGGTCCACTGCTTCGGCAGCGAGAAGGGCACGGAGGACTATACGGCGGCCCGGCCGGACATCTTCTTCACCGGACGCGACGGCAGCCTGCGGTCCAACCGGGTGCTGTGCCAGCTCGCGGGGCAGTACGCGATCGACCTGTTCGTCGGCTCCTCGCTGCAGATCGACGCGGACGCCAACTCCTCGACGGTGACGGAGGGGCGGCTGGCCGGTTTCGGCGGCGCGCCGAACATGGGCCACGACCCGCACGGACGGCGTCACGCCACGCCCGCCTGGCTTGATATCGCGACCGGCGCGGGCGCCAGCCGGCGAGGTCGCAAGCTGGTCGTGCAGATGCTGCAGACCTATCAGCGGGGCGGCCAGCCCGCGTTCGTGGAGACGCTGGACGCCGTCGCGGTCGGGCAGGCCGCCAAGCTGTCGCTGCCGCCGGTGATGATCTACGGCGACGACGTGTCGCACGTGGTCACCGAGGAAGGCGTCGCCTATCTGTACCTGGCGGGCAGCGTGGAGGAGCGGCGCGACGCGCTGGCCGCGGTGGCCAAGGCCACGCCGATCGGTTCCCGGATCACGTCCCGGCAAGCCGGTCGGCTGCGCCGGGACGGGCTGGTGGCCTACCCGGAGGACCTCGGCGTCGACCCGACCCTGGCCGACCGCAGCCTGCTGGCGGCCCGGAGCATCGGGGACCTGGTGACCTGGTCCGGCGGCTTGTACAAGCCGCCCGCCGAGTTCCGGGACTGGTCGTGATCGCGACTGCGGAACGCGCCACCCCGGCGCGTGTCTCCGGTCTGCGTGCCCGCGCGCTCGGACCGTGCGTCCTTGGGTGCCTGGCGGCCGGTGCCCTGCGCGCCGAGGCGGAACTGACGCCCAAGCCGGGACTGGTCGACCGGCGCGGCTCGGGTGCGCACGACGATATGGACCTCGCGATGCTCCTCCGCTCGGCCGCCGTGCTCCAGCCCTGGTTCGCCACGCTGGCGCGGACCGCCGCCCGCGCGCCGGGCATGCCCGGCGCCGCCCCGCGGCTGCGCCGCGACCTGGGCCGTATGGGCCGCCAGGCCGAAGCCGAGATGCTCGCGGCGACCTGTGGCGTCAATACCCACCGCGGCGCGCTATACAGCCTGGGGTTCCTGGTCGCCGGCGCAGCATACGCCGACACGGTCGCGTCCGCCGAGGTCGCGCGGGCCGCGGGCGAGCTGGCCCGGCAGCCCGATAACGCCGTTCGCCAGGCCCGCTCGCACGGCGATCTCGTCCGTGACCAGCACCCGGGTGCGGGCGCCGCCGTCCATGCCGCCACGGGTTTCCCCGTCACCCTGCGGACCGCCCTGCCGGCACTGCGAGCGAGCCGCCGGCGCGGCGCCGGGGAGCAGGCCGCGCGACTGGACGCCCTGCTCGCGGTCATGGCCGTGCTAGATGACACCTGCGTGCTGTACCGCGGCGGCACGAAGGGACTCGAGCTGATCCGCCACGGTGCCGCCGCGGTGCTAGCGGCCGGCGGGGCGGCCAGTCCGGCCGGCCGCCGCCGCCTGGCCCGGCTGGATCACATCTGCCGCTCCCGGCGGCTATCCCCCGGCGGCGCGGCCGACGTGCTGGCCACCGCCATATTCCTGGACCAGCTCGACCGCTACGGACACAACGGAGACACGAATGCAGACCCTGAACCTTGAGTATCACGCGGCCGACCGCGCCGCCAGGCGCGCGCACGTCGGCGTAGTGGGAAGCGGTGACCTAGAGATCCTGTTCGAACCGGGCACCGACCCGACGGCTTCGGTACGCGTGCGGACCACGGTCGACGGTTTCGACGTCGTCTGGCGGCGGGTGCTCGACGCGTTCTTCGCGCACCATCCCGTGGCCGGCCGCTACGAGCTCAACGACTTCGGCGCCACGCCGGGCATCGTCAGCCTGCGCCTGCTGCAGGTGCAGGAGACCAGCCGCAAGCCGGCACACCCGGAAAGCAACAGAATATGAGTGACATCCCCGCTTCGGTTGCCGAACGGCCGGAGCTGCAGGCGCTGTGGCACCGGCACAGCTTCGTGGAGCTCGCCGCCCGCGCACGTGCCTTTTCCCTGCTCGACGAGGACACAGGCCAGGAGTACTGCGACCCGTTCGACCGGATCGAGTCGCCCTGGCTCGAGCCGCAGGGCCTGGTCCCGGAATCCGACGACGGCCTGGTGGTGGTCAAGGGGCTGCTGGCGGGCGAGTCGTGCGTCGTGATCGGCATCGAAGGGGCCTTCCAGGGCGGCAGCATCGGCGAGGTCTCCGGCGCCAAGGCGGCTTGTGCCCTTCAGTTGGCCGCGCGGGACGCCCGGACCGGACAGCCGATCTCCGCCGTCCTGCTGCTGGAGACCGGCGGGGTACGCCTCCAGGAAGGCACGCTCGGTCTTAACGCCGTGGCGGAAATCCTCTCGGCATTGCTCGAGCTGCGCGGCATGCGGCCGGTAATCGGGGTGGTCGCGGGGCCCCTCGGTTCCTACGGCGGGATGAGCATCGTCGCCGGCCTGTGCACCCGGGTGGTGCTGACCCACGAAGGCAGGCTCGGGTTCAACGGCGCCCAGGTCATCGAGTCCGAGGCGGGCATCGCCGAATTCGATTCATCCGACCACGCCCTGATCTGGAGCGTCAACGGCCCCGCACAGCGATACGCCACCGGGCTCGCCGACGCCGTCGTGCTCGACGACGTCCCCGCGGTCCGGCAGGCCGTCATCACCGCGGTGGCCGCGGGAGTGCCCGAGCATCACCGGTCCGAGGAACTCGACGTGCTGGCCGCCCGGCTCAGCCCCAGTGACGGCGGCCAGGCCCGCTTCAGCCTCCCCGGCCTCGGCATTCCTGTAGCCCCAAGTCCCGGCCAGGATTCGCTCGCGGCCTCCCATCCCGGTTCGGCGCAGCAGCGGGGGGCAGAGTCATGAGCCGCAGCCAGACCTGGTTCGATGCCCTGTCCACCCAGACGCTCCCCTCCCCGTACCGGTCGATCGCGATCGCCGACAGCGACCTCGGCAGTGGGACGCCGGCCAGACTGCTGGCAGTCGTCCCCGATCCGGACAACGAGTTCCCCCGCGCCTGCCACGGTGAAGTCGGCTTGCTCGAAGGCATCGGCCTGGCCCATGCGATAAGAGAGGTCATCGAGCTCGACGCCAGCCTGGCCGACGACCAGCGCCGATCGATCGTGGCCGTCGTCGACATACCCAGCCAGGCCTACGGCCGCCTGGAGGAACAGTTCGGCGAGCACCTCTATATCGCCGCCGCGGTCGACGCCTACGCCGCGGCCCGCGTAGCCGGGCACCCGGTCATCGCTCTAGTGGTCGGCAGCGCGATCTCCGGCGGCTTCCTGGCCCACGGGCTCCAGGCCAGCCAGATCCTGGCCCTCGACGACGACAAGATCGAAATCCAGGCCATCCACAAGCCAGCAGCCGCGCGTATCACGCTGAGGACCATCGCCGAGCTCGACGAACTCGCCAAGATCGTCACCCCGCTCAGCTTCGACGTACGCGAGTGGGCCACACTTGGCTACTGCGACGGCTTGCTCAAGGTCAGCAACCCCGACCAGCCGACCGGCGCCGATGTCAGCCTGGCGAGCGGCGCGCTGCGGGATGCGGTCGCCCGGGCCCGCCTAGGCCAGCGCGACCTGACCAACCGGCTCCAGTCCGCGCAGGCGCAGCACGCCCGCCGGGCCTCACTCCAGGCCCGGCGCCGTCTGACCGAGCAATGGGCCTGACCGGGCCATGCCGCTGACCACGCGGCTGCGGCCGCACGACCTGGTCCGGCTCACGTCAGGGGCAGTGAGCTTGGCCGACGCACCCGTTTGGGTCCGCGCCAGCCTGGCTTGCGCCCCGTGGGCCGTGGTGCGCCACGACCGTCCGCTCCCGGGCCAGATCCCGGCCGGCATCAGAGGGCCAAGGCGGGAGCTGCGCTGGGCGACGTACGTACCACAGGCCGACATCGTCGGCATCCGGACGCCGGAAAGCCTCCGTCATGTCGACGACTGGGTCGCGATCCCCGACGTGGCCGCCATGCGCGCGCTCCGGGCCCTGACCCCGGCCCTGAACGGGGGCCGGACAGCCTGGGGTCCGACGGGAAGCGCCGGATTCTCGCTCGCGACCGGACACATCGCCCTAGGCGAGGCCAGCGACCTTGACCTTCTCCTGCGCTGCCCGGCCAGGCCCGCGCGTGGCTGGCTCGACGGTGTGGCCCGGCTGTTCGCCGGGCAAGAGGCTCGCGTCGACTGCCAGGTCGAGACGCCGGCCGGGGTGGCTCATCTCGATGACCTGCACCACGACGGGCCGGCACTCGTGCGGACCTGCGCCGGCCCCCGGCTCTGCGTGGACCCGTGGGCGGAGACCGGCACGTGACTGTGGCGTTCGTGTACCCCGGCCAGGGAGCACAGCGGCCGGGGATGCTGTCGGACCTGCCATGTGTCCCCGAAGTCGATCAGACGCTCGCCGAAGCCGGACAGCTGATCCCGGGCGGAATCGGCACGCTCGACTCGCCCGCATCCCTGACCCAGACCGTCCCGGCCCAGCTGGCCCTGCTCGTTTCCGGCGTCGCGGCCACCCGGGCGCTGGCAGCCCGGGGAGCGGCTCCGGACATCGTCGCCGGGCACAGCGTCGGTGCCTTCGCGGCCGCCGTCGCCGCGGGTGCCCTGCAGTTCAGCGAGGCGATCACGGCGGTGACGCACCGTGCCCGCCGCATGGCCGAGCTGTTCCCGCACGGCTACGGGATGCTCGCCGTCTCGGGCCTGCGCGAGGAGGAGCTGGGGAAGATCGCGGAACAGGTCACCGCCGAAGGCCACCCGGCGTGGCTCGCGAACGTCAACAGCATCGACCAGATGGTGCTCACGGGCACCAACGCCGCGCTGGACCGTGGCCGCGAGCTCGCGCGGGCCCGGGGGGCGCGCCGGACCGACCGGCTCGAGGTCGCGGTGCCCTCGCACGCGCCGATCCTCGAGCCAGTCAGCGCCGAGCTCCGGTCGCTGCTTTGCGGGCGGGCCACCCGGCCGCTGACTGCGAGGTACGTCACGATCAGCACCGCGCGGCCCGCGACCACCAGCGCGGATGTCCTGGACGACCTGACCGTGAGCGTCTCGCGGACCCTGCGGTGGCGGGATGCGTTCGGCGTGATCACCGAACTCGGCACCCGGTTCGTCCTGCAGCTCCCGCCGGGCCGCGTCCTGGTCGACCTGGCGCAGTCCGACCTGGAGTCGACCGGCGCCACGCGGGTTGACGTCCGGGCCATGAGCGACGACCGCCTGGAGGACAGCGTCTACCGGGTCCGGCGCGCACAGGGACGATGAGGACCGGTGGGGCTCGTACGCGTAAACCGGCGTGTTGTCTCGGGCTGGAAGC
>JBEKFH010000265.1:0-6733 GCA_050013415.1 Streptosporangiaceae bacterium | reverse complement strand
GACATGTTTTATGCCGCGACCTCACGCAGGCTTGTCCGCCAGATATTCGCGATGACCGGCGATCTGAGCGAGGCCGAGGATGCGGTGCAGGAGGCGTACATACGGGCGTGGCGGCGATGGCCGCGGATCCGGGCTTACGACGATCCGGAAGCGTGGCTTCGCGTGGTCGCCTACCGGATCACCGTGAATTCCTGGCGGAAGGCCAGGAACAGGCGGACCGCCCATCGGGCCGGCCGGCACCCGGAACTGCCGGGGCTGTCCCCGGACCTGGTGACGCTGGTGAGCGCGCTGCGGCAGATCCCCGAGACCCAGCGCCGCGCAATCGTGCTGCATCACCTGGCGGGGCTGTCAGTCGAGGAGATCGCACACGAGACGGGTGCGCCAACCGGGACCGTGAAGGCGCGGCTGGCCCGCGGCCGCAGGGCGCTCGCACCGCTCGTCTCCGAGCTCGACGACAGCCCCCAGCCAGGCGCGACCATCGCGCAGCGCAAGAGTAAATTCGACCGAGAGGAACACGCCCATGCCTGAGACCTTCAGCACCCAACTCGCCGGACTCGCCGGATACGCGGACCGCAACGCCAGCCTTGCCCCAGCCGCAGTGCTGCGCGGCCGGGCCGCCCGGCGAACCGCGCGGCGGCGCGGCGGCGCGGCGGCGCTTGGCGGCGGCGCGCTAGCCGTCGCCATCAGCCTCGGCGTTACCAGCACCGGCGTCGTCATGCCCGCGCACTCGACCCCATCCTCGTCGCAGGGGTCAGTGCAGTCGCCGGGGTCAGTACGGCTGACCGCCTACCAGGCGACGGTGCTGGCGAACGCGCACGTGACCAAGGCCAACATGGCCGTGCTGAAGAAGATGCGCCTGACCCCACTCCAGATCAAGACGCTGGCCGTGGCGTACCGGACGGCGCAGCAGATCGGCGGAGCGGAAGGCAGCGATAAGCAGCTGACGGTAGCCCAGATCGCGTCGGTCGTGAAAGTAAAGCTGACCGTAGCCCAGCTCGCGGCACTCGGCTATGCGAACATGACCGTAGCCCAGATCGAGGCAATCGCGAAGGCTGACCTGACAGCAGCGCAGCTGGCCGCTCTGGGGGGGTAGTGGCGCCGCCGTCGAAGACCGTGGTCATGCAGAGCGCGTCAGCCGCGTGCGCGTTCAGCCGGAAGCCTGACGATGGTACGACCGATGCGGTCACCCGCGCGGCCGGCGCGACTGATCAATATTCGATCCTGCCGATGCCCGGGCATTTCACGGCTGCCGCGACCTACGATTCAACGGTGGACATCACGCCCCAGGCCCCCCGCGTGCTGGTGATCGGGCTCGATCCGTATCGGGTTCCTGGGCCGTGGGAACCCAAGCCAGTAGCAGACGCGATCGAGGCGGGAATGGTCCGATTCGCCGAGCACGGCGTAGGCGCTGAGTCCTGCCTGTTTGGCCTCGACGGCAGCGACGATGTGGAATCGGTCATCGCTGCTGCCCTGTGCGCCCGGCCGTGGGAGTGCGTGGTTATTGGCGGCGGCGTGCGCCAGCTCGATGATCAGCTCGAACTGTTTGAGCGGGTGGTCAATCTGGTGCGACGACACGCTCCCGGTGCAGCGATCGCGTTCAACGCCACCCCCTCCGACACATTTGACGCAGCCATCCGATGGATTGACATTCCGGGCTGAGGTCGGAGGCAGGCTGAGAGCTAGCTTCGGAGGCTCGGCTGAAGGAGCTGGTAGGCGATCCAGAAGGGCAACACCGCCACCACGAACAGCGACGCTCCCCACCAGTAGCCAAAGCCGCACAGAATGGCGCCGAGGACGACCAGCCAGATACCAACGACAGAATCCACACTGGCACAAGCCCGGGGGTGACGATAGGCGAACGCTCCCCCTGGGTATTTCATAATCAAAGATCGTGAACGAGTTACGCGCTCAGTCGCTGCATTCATTACGCTGCCTTCTGCGGTACCCGGCCACGTCGCCAGTGAGCCAAGTGAGTGGTATGAACTACCAGGGTCCGGAGCAGCTACTGCCACCATACGTGCCCTGCTGCTCGTATGGGGATTCCCGTCTGCGGCTAACCGGTGACGTCGCGGTTGTTGGGAACGAGTTCGTGGGGGGCGTGGTCCGGGTCGTCGATCCCGAAGCTAATGATGCGACGGGGATGGATCCGGATGATCGGATCGCCGGTCCCGGCCGCGGAATCGGCAGGGGCGGCGATCGCCTCAGCGTTCCCCCGGATTTCCAGGCACCGGACCCGCCACGGATCGACCGAGGCGAGATCGTCGACCACGAACGCCACCCGGCCGTTGTCGGCCACGTTGCGGAACTTGCGGCTGGCGGCCATATTGAACCCGCCGATGTCGATCGTCCCGGTGCCGCTGTTGTACCGGAAGCCAACCGGGCTGACCTGGAGCGTGCCGTTGGGCTGCATGGTCGCCAGCCGCCCCAGCCGCTGGGTGGCCAGGTAGGCCAGTTCTGCGCTGGTGAATGACATGTTGTTCCCTTCCGTGCTCGCTGCGGTCCGGGGACGCAAAGCGCCTGATCAAGCTCGCGCGTTCAGCGTGCAACTTCAACCATGCCTTAAGTCAAGCGACACGCGCGGGTCCCGGCGCAACTGACGCCACAGACGCCAGCGGCGTTGCGCCCGGGACTCGGTCCGGGTGCAACGCCGCTGGCTGGGATCGCCGGCGCGCGGCCTGTCAGTGCCGGTGCTGACCCTCCAACACGCTCGGGCCCCAGGGGAGCCGGTAGGCGCGGTAGGTGTTGACGCCCGCCGGGAACTCCGCGTTGAACAGCAGCGTCCCGGAGTGGCTGAACTCGGAGAAGTACGGCAGCGCTCCCCAGCCGACGAAGAGATTGCCATTAAGGGTCGTCTGCGCGTTGCCCTGCGAGGGCGCTGACAGGCCTTCCGGCTGATCGTAGGACCTGATCAGGGTCGCGACCCTGGTGCGGTAGTTCAGCCGGACGGTCACCGCGCGGCTGTAGGGCAGCAGCGGCGTGCCTGTCGAGTCGTTGTCGAAGAAGGTGTAGGTGTACGGTCCGACCTGCTCGGGGTCGTGCTGCCAGGAGAAGATCTCGCCCGCGCTGTCCAGCACCTGCCCGCTGGCGGCCCGCTCAGCGAAGCTGCTCTGCTTGCCGCCGAGCTCCCAGATGATCTGGCCGGTGAATGGGCTGACCTTGTAGGTCGTCCAGGTGTTACGGGCGTCGATCAGCAGGTTCCCGTCGCTGGTGAGGTGCACGGCGTTGATGTGGAACCAGTCCCACGGGGTGCTGGCCGAGGTAGGCAGCGGCGCTTCGCTGTCGGCGTACGGGACGTGGTCCGCGCTGTTCCACTGGAAGAGCACCTTGCCGGTGCGGATGTTGATCTCCTGCACGACGCCGTTGATCACGGTCTGATCGGCGGGGCCGCCGATTGAGGTGAGGTTGGCGGTCGCGGTGGTGTAGGCCACGATCAGCGCGGTGTTCCACGGGGTGATCAGGAACTCATGCCCGTCGGCGGACAGTCCGTTACCCGCCTTGACCTCGGCGATCTGCTGGTAGTGGTCGTTGTAGATGTAGTCCACGCCAGTGGACAGGCCGCCGAGGCCGGTGCCCTGCCACCAGGTGAGGACGGGCTTGCCGTCATAGGTCTGGGTGCGGAAGTCGGCCGCCTCCTGCCCGGCCGGCACGGCGTGGAACCAGATGACCTTGCCCTTGTTGGTGATGATCTCCGGGCCGTTGGCATAGGTGGGCGTGTCGCCGAAGGGGGAGATAAAGATGTCTCCGTCGACGTTGTTTGCCCCGGCCGTCAGGATCGTGATCGGGGGCGGCCCGGCCGGCGAAGGGGTCACCGCGGCACCTGCCTGGCTCGCTGCGGCCAGCACCACGGGCAGTGTCCCGGCGACGAGCGCGGCCGCTCCCAGGCGGAGCCGGCGCCGGCGCAGCAGCCGGCCCATGACGGCGGATGAAGAAGGTCGTGCAGGCATGATGAACCTCCGGTAAGACGATCAAGACCGCGGACTGGACCTGCCATGTCCGCCTCACTCGCCGTACTTTAACCAAATTCCTAGTAAATCAACAGTCTTAATCGACAATTTCGGACGGGCTCACCCCGGCGCCGGAGCGGCCACGCTGGCGCGACGGACCCGCACGGGTCACCCGAGCGCGGCGAGGCGCTTCAGGATGACGGTCTTAGCCAGGCACCCGGCCCTGTGGAATACCTTGGCGCGGCTCGGGTCTCATGACGGAGGCCATCGGCGGCCGGGACTGACCACCCGGAACAACTGGCTAGACGACGATTCGTGGCACGGTCGGGTCGACGCGGGCAATATCGCGGGGGTCGCTGGTGACGATGGCGTGATGACGCTGCCGGGCGCAGAGCACGACGTGCACGTCCACGACATCACCATGGTCAGTGCTCGCGCACATCAGCCCGACGCTACGGGCCACGCTGAGCGTCATGACCGCGATGTCGATGTCGGGAGATCTGAGCAGCCGCGTAAGGCGAGCCTGGCGAGAGCTGCGCCACGCCTGCGCGACGACTTCAGCGGGGATGCAGATGGTCCCGCCGCGCCGCCGGGCCGCCTCCAGGCGCGCCTGCATGGCCACGGCCTTGGCCGGGTGGTCGAGCGCAAGGAGTGCACCGGTGTCGAGCGTCAGCCCGGTAGTTGCGGCCACGCTTACCCAGCCATCCTGCCGCTCCGCGGGGCCTGGTCGGCCAGCCCGGCCTCGTCAGCCAGCCCGGCCTGATCAGCCAGGCCGGCCTGGTCCAGCTCGGCTTCGGCCTGCCGCCGGACCTCCTCGGGCACCGGGGTTTCCGCGCGCCAGGCCGCCAGGATGTCGTCCAGGTTCTCGCGCTCCTGGTAGTCCTCCAGCGCCGTGGCCACATACGAGCTGACCCGACGCTCGCCCCCGGCCGCGCGCTTTATCTTCTCCACCAGTTCGTCGGGAAGGCTCACCGTAATGCGTTTCATACAATTATCATACTCTGCGTGAGCCTCTGCAGGACGGCGAAGGCGGTCTGCGTCACTGGACACCGATTTGTGTGCGTGTCATGATCCACCTGTCCCCGGGCGTGCTGACGAGCCTTTTGTGGTGCTTCGTGCACGGTCTTGGCGAGAGGCACGGAGGAGAGACGAATGGCGTTCGGCCGTCAGGTGCTCGGGATCAGCGGTCGGCACGTGATCGCGATCACCAGGCGTGCAGGCCGGGCCGGCCGGGCGGGCCTGGCCCTCGGCCTGGTTGCCGCCGTGTGCGCCAGCGTGGGTGCCGCCGGAACCGCGGCGGCGGCGCCGGTGGCCAGGCATGCGAGGGCGGTCAAGGCGGCCCCTAACCAGACGGTGCCGATCCAGGGTTTCAGCATCAACCCCCTCGACCGCGAGGATGTCCGTCAGTTTTACAACCAGGTGTACACGGCCTCGAACGGCGTTCCCGAGGGCTGGACGGGGAACATCGCCGGCTGCAATCCGGGCACCGTCACCCCGGCCTACCTGCAGTCGGTCCTCCGCCGGATCAACTACTACCGCACGATGGCCGGCGACAGCGACGTCACCTTCAACGGCACCGACGCCGGCACCTCCGCTGACCCCAACAACGCGGAGGCCCAGGCCGCGGCGCTGATGGAGAGCGCCAACAACTTCCTCCAGCACACCCCGGCCCAGGCCGGGACGAACTGCTGGACCCAGCAGTCCTTCAACGGATCCTCGCACTCGAACCTGTTCGAAACCCCCTCCACCGCGGCCGGGGCGACCGGCGGCCCCGGGATCGACGACCTGATGCAGGACAGCGGCGCGATCGGGCACCGGCGCAACATGCTGAACCCGGCGATCACGACCATGGGCGCGGGGGCGGTCCCCGCCACGACCGGCTTCCAGGGGACCCTCGCCCAGCTCGTCCTGACCACCCCGTCGACGACGGCCCCGCCGCCGGTCAACGGCTTCGTCGCCTGGCCGTCGCCGGGGTACGTCCCCTACCAGGTCGTCTACCCGGTCTGGTCGTTCAGCCTGGCGAACGCCAACTTCAGCAACGCGAGCGTGTCGGTGAAGCTCAACGGCACTCCCGTCACCACCCAGGTCAACTGCTTCGACCCGACAACCCCGGCGCTGCTGGCGGCCAACCCGGCCTGCGGTCAGTACGGCGACCCGGCTATCTCCTGGAGCCTGTCCACCGTCCCGGTCGGATCCACCTGGCCCAAGCCGACGCAGGACGACACCTATGCCGTCACCGTCAGCAACGTGGTGGTCAACGGCGGCGCCCCGCAGAACTTCACCTACAACGTCACCATCTTCAACCCGGCCGTCTCCGACCCGGCGCACACCCTCAGCCAGGCCCCGTCCGGGAATGCCTCCCCGACGGTGGGAACCGACCCGTCCTACAGCATCACGCCGCTGGCGGATCCGCAGGTGAGCGGCTACCAGTGGCAGACCGCGCCGCTGAGCCCGGAGAACCTCATCGACGACCCGGCGGCGAACGGCCTGACGAACTGGACCCCGAACGTCTCGGCTGGCTTCAACCCGGTCTCGACCGCCGAGCCGACCGGCGCGACGGCGTTCAACCTGGTAAGTAACGGGGCGTCGAACTGCGCTGCCGCGCCCGTCCAGCAGAGCCTAACGCTGAACCAGACGATCTTCCCGGGCGCCGGGGGCCAGCTCAGCTTTGGCAACCTGTTCGCCGGGATGGGCTTCGGCGCCACCTCGGACCAGACGGCGAGCGTCGACGTCTCCACCGACGGCGGGAGCACCTGGACCTCGATCTGGTCCCAGAGCCCGCTGCCGTC
>JBEKFH010000264.1:0-6827 GCA_050013415.1 Streptosporangiaceae bacterium | reverse complement strand
ACGGTTACCCGTAACAACCTGGAAGCCGCCGAGGAGATCGTCCGCCAGCTCCGGGTGCGGGACGTCGGCGGCATCATCGTGATCGACTTCATCGACATGGTGCTGGAGAGCAACCGCGACCTGGTGCTGCGCCGGCTCCTGGAGTGCCTCGCGCGGGACCGGACCAAGCATCAGGTGGCCGAGGTCACCTCGCTCGGCCTGGTGCAGATGACGAGGAAGCGGGTCGGGGCCGGCCTGCTGGAGGCGTTCTCCGTGCAGTGCGAGCACTGCAACGGGCGCGGCGTGCTGATTTCGCTGGAGCCCGTTGACCACACGCCGGCGGTCAGCCCGCGCGGCAGGTCAGGCGGCGGCGACGACCGCCAGCAGAATGACGACGGCAATGGCAGGAACGGCCGTCGCGGCGGCGGCCGCGGGTCCGGTTCGGGTAGTTCCGGTTCCGGCGGTTCCGGCCGGGGCAGGAGGGCCGACCAGGCGGTCGGTCCCGGGCAGGCCATGGCGGAACTCGCGGCGCGGTCCGCGGCGCGGTCGGCGGCAGATGCCGAGGCGGAGATCGCGGAGGATGTCGCGGATCTCGCGGAGGATCTCGCGGATCTGGCCGCGGAAGTCGCAGAGGACCTTGCGGACATCACGGCAGAGGTGGCCGAGGCTGCCGATGTCGCCGAGGTCGCGGCGCGGCGGCCGGCCGCGGGCGGCGGCGCCGTCCCGGCTGACGAGGCCAGGGCGGCTGACTACCCCGTCGCGCCGTCGCGGCCCGTCATCACCGTCGGTCCCGTCATGGTCGGCGGCTTCGCCGCGAGCAGCGGTTCCGCGCCGGGCGGCGGTTCCGTGCCAGGTGCCGGTGTGGCGCCGGGTGCCGGTCCCGCGGGGGCCGGTCTCGCCGGCGGCGGTTCTCCACCGGATGCCGGTTCGGCGGCGGGCGGCGGTCCCGCGCTCGATACGGCCGACCAGGCCGACGACGAGCCAGTCGAGACCAAGCGCCCGGCCGCCCGCCGGCGGCGCCGGGCGGCACCCGTCAGCCAGGATCAGGAGCCCGGCGGTGGGAACGGCGACGCGGGCGAAGGCGCCAGCCTGGCCGGCGATCCGGCGGCCAGCGGGGCGCCAGCAGCGGCGGGCTGAGCGGGCGCCGCATCTGGTAGCCTTTGTGGTCAGCGCGCGGTATGGCTCCAGCGGCTCGGCCTATGGTGGCGCCGTGCGCGAGGCAGCAGCCCGCTCGCATCGATGTCGAGCTGAATCCGCGAATCTCGCGGCGGGCCCGCACAAGGGAGAGAGACTCTTACTGTGTACGCGATCGTGCGCTGCGGCGGCAGGCAGGAGAAGGCGTCCGTTGACGGCGTCCTGACCGTTGACAAGCTCGCCGGCGAGGTTGGTTCCAGCCTGACGCTGCCCGCCGTGCTCGTCGTCGACGATGACAACGTCATCAGTGACCCGGCGGTGCTCGGCGGTTATCAGGTCACCGCGGAAATCCTCGGCCCGGTCAGCGGCCCCAAGATCAACATAGTCCACTACAAGAACAAGACCGGCTACCGGCGCCGGCTGGGTCACCGGCAGAAGTACACGCAGGTGAAGATCACCGGCATCACCGCCGGCCAGGCCAAGGCCACGAGGGCTAATTCGGCCAGTTCGGGAAAGGCCGCCGGGGGTTCGGCGAGTTCGGCTAGCCCGGAAAAGGCGGCGGCCACCTCGGAAAAGGCAACGGCCAGCTCGGGAAAGAAGGTCTGAGATGGCACACAAGAAGGGCGCGTCGTCCAGCCGGAACGGCCGGGACTCGAACGCGCAGCGCCTTGGCGTGAAGCGGTTCGGCGGAGAGCTCATCGGCGCCGGCGAGATCATCGTGCGCCAGCACGGCACTCACTTCCACCCCGGGCCAGGCGTCGGCCGCGGCGGCGACGACACCCTCTTCGCCCTCGTAACCGGGACGGTGGAGTTCGGCACCCGGCGCGGGCGGCGCGCCATCAGCGTGGTTCCCGCCGCGGCCGCGGATGGTGCCGCGGAGCAGGCGGGATAGCTCCGCCGGGCAGTCTCACAGGCCGGGCAGTCTCACAGGAGCAGTCTCACCAGGCGTTGTCTCGAAGGCGGACCGGCGGCCCGGTCCGCCTTCGACATGCCCGGCGGCATTCTCCGGCGCAGGCACCACGAGGCATGGCATGCCCGGGCACGGGAAGGCCGGGGCATGCTGGAGCACACGGCACGATGGAGCATGGAGGAGGTGCGGGGTGGCTGAGTTCGCTGATCAGGCTGAGGTGCGCGTGCAGGCGGGCGACGGCGGTCACGGCTGCGCCTCGATCCACCGGGAGAAGTACAAGCCGCTGGGCGGTCCCGACGGGGGCAACGGAGGCCGCGGCGGCAACGTGATCATCGAGGTCGATCCCGGCGCGGCGACGCTGCTCGACTTCCACCGTCGCCCGCTGCGGCGGGCCGGCAGCGGCAAGCCCGGCGCCGGATCCAACCGGAGCGGGGCCGAGGGCGAGGACCTGATCCTCCGGGTGCCGGACGGCACCGTGGTCAAGACGCAGGACGGGACGGTGCTGGCCGACCTGATCGGCGCGGAAACCAGGTTCATCGCGGCGCAGGGCGGGCGCGGCGGCCTGGGCAACGCTGCGCTGGCCTCGACCCGCCGGAAGGCACCGGGTTTCGCGTTGCGCGGTGAGCCCGGCGTCGCCCGGACGCTAGTCCTCGAGCTCAAGACCGTGGCCGACGCCGGCCTGGTCGGGTTCCCGAACGCGGGCAAGTCCTCGCTCATCGCTGTGCTGTCCGCGGCCCGGCCGAAGATCGCGAATTACCCGTTTACCACGCTGATCCCGCACTTGGGCGTGGCCGAGGCCGGGGACACCCAGTTCGTGGTCGCCGACGTGCCCGGGCTCATTCCCGGGGCGAGCGACGGCAAGGGCCTCGGGCTCGACTTCCTCCGGCACGTGGAGCGCTGCACGGTGCTCGTGCACGTACTCGACTGCGCTATCGAGGAGCCGGGCCGCGACCCGCTCACCGACCTGGAGGTGATCGAGCGGGAACTGGCCGCCTACGACGCGGCAACCGGCGCCGGCATGCGGGACCGGCCGAGGATCGTCGCGCTGAACAAGATCGACGTGCCGGCTGCGCGCGAGCGGGCCGCGGAGGTGGCGCCGGTGCTCGCCGCCCGCGGCCTGACCGCCCTCCCCGTGTCGGCAGCGACCAGGGAAGGCGTGCGCGAGCTCGCGTTCGCGCTCGCCGGCGTAATCGCCGCGGCCCGGGCGGCGGCGCCGAAGCGCGAGCCCACCCGGCTGGTCATCCGCCCGGAACCGGTCGCCGGGCCGGTCTTCGAGGTGGTCAGGACCGGGGAGAACAGCTTCGTCATCCGCGGCGAGAAGCCCCGCCGGTGGGTATTGCAGACCGACTTCAGCAACGACGAGGCGGTCGGTTACCTGGCCGACCGGCTCGCCAAGCTCGGGATCGAGGACGCTCTCGCCGGGGCCGGGGCGCTGCCCGGCGCCGAGGTGCTGATCGGCGAGGAGTCCAACGCGGTGGTCTTCGACTGGGACCCGGATCTGCCGACCGGCGCCGGTTTCGGCCCCCGCGGCACCGACCGCCGCCTGTCCCGCTAGCTGCGGACGAGTTCGGGCGCGTCAGTCACTCCACGTACACGGGCGGATGGCTGCTGCTACCTGAATCGTCCTCAGCCGGGCGCGCGGCAGCGCTCTACTGCCCGGCCAACCGCATGGTTGGGACTTTGCTGTCGCTGTAACTGCAGCAGAGTCCCAACCACGCTGGTGACGCGGCGGGACTGACCATCGTAAGAACCACAGCCAGAGGATCCACCGTGATCCAACGCGTTCAGGGCGGGCGGGGTAAGCCAGCTGTCCAGCTGCGCAGCGGAAGCCCCGCGCGGCTTGCTCGCCCTGGCCAGCGTTGGTCATCTCCGCGGCCCGGCGGGCCAGGCCGGACGCGCTCAGCGCAGCGGCGGCACGACTTCGGCGGGGAACCCGGTCCAGCGCAGCGGCGGCGGCAGGTGCCCGGTGTCGTTGAAGCAGATCAGCGACGCCGGCCGGCCGGTGTTGTAGAGGATCACGGTCACCGCGCCGTTGCACTGGTTCAGGCCCAGCCACCGCCAGTCCGGCGCGTCCAGCGCGTGCCGGACGAACCAGCCGATCAGGAAGTTGTGCGTGACGACCAGCTCACTGTCGTCCTGCCCGCCGGGCCGGGCGTAGCGATCGATGGCCGCCCTGGCCAGCTCCGCTCCCTCGGCCCGCTCCTCGGGGGAGTAGCCGGCCAGCAGCCCGGCCAGCGGCGGCGGCAGCTCCGGCAGGCCGGTGACCGGCGGCAGGTAGTCCCCGAGCAGGCCCGAGGGGCCGACCGGGACGCCGGGCAGCCAGTCGGCGATCAGCTCCGCCGTCTCCTCCGCGCGCTCGGCAGGGCTGTGCCGGATGGCCGAGAACCGGATATTACGCAGCCGTTCACCGGCTGCGCTCGCCTGCCGCCGGCCGGCCTCGGTGAGCGCTCCGTCAGAATCGGCATCGCCGTGTCTGACCAGGTAGAGAAATCGGCTCGGCACCATGATCCCTTCGTGCGCCCCGGAACTGCCTCCTGCCAAGGCCATCCTGCTGCACCGGGGCGGCGGCCTGCGGTCGCGGCCCCGCCGCAGGGTCCGAGCCCGGCCGGGATTGCCGCCGGACCTGGTCGCGCGGCCTGGCGGTAGGGTCCGATTATGTCCGGGTCGCCATCAGCCGATGCTGGACATGAAAAAAACGCGCCACATGAGCGGCGCGTATAATGTAATAGTAAGACGTATATAAACTGTCGTGGCTATTCTATAAGAAAGGAATCTGGTTGTCAAACGAGGACATGGACCTCGAGCAGGAATACGTCTCCAGGCTTTACGAGCGCCTCGACGAGCTGCGGAAACGCGCATCTGGCCGGCTGGCCACCGTGCTCAGGCAGACCGGCGGGACGCATCAGGCACGGACCGAGCGCGAGGCGTTCAGCGCCCTGTACAGCCAGCAGGTCGCGCAGTTCGACGCGGCAGAGAACGGGCTCTGCTTCGGGCGGCTGGACTTTCGCGACGGTGAGCGCCGCTATATCGGCCGGCTGGGAATTCACGACGACTCGGATAACTACGAGCAGTTGCTGATGGACTGGCGCGCGGCCGCCGCGCGGCCCTTTTACCTGGCCACCGCCGTGTCACCCGAAGACGTGACGCTGCGGCGGCACATCACGACCAGGGACAGGACCGTGACCGGCCTCGATGATGAGATCCTGGATCTCGCGTCGGCCGACCCCAACCGCCATGAGGGACTCACCGGCGAGTCGGCGCTGCTGGCCGCGCTGAGCGCGAGCCGCACCGGGCGGATGAGCGACATTGTCGAGACCATCCAGGCGGAGCAGGACCACATCATCCGGTCCAGCCTGGCCGGCGTGCTGGTCGTGCAGGGCGGGCCCGGCACCGGCAAGACCGCCGTGGCCCTACACCGCGCCGCGTACCTGCTCTACACTCACCGCCGCCAGCTGCTGCGGCGCGGCGCACTCGTTGTCGGCCCGAACGCCACGTTCCTCCGGTATATCGGGCAGGTACTGCCGTCGCTGGGCGAGACCAGCGTGCTGCTGTCCACCGTGGCGGACCTCTACCCGGGCGTCACCGCCACCGCCGCCGAGCCTGCCGGGACCGCCGTGCTCAAGGGCAGCCTGCGGATGGCCCGGCTCATCGCGGCGGCGGTGCGGGACTGGCAGCAGGTGCCCGATGACGGGCTGGAGGTCGTGGTCGACCGTGACCGGTTCCGGATCAGCAAGCAGGCCTGCGTCCAGGCGCGCGAGCGTGCCCGGCGCTCGCGGCGGCCGCACAACCAGGCGAGGCACGTGTTCGTCCGGGAGATGCTCAGCGCGCTGACCGAGCAGGTGACCACCCGGCTCGGCGCGAACGTGCTCGGCGAGGGCAACCTGCTCGACGACGCCGATGTCGCTGAGCTGCGCAAGGAACTGGCCGCCGACCCGCGGGTGCGCGCCGCGATCAACGAGCTGTGGCCGCTACTGACGCCGCAGCGGCTACTCGCTGAGCTGTTCTCATCGGAGCGCCGGCTGGCGTCGGCCGCCCCCTGGCTTAGCCCGGCCGAGCGGGCAATGCTGCTGCGCGGCGGAGCAGCTGCCCATGGAGCAGCTGCCGATGGAGCCGCCGGGACGTCGGCCCATGCGGCTGGCCGGACGCCCGGCGATGACATGATCGGCGACGAGATGACGAGCGGCGAGGTGACCGGCCGGGGGGTGATCGGCGACGATTTGGCCTATGACGATCTGGCCGGTGATGAGCTGACCGATGACGATCTGGCCGGTGACGAGTCGGCCGGTGACGACATGGCCGGTGACGAGGTGATCGGCGGCTGGACGCCCGCCGACGTGCCGCTGCTCGATGAGGCGGCGGAGCTGCTGGGCGAGGACGACGTGGCAGCCAGGATCCTCGCTGAACGCCGGCGGCGGGCGCAGGTCGGCTATGCCCAGGGCGTGCTCGACATCATGGCCCGTGACGACGAGGACGACCCCGAGTTGCTGATGGGCGCGGACCTGGTGGACGCCAGCCGGCTCGCCGCCCGGCAGGAGGAGGACGAGTTCCTGACCGCCGCCGAGCGGGCCGCCACGGACCGGACATGGGCGTTCGGGCATGTCATCGTCGACGAGGCGCAGGAGCTCTCGGAGATGGCCTGGCGGATGGTCATGCGCCGCTGCCCGGCCAGGTCCATGACGATCGTCGGGGACATCGCGCAGACCGGCGACCTGGCCGGGGCGACCTCGTGGGAGCAGATGCTCGGCCCGTACCTGGGGGACCGCTGGCGGCTGGCGGGGCTGACCATCAACTACCGGACGCCCGC
>JBEKFH010000263.1:0-6844 GCA_050013415.1 Streptosporangiaceae bacterium | reverse complement strand
GCCTGGATGGTGACGTCGAGCGCGGTGGTGGCCTCGTCGGCGACCAGCAGCCGCGGGCCGCACGAGATGGCGATGGCGATCATCACCCGCTGCAGCATGCCGCCGGACAGCTCGGCCGGGATCTGATGGAAGACGCGCCCGGGCTGCCGGAGGCCGACCGCCTCGAACAGCTCGAGCGCGCGCTGGTGCGCCGCCCGCCTGCCCAGCGCCTGCTTCACCCGCAGCACCTCGGTCAGCTGGCCGCCGACGGAGATCGACGGGTTCAGGTAGGACGCGGGCTCCTGGAACACCGCGCCCATGCCGCTGCCGTGCACGCGCTCCCACTCCCGGCGCGGCGCGGCCGTCAGGTCGCGGCCGGCGAACGACACCGTGCCGCCCTCGATCGCGCAGCCGGCCGGGAGCACCCCGAGCGCGGCTCGGCACGTCAGCGTCTTGCCGCTGCCGGACTCCCCGACCAGGCCGACGATCTCGCCGGCCCGGACCCGCAGGGAGATGCCGCGCACCGCCATGGCCGCCCCGTGATGCACGCTGACGTGCAGGTCGTCAACGCGCAGCACATCGCCGGTGCCCGCCACCAGGCCAGGGCGCAGGGCGGTGCCTGGGCCGGCGCCGGGGCCGGGAGCGCCGGTGTCAGGCAACGGACTGCGAGTGTTGATCAGCATAGGCACGCTCCAGGGCCGGGTTGATGGCGATGACCGGGTCGGCGAGACTCAGCGTCCCCGCGCTGCTTCGGTCGCGGAAGGCGTCGGCGAGCGCGTTCAGCGCGCCGACGGTGATGGCGATCAGCGCCCCCGGGATGAGGGCCGCCCACGGCGCCTGGTTGAGGTAGTCGAGATCCGAGGACAGGATGCCGCCCCAGGTCGGCGCCGGCGGCTGCACGCCGATGCCGAGGAAGGTGAGGAAGGACACCGTCAGCAGCGCGGCCGCGGTCATCATGGCCGTCGTCACCGCGATGTTCGGCAGCACCTTGCGCAGCACGTGCACCCGGATGACGTGCAGCTTCGAGGCGCCCAGCAGCTCCGCGGCCTCCACGTACTGGGCGCGGGCGTGCTCAAGGGTGGCTGCCCTGGTGACCCGGAAGAAGGCCGGGGCGAGCAGCACGCCGACCGGGACCATGGCCTGCACCAGGCCGTTACCGAGAGCAGCCGTGACGGCGACAACGAAGAAGATCGACGGCAGGGTCATCAGCGCGTCGGCGACGCGGTTAGCCGCGAAATCGAACCACCGGCCCAGGAAGACGGTGGCAATTCCCGGGGCCGCGCCGAGCACGAGCCCGATCCCGACCGCCTCCAGGGCGGTGAGCACCGACAGCCTGGTGCCGGCCATCAGCCTGCTGAGCACGTCCCGGCCGAGGTAGTCGGTGCCGAGCAGGTGGTGCAGGCCCGGCCCCTGGAACAGCGCGTTGGCGTTGATGTTCAGCGGGTTCTGCGGCGCCAGCAGGGAACCGAACGCGGCCAGGAACGCCACGCCGGCCAGCACCACGATGGCGATCCAGACCGATGGCAGCCGCAGCAGCGGGCGCGGCCTGGCCGCGGACCGGCGTCCAGGCCTCCCGGACCGGCCAGGTCTCTCGGACCGGCGGCCAGGCCTCCCGAGGCCGCTCACGCGCCGATCCCGTCGCCGGTCCGGTACAGCCAGTTGAGCGTGGTGTTCACGACCAGGTTGACCACGATGACAAAGGTGCTGATCACCAGCAGCAGGCCCTGCACTACCGGGATGTCCCTGGTCTCCGCGCTCTGCAGGAGCAGCTGGCCGATCCCCGGCAGGGAGAACACCACCTCCGCGGCCACCGCGCCCGACAGCATCAGCGGGAAGTCGTAGCCCAGGATGGTCAGCGCCGGGCCGGCCGCATTGCGCAGGGCGTGCCGGATCAGGACGCGCCGCTGCGGCAGGCCCCGGACCCTGGCGCCGACGATGTAGTTCTGGTCGAGCACCTCGACCAGGGAGGTGCGCAGCTGACGGGCGATGTCGGCGGAAAGCTGCAGGCTGAGGGCCAGGCTCGGCAGGATAATGTGCTCCAGCCACTGGGGGATGCTGGTGCTCGGCCCGACGTAGCCGTTGGCGGGGAACAGGTGCACCGTCACTGCGAACAGGACCACCAGGATGATGCCGATGACGAACGCCGGGAGCGTCGACACCACCGAGCAGACCGCGGTGAGCCCGCGGTCGAACCACCCGCCCCGGCGGATGCCGGCGACCAGCCCGGCGGTTCCGCCGATCAGCACGGCCAGGACGATGGCCAGCAGTGCGATGGACAGGTCGACCGGCAGCCGCTGGCTGACGCTCTGGGCGACCGGGATCTGGGTGAAGTAGGACCGGCCGAGGTTGCCGTGCAGGGCGCGCGTCAGCCAGTTCCAGTACTGCACGACGAGCGGGTGATCGAGGCCCAGTGCGCGGTTGAGGCGCAGCACGGCGGCCGGCGTCGCCGCGTCCTGCCCCAGGATCGTGGCCGCGGGGTCGCTGTTGGACAGCGCCCCCAGGCTGTAGGTGATGAAGGAGCTGAGCAGCACGATCGGCAGCAGCACGGCGAGCCCGCCGCCGAGCCGCGCGGCGACGACCCGGCTCCGGCGCAGCCGGGGCGTCGCCGCCCCGGCTGCGCCGGCCCCGTCGGCACGGGGCAGGTCGATCACGGTCATGGGATCACCTGTCTCATCTCGTCGCGCCTGGCGGGACCGGGCGGCTGGCGGGACCGGGGCGGCTCTCGTCTGCCACCGGCTCAGCTCGCCACCCGCACGCCTTCCCAGCGCTGCTGCACCAGGTCGGCAGGGATGCCGCTGACCTTCGGGCTGTAGGCGAAGATGCGCGGGTTGGTGTAGAGCCAGATGTGGATCGGGTCGCCGAGCACCGCGGTGGCAACAGTGCTCTGCAGGGTCTTGGCGTAGCTGGGCGAGGTGAGCGGGACGGTGAGCGCCTTCTCCAGCGCCGCGGTCACGGTCGGCGACGTGGTCGCCGTCTTCCCGTCAACGTTCATCAGGCCCTGCTGGCTGTAGAGCACGTCGAGCATCTCCACCGGAGAGGTGCGGCCCGCGGTGCCGTCGATGGCGAGCGGGATGGACTTGTTCAGGTAGAGGGACTGCGTCTCCGTGGCCTCCGGCACGTTGCTGATGGTGGCCGTGATGCCGGCCTGCTTCAGCTGGCCCTGGATCTGCTCGGCCAGCGAGTCGTCGATGCTGACGCTGGTCAGGGTGATCTTCAGGCCGTGGGGGTACCCGGCCTTTGCCAGCAGCTGCCGGGCCTTGGCCGGGTCGTAGGGGTAGAGATCGGCCAGCGCCGGGTTGTAGCCGACGAACCCCTTCGGGAACGGCTGGTAGGAGGCCGTTCCGTAGCCAGATGCCTGGACCTGCAGGATGGCCTGGCGGTTGATGGCGTAGTTGAGCGCCTTCACCACGTCCGGCTTGTTGAACGGCGGCGTCGTCGTCTGGACGTCGAGCTCGTTCACCACCTCGGACGGGATCACGTCGATCTTGAAACCGGCGGCCTTCGCGGCCGCGACCTGGTTGCCGGCGATGTAGGCCACGTTGACCTGACCCGACTCCAGGGCGGCCAGGATCTGCGAGGGCTCCGTGATGTCCTGCACCGTGAAGTTGGCGATGTGAATCTGGCTGGCGTCCCAGTAGCCGGGGTTGCGCACCAGGTTGGCGTGCGAGTCAGGGACGTAGCTGGTCAGCTTGAACGGGCCAGCTCCGACCGGCTGGGTGGCCAGGCTGCCGGGATGCTTGGTGAAGGCGACCGGGCTCACCATCATGCCGTCCTTGCCGGCCAGCAGGTAGGGCACCTGGTAGTCGACCTGGCTCAGGTCAAGGGTGAAGCTCGTCGGGCTGTGCACGACCACCTTGGAGATCACGCTCAGCTCCGAGGCGATGGTGGAGTCGGACTGGGTCAGGCCGCGGTGGATGTTCTCCGCCACCGCGCGGGCGTTCAGCGGCGTCCCGTCGGTGAACTTCAGGTTCGGCCGCAGCGTGAACGTCACGGTCTTGCCGCTGGGCGCGTAGGTCCACGACGTCGCCAGGCCAGGCACGACGTTCCCGGCCGGGTCGAGGGAGGTGATCGAGGCGTACACGAGCCCGAGCACGTGCACGTCCCAGCCGGCGGTCGAGGTGACCGGGTCCCACGACGTCGGGAGCTCCCACTCCCAGTTCAGGGTTCCGCTCGCCCCGGCAGTGGTCACCGATGTCGAGCCCGCCGACGAGCTGGCGCTGCTGCCGCAGGCGGCAGCGAGCATCGATACGGCGAGGACGGCGGCGAAGGCCATCAGGCTGCGGCGGACTGTGCGCCGGCGGACTGGCATAACGGGCTCCTGTCGAGGTGAGGGAAACTGCCACGCCGTCGTGGCTGAGACGTTCGGCTGAGCTGAACTCAGCGGTGCCAACTCTAATTCATATAAAAACGATTGGTCAAGTAGACTTTAGCCGTTACCGCCGGCCGGCTCAGCCCGGGCCAGCTCAGCCCGGGGCGCGCTCAGCCTCGGGCTGCCGCGGTGACCGGCGCCGAGGTGAGCGGCAGCCCCGCAGGCGCCGCGCGGTCGTAGTCGTCGTCGATGGCCGTGACGTCCCGGCCGGCCGCGTCCAGCAGGGATGCGGCGACGCTGGCGCGGTAACCCGCCTGGCAATGCACCCAGATCGGTCCCGGCGGCAGGTCGGGCAGCCGGCCGGGCAGGTGGTGCAGCGGGATGTGCAGCGCGCCCACGATGTGGCTTTCTGACCACTCCAGCCGGCGGCGCACGTCAAGGACAGTGACCGGGTGCTGCCGCCACGCGGCGGTAAGGCCGGCGAAGTCGGAGACCGGGTAGGACCTCAGCTGCCGCCGGCCCCAGCCGGCCGGGCCGCCAGCGGCCGCGCCGGTGATCTCGTCGACGCCGATCCTGGCCAGGTCACGCTGGGCATCGGCGACCTGGCCGGGATCGTCCCCGATCAGCGTCAGCGGGCTGCCCGCCGGCAGCAGCCAGCCGAGATTGGTCACCAGGCTGTCGCCGTGCTCGAAGCTGAGCGACCCGGGCAGGTGCCCGGCGGCGAACGCCCGCCGGGGCCGCAAGTCGACCACCCATTCGCCGGCCGCGACGCGCCGCGCGATCTGCGCTGCGCTGGCCGCCGCGGGCGGGTTCAGGCTGGGGGCGTCCGGGCCTGCCGCGTTGGCCGGGGCCATCCGGGCGTAGTAGGCCGGGTACTCGTCCAGGCTGGCCAGCAGGCTCGCCACGTACTGGTCCTCCTCGAGGGTGAGTGCCGGGTTGAGCAGGAGCTCCTCGCCGATGGTGGACTCGCCGGCCCCGGAGCCGGCCGGCGCGCAGAAGCTGCCGAACCCGTGCGTTGGATGCACCGCGGCGGCTGCCGGGAGCATCGCGGCAAGGCGCCGCGCCGATGCGTGCTGGGCTGCCGCGAGCGCGCCGGAATGCTCGGCGCCGAGCAGGTCGGGCCGCCCGGTCGACCCGTGCAGCAGCGAACCGCCGGTGAACACCGCGACCGCCTGGCCGGTGGCCGTGTCCTCCAGCGCGTACGTCAGGTGGGTGAAGGTGTGACCCGGCGTGGCGATCACGCGTACCCGCATCGACGCCCCGACCGGCACCACGTCGCAATCGCCGATCCCGATCCGGCCGAAGGCCACCTCGTCGGCTGCGTTCACGTGGTAAGTCGCGCCCGTCACGCTGGCCAGCGCCAGGCCGCCGGACAGGTAGTCGTTGTGAATGTGGGTCTCGAACACGTGCGTTACGCGGACGCCGCGGCCGGCCGCCACAGCCAGGATCCGGTCGATATCGCGCTGCGGGTCGATCACCAGCGCAACCTCCCCGTCAGTGGCGAGATAGCTCCGGTCACCGAGCGACGGCGTGGGCACGGTCACGATCTCGATCATCGCTGCCTCTTCATCCGCCGCTCACGCTGAGAGCGCGGCCGTGCCGGCTGGCGTGCGCACCGCCTGCTCGCGCAGCAGCGGGATCAGTTCCCTGCCCCAGTCAACGACGTCGTCCAGGGGGTCGAAGCCCCGGATGAGGACGGCGTCGACGCCTGCCCGGCGGTACGCCGTCAGGGCGTCGGCCACCTGCCGCGGGGTGCCGACCAGCGCGGTGGAGTTGCCGCCGGGCCCGGTCAGCTTGGTCACGCCGTACCAGAGCCGCTCGTCGTGCACGTCGCGTGCCGCGGCCTGCCGCTGCAGCCGCTCCGACCCGACCGAGGAGGACTCGCGGAAGCCGAACAGCCGGGCGCCGGCGATCCGCGGATCGGAGCCGGGCAGCTGACCGCCCCGGCCGGCCGCGCTGCCCTTGGCGCTGGCCGTGGCGCTGCCCGCCTCGGCGACCCGGCGGGCGGTGGCCGACCGGATCTTCTCGGCGCGCCGCCACGCCGCCTCCTCGGTGGCGGCCACGATCGGCCGGACGGACAGGCTGAAGCGGATGGTCCGGCCATGGCGGGCGGCCTCGGCCCGGATCCCGGCGATCCGCTCGGCTATCTGGTCCAGCGGCTCGCCCCAGAGCATGTAGACGTCCGCGTGCTCGGCGCCCACGCTGATGGCGGCGGCGGACGCGCCGCCGAAGTACAGCGGGATCCCGCCGGGCTCGGCCGGCCTCACCGAGCTGTACGCCCCCTGGACACGGTAGAACTCGCCGTCGTGGTCGAACGGCTCGGCCGCGGTGAGCTCGCGGCGCAGCAGGCTCATGAACTCGGCGGTGCGTGCGTACCGCCGGTCGTGGTCGGCGAAGTCACCGTCGCGCTTCTGGTCAAGTTCGTCGCCGCCGGTGATGTGGTGGATGGCGACCCGGGCGCCCCCGGTCAGCTGGTCGAGCGTGGCCAGCTTGCGCGCTACCAGGGTGGGCGCCACGAAACCCGGCCGGTGCGCGATCAGCACCTTGAGGGCGGAC
>JBEKFH010000262.1:0-6883 GCA_050013415.1 Streptosporangiaceae bacterium | reverse complement strand
TCGTCGAGGTCGGCCTCCTGGCCGGCCCGCAGCGTGACGGGCTCCAGGTCGCCCAGGCCGCCGACGATCGGCTGGAGCAGGCCGCGGACCGGGGTGGCCACGATCGTCAGCGGGCCGGACCTCGGGTCGCCGCCGGCATCGGGACGGGCGAGCCTGCGGAGCACGGCGATCCGCTGCCCCGAGGTGTCCGAGCGCGGCGACAGCCGCTCGTGCGGCAGCGTCTCCCAGGGCGGGAAGTAGGCCGCGCTGGGCGCGGGCAGCAGCGAGTTCAGCGCGTCGGTCAGGTCCTCGGCCTCGCGGGCCGTGGCGGTGATGGCGAGGACGAACCGGCCGGCCGGGGCCGGCGACGCGGCGGGGTCGTTCGGGCCGGCGGGGTCGTTCGGGCCGGCGGGGGCGTTCGGGCCGGCGGGGGCGTTCGGGCCGGCGGGGTCGTTCGGGCCGGCGGGGTCGTTCGGGGGGAGCGACGCGTTCGGGTCTGCGGGGTCGTTCGGGGCGAGCGACGCGACCGCACCGGGCGCGCCGGTCAGCGCGGCGGCGAGCAGCGGGCGGAGCGCGGCCGGGGCGATCAGGTCGGCGCCTGCGGCGTCAGCCGCCCCCGCCGGGACGAGATCGCCGGCGTCGCCGTCGGCCAGTTCCAGCGCGCGCCGCAGCTGCGGGTCGCCGGTGATAACTGCGAGGAGACCGGAGAGGCTCAATTGCATCCTTGTTCAGGCAAGCGCCCTGTAGGCAGCACGAAGTGCCCTCGCCCGGCGGAAGGCATGCCTGAGGTTGCCCATCGGGCCCGCCGGAAGCCGGGGCGCGGGACGCTCCCATTGTAGTTGGCGCTTTGTAGTTGGCGCTGCCGCCGGCCGGGGCGCGCGACGACCCCGGCGGGACAACGGCCAGCGGCTGCTGATCCGTCCACCCCAAGCCCCATCCAGCCCAAGCCCCGGCCCAAGCCCCCCGGGGGCCACGCGCCGGCGCCGCGGCCAACACAGCGCCCAGCCTGCCCCCGAGCGTTACCTTCCGTGTACCCTCGGGTGCCTGGCGGCTCCGAACTTCTCGCGGTAACCGGTGCGCCGCGGGGTGGTGCCGTGCCGGACGGAGGATGAAGTGACTGCTGGGGCGCAGGCCGACGCCGCTACTGACACCGCCGGGTGGCCGTCCTGGACACTCGACGAGCGGCAGCTCGGAGATCTAGAGCTGCTCCTCTCGGGAGCATTCGCGCCGCTCGTCGGGTTCATGAGCGGGGCTGATGTCGCCGCCGTTGCCGAGCACGCCGCCTTGGCTGACGGTACTCCGTGGCCGTTTCCCGTCACCCTCGACGTGCCCGCCGGCGCGATCGCACCGGACGCCGACCGGGTCATGCTCAACGATCCCGAGGGCACGCCGCTGGCCGTGCTCGAGGTCACCGACCGTAGCCCGGTCTACGCCGACGAGGGCAACGACGGAGGGCCCGGCAACGGCGGCGGCACTGGCAACGGCGGGACTGGCAACGGCGGCGGCGCGGACGACGACGGCGGCGCGGACAACGACGGAGGGCCCGGTAGCGGCGCGCTGGTCCGGCTCGGCGGCAGGGTCACGGCCAACCGGGAGCCTGAGCACGGCCCGTTCCGGCGGCTGCGGCTCAGCCCGGCCGAGGCCAGGACCGAGCTCGGCGACGTGCCCGTGCTCGCCTTCGCCACCCGCGGCCCGCTGAACAGCCGGCAGATCGGGCAGCTGCGGCACCTGGCTGGTCAGCTCAGGGCGAGGATCTTGCTGCTACCGCTGATCAGCGGTCCGGCTGACGTCGTCACCAGGCCCGAAGCGCTGATCCGGTCGGTACTCGCCGCCGCGGGCAGCCTGCCGGCCAGCACCCTGGTCGTGCCGGTACCGCTGGCCCGGCGCGGCGGCCCGGCTGACGAGATGGCCGCCCGCGCCGTGGTCGCCGCCGCTTACGGCGCGTCGCACCTGTTCACCGACAACGCCGATCCCGGCATCCCGGCAGGGCAGGGAGGGCCGGGGTCATCCGGGCCGGGGTCATCCGGGCCGGGGCCATCCGGGCCGGGGCCATCCGGGCCTGGGTCATCCGGAGCGGACGGCGACACGGGCCCGGTGCCCGCTGCGGTCATCCCCGTCGTCTCGGCGGGCGACTGGGCCTATGACCCCGCGGCGGACGTCTGGCGGCCGCTCGCGCTGATCGAGGCCGGCACGGAGCGGGCAGAACTCACCCCTGGCGAGCTCGGGGACCTGCTGGATGCCGGGGCGGAGGTGCCCGCGTGGTTCACGCCGCCGGCCGTCGCAAGGGAACTGCGCAGCGCCCGCCCGCCGCGCGCGCAGCGCGGCTTCGTGCTCTTCCTGACCGGGCTGTCGGGCTCGGGCAAGTCCACGATCGCCAGGGACCTTCGTGACGCCCTCGCCGAGCGCAGCGATCGCGGGGTCACCCTGCTCGACGGCGACCTGGTACGTCGCCTGCTATCCGCTGGCCTGACCTTCTCCCGCGCCGACCGTGACCTAAACATCCTGCGGATCGGTTACGTCGCGGCCGAGATAGCCCGGCACGGCGGCATCGCGATATGCGCGCCGATCGCTCCGTACGCCGCGGCCAGGGCGCGGGTCCGGGAGATGGTCAGCGAGACGGGCGACTTCCTGCTGATCTACGTCGCGACGCCGGTCGAGGTATGCGAGGCCCGTGACCGCAAGGGCCTGTACGCCAAGGCGCGGGCGGGGGTCATCGACCATTTCACCGGGGTATCCGACCCGTACGAGGAACCCGCCGACGCGGACCTCGTGATCGACACGTCGGCGATGAGCAGGCCGGAGGCAACGGCCGCGGTGCTCGGCCTGCTGAAGTCCGGCGGCTGGCTGTCCGAAACCGAGCCGCAGGCCTGATCCCGCCCCGAGCACCAGGCCTGATCTCGCCCCGAGCCGCAGGCCTGATTCCCGCCGGGCGGAGTCAGTCGTCCTCGGCCCGCGCGCCTGCGTCGAGTCGCTCACGGACCTGGCGGAACCTGGAAAAGAGCGCGCCGGACATCATGTCCCGCTGCCGGGAGAGCACGACGAAGCTGACGATGCCGCTGATCACCAGCGCCAGGCCGACGAGGAGTATCCCGCGCGCCCCGATGAAGTAGAGCAGGAAGACGGCAGCGAAGAAGAGCAGGATCCTCGCCGTGGTGTAAGCCAGTGTGGCGCGCATAGTGCTGACAGTTTATGCACTGACGGCGGCTCGCCGTGGCGGGCCCGTTGACGGTAGCTGCCAGTCCCTCTCGGCAGCCTGGCCCGGAACTGGCCCAGTTTCGGGTCAGAAAAGCACCGCGAAGCGGCGGAGAGAGCATCTTATACCGAATTAATGCGGAATTAATCGACTTAATGTCCGGTCTCAGGTTTCTCAGTCCGGTATAAGTTTCAAAAAGGACTAAATTGTCGCAGCGGGAGGGGCGGGCCGCAGCACGTCTGCGAGCAGGGCCGGGTCCACGTTGCCGCCGGAGAGCACAGCGACCCGGATCCGGGCGGCTGGCAGCTCGCGTTGCCGGAAGAGGCAGGCGGCTACCGCCGCCGCGCCGCCCGGCTCGGCCACCAGACGGGCCTCCGCGGCCAGCCGGCGCATCGCCGCGCGGATCTCGTCGTCCGAGACCGTCACCACGTCGTGCACGTAACGCAGCATGTGCCGCAGCGGAAGCTCGCCGATCTGCTCGACCCGGAGCGCGTCGGCCACGGTGCGCTGGGTTCGCGCGGATGACCACGCGACCCGCCGCCGCTGGCGCAGCGAGTCACGGGCATCGGCGGCAAGCTCGGGTTCCACCCCGATGACCTTGGCATCCGGGCACATCGCCCGGATCGCCGCGGCGACCCCCGAGATCAGGCCGCCGCCGCTCACCGGGCACAGCACGAGGTCTACCGCCGGGCAGTCGGCGGCGATCTCCAGGCCGACGGTGCCCTGCCCGGCAATCACCGCCGCGTCGTCGAACGGCGGGATGACGGCGTACCCGTGCCTCGCGACGAGCTGCTCGGTCGCGGCGATCCGCGCGGCGAGGCCCGGCCGCGAGATGATCACCTCCGCGCCGAGCCCGCGAGCCGCGGCGATCTTCACAGCCGGCGCGCTTGACGGTATGACAACCGAGGCCGGTACCCCGAGCAGCGCGGCGGCATACGCGACCGCGGCGGCATGGTTGCCGCTCGAATGTGCCACCACCCCGCGCCGCCTGGCCTCGGCCGGCAGTGCCGAGATCTTCGCGTAAGCGCCGCGTACCTTGAACGAGCCCGTGGGCTGGAGCGATTCCGGTTTCAGCAGCAGCACGGGCTCGATCCGGGGGAAGGGCACGAGGGGCGTCCGCAGCGCAACGCCGTGGAGGCGCGCGGCGGCGGCGCGGATCTCGGCCATCGAAACCAGGTCCGTCACCTGCCCAATCTAACTGCCGGTGACGTGCGGGCCCGGCCGTCCGCGGGAGCCGGTGACGTGCGGGCCCGGCCGTCCGCGGGAGCCGGTGACGTGCGGGCCCGGCCGTCCGCGGGAGCCGGTGACCTAGGGCCCCGGCCGTCCGGGTAGGCCAGTCCCGCACGGGGCCGGGGCCGTCCGCGGGGGGGCCGGTGAACTGCGGGGACAGGGCCGTCAAGGCAGCTGGTCCCGTGCGAGTCCGGGGCCGTGCCGGGCCGGCGGACGTGTCGGGCACCCTGCCTGATCGAGTCCCGGATGCCTCGCCCAGCCAAACCATCCCCAAAAGGGAGATTTAGTCGACCAGATTTTCCGGAAACTAGGGAGAAAACCGATGTTTGTCGCGACACTTGGGACAAGCCACAACGGTGTGATCTGGAGGGGAATATTAATGGACGGCAACAGTGAGCGGCTGCTCACTCCCGGGGAGGTCGCTGCCCTCTTCCGTGTTGATCCGAAGACCGTCACCCGCTGGGCCGCGTCCGGACGCATCAGCAGCATCCGGACGCCGGGCGGGCACCGGAGGTTCCGCGAATCAGAAGTACGGGCGCTGCTGGGCGGCGATACCCGGGCCACGGCGGAGAACCGCTCCGTCCTCTGACGCGGAGGCCCTCAGCGGGGAGGGCCAGCCTGACATCACCGGCCCGGCCACGCGATACCGGCCCGCCCGCGCTATGTGCCCGCCCCCGGGCCGGGGCGCGGGCACGCCGATCTCGGGCGACCGCGCTATGTCAGGCTGGCCCGTGCCCGTCATGTCAGGCTGGCCCGTGCCCGTCGCCAGTGTTCTGCCCTCGTCCCGGGTGGCCGTGGCGGGCGAGAAAATCGAGGAACTCGCGCCGCAGCGGCTCGTCCCCTTCCTGCCACTGGCGGCGCCGTTCCGCCGCCTCGTCCTCGGTCAGTGCACGGGCGGCGAACCGCTCATAGTCGGCCTCGCCGGGGCTGATCTCGACATACGCATCGCCGATGAGCTGCCCGCCGTCACTGATCACTGACTCGGGAACCATCAGGTTGCCGTTTGGCAGCCGTATCACGAACATCGCCAGCCACCCCTAGATGCCGTAGCGCACATTGAAGTAAAGCATCACGTTCAGCGCTGCCCTGGTATCGCCTCCGAGCATGTCCACGAGAGCGGGGCGCTGCCTCGACGCGATCGCGGCGAACGCGTCAGCGAAGAACTCCCGGCGGCCCAGCACTCCGGGCTGCTGGTGAAAGTCGCTCACCATATGCGGAACGCACTGGTCGTAAAGCACCCGGAACTCGCCGGAGTCCGACTGCCACTGCCCTTCAAATCCGTCGATGTCATCAAGCGCATGCCCGATCTCGTGGCACATCACGTCCGGGCTCGGGGACGGCCGCGAGCCTACGATGATCTTGCGCTCGCCGTACGCTCCAGCGCAAGCATCCCAGGTGGCGCGGCCGGACGGCAGCGGCACACCGCTCAGCCTGGACATATCGTCGAGATCCGGTACGCCGCCTGCTCCGACGTGGATGGCGTCGAGCCCGGCCGCCAGCTTCTCCTTCATCAGTTGCGGCAACTCCGCGAGACGATCGATGGCCCGGACGACCGCCGGCGGGGGCACCGCGTCCGCCTCCCACTCCCTCCGGATCACCTCCTCGAGCCTGCCGCAGTGGCGGTGGCCAGGGGCGGTCCGATTGGACTGAGCGACCTCGTACCACGGCCGCGCCGCCGCCACCTCGCGAGCCGCCCTTCGCTGCTGCGCCACCGGAATGGCCCTGGCTTCGCTGGCCGCTGGCGCCGAGCGGACCGCCGCCCGCGCGGCTCCCCATCGGCGCAGCGCAGTGCGCCCGGCTGGCGGTTCCTCGCGAGCCGGGCCAGGCCGGCGGGGGGCTGGCCCGGGGCCCGGCGCCAGGCCGGCCGGATCCGCCGCGCGCGCAGACGGCTCGGGTAGGACCGGGGCCGGGCCGCCCGCCCGCGCGGACGGCTCGGGTAGGACCGGGGCCGGGCCCACCCTGCGGTGGCTGCCGGGGGCATGGCCGGCCAGACCGGCTTGGGCCGGCGGCCCCGCTGGCCTCGGCGCGGTATCCGTCCGTGCCCGCGCGGAAGTCTCCCTTGGCGGGTGCCGGCCGTACGCACGGCGGACACGATCGAACAGTCGCAGCCGCATGTCCTGCACTCCCTGGATCGCGTCAGGCAGCCAGGCTATGCGGGTTCCGCTCAATCGTCATCTCTCGTAACGGAATGTAATAAATTATGGGCACTCAGGGTAGGTCGGGATGACTAGTCCAGTTTGCCGATCAGTGACCCATGGCAGCGGCTAGGCTGCCGCCATGGTGCCTCTGGGCGTGCTGTTTGTCCTGCTCGCAGTAGGCGTATGGGCGTATTGCCTGATCGACGCCATCATGACGCCGCAGCATGAGCTCCGCAGTCTCACCACGCTGAGATGGGCATTCCTGATCACCATCCTGCCCGTGATCGGGGCCATCGCATGGCTGCTCGCCGGCCGGCCCGCGCGCAGCTGGCGGACGCCGATG
>JBEKFH010000261.1:0-6914 GCA_050013415.1 Streptosporangiaceae bacterium | reverse complement strand
CCGATGTACAGCGTGGTTCCCAGGGCTAAGGCGGCGCAGCCGAGCCACGCCACGGCGAGCGGCCGGGCGCCGCGGCGGCGCCAGCTGACGGCCAGTCCCGCCACGGCAAGAACGGTTAGCAGCAGGCCGAACGTCGGCACGCCCTCGGCTGGCTGGCGGTACTGATAGACGGCCGCCAGGCCGGCCAGCCCGAACTCCGACACCCGCGGCGATGGCCCGAAGAGCCCGGGTAGTTGCGCCCCGTACAGCCCGAACGCGCGCGCGACCAGACGCGGGCTGGCGCTCGCGCCGCCGACCCCGCCCGCGCTGGCCTGCCGGGCCATGGCGATGAGCTGCGGGCTGGCGATTACCAGGGCGGTCGCCGCGCCGAGCCCCAGCGGCACCAGCCTGGCTAGCAACGCCCGGCCGGGACCACGGCCCGGCGCGCTGCGGGTAGACCGGGCCGCCAGTCTGGCCAGCGCCGCCTGGCCCGGGCCACGGCCTCGCGCGCTGCGGGCCTTCCGGGCCGCCAGGCTGGCCAGCGCCGCCCGGCCGGGGCTGGCCAGCCAGCCGGCCAGCAGCGCGGCGGCGAGAATGCAGGCCATGACCGCGGTTTCCTGGTTGACCAGCACCGACGCGCCGAGGACCAGGCCCAGGATGACGCCCTGCCGCCGGCCGGGGCGCCGGCGCAGCCGGACGGCGGCCTCCATGGTCATCGGCAGGAACAGGGCGCCGAGGGCGATGTTGAGGTGGTACCAGTCCTGCCAGGCCAGCATGGTCGACAGGCCGAACAGCGCGCCGGCCGCGATCGCGCCGGGCGGGCGCAGCCACAGCCGTGCCGCGCGGTACATCACCCAGCACGCCGCGCCGGGCGAGGCGATTGTCAGCAGGAAGAACGAGGTAGCCGGGCCGGCCGTCATAGTGACCGGGGCCATCACCAGCCCGGCCAACGGCATGATGGTGTCGAACCCGAGCTGGATGCCGGCCGGCGCGGCCATCTGGCTGGTGAACCACGGATTGCCCAGGTGCGCGACCTGATGCGCCACCCACCACAGGTCCCACACGTAGCTGCCCACGTCGCGGACGGCCGGGACCTCGCCGGTGAGGTACGCCGCGCGGGGCCAGGTGACGGCGATCCCGGCGGCCAGGTAACCCGCCAGCAGGCCAAGCTGGCGGACAACTGGCCGCGCGGCCAGCGCGCGGCCGGCCTGTTCCATCGGCTCACCTCGCCCGTCTCATCTCGCGCGGGCTGCTGCCCGGACTGGGCCGCCGCGACCTGGCGGCTGGGGGACAAACGGGGGATGCCCCGGACGATGGCCGCGGGACTGACCGCTGCCCGCGGCGGGAGGGGCGGCTAGAGTCCTGACGTGGCAGTCACGGAGGAAACTAGCCTAAGCCTGCCGCCCAGGCGGCTGATCGGCTGGGAGATCTTCGTCGTCTTCGCCGTGTCGCTGGGCGCGAGCGGCCTGAACGCCCTGATTGAGCTGATTGGGTCGCTGACCGCGCCGCAAGCCCTGCGTCAGCAGCAGGCCCTGCTGGTCGGGAGCCTGGCGCCCGGCCGCCCGCTGCTCGACCTCATCCTCCAGCTTGCCGGCGTGGCCGAAGGGCTCGCCCCGGTCGCCCTGGTCTTCTACTTGCTGGCCAGGTCGGGAGAGGGCCCGTCCGATATGGGCCTGGATGCAAGCCAGCCCCGTCAGGACATCGGCTGGGGCGCGCTGCTCGCGGCCGTCATCGGCGGCAGCGGCCTGGCCCTCTACTTGATCGCGTTCCATGCCGGGCTCAGCCTGACCGTCGTGCCGGAGAACCTGCCCGCGGTCTGGTGGCGCATCCCGATACTCATCATGAACGCGGCGCAGGACGGCATCCTTGAGGAGGTCCTGGTCGTCGGGTTCCTGCTGAGAAGGCTGAACCAGCTGGGCTGGACGCCGTGGCGCGCGATCGTATGCAGCGCGCTGCTGCGCGGCTCGTACCACCTCTACCAGGGCTTCGGCGGCTTCATCGGCAACGCGGTGATGGGACTGATCTTCGGATACCTTTACCGGCGGTGGGGGAGGGTCACCCCGCTGATCATCGCGCACACCCTGATCGACTCGGTCGCCTTCGTCGGCTACGCGGCGCTGCATGGCCGGGTCTCCTGGCTCCCGTAGCCAGTGTCACCGCCCGCAGGCCAGTGCCGGGCCCGCAGGCCAGTGCCTGGCCCGCAGGCCAGGGCCGGGTTATTGCGGCGGGCCAGTGCCTGGGCCAGGGCGGCCGCCCCGCTGCTGGACAATCCCCCGCGCGATGTTAAGACCACCCAGGAGGATGAAAACCACGCCGAGGACCGAAAAGATCACGTCTGCCGAACGGAACAGGTCCCACAATCCCACGGCGATCAGGACTGCGCCGGTCATGAAATTCGTGCCGGGCGATCTCCTGCCCCGCGAAAGCCACGATGAACTCATAGGACCTCCCTGGCCCGGCCCGTCAGCCGTTCGGCCGGGCCGCTGAGCCACGTCGGCACGGAGCACCCCGAACCGGCTTTCACCGGGCCGCCGACCTGCTGCTCAGGCGGCCGGCACCGGGCATCCGGACTGCGTAACTCATTGTCTACCTGCCCAGGCCCTCGAGCACCATCGCGCCGGGCAGCCGGCCGAGCAACTCACCGGGCAGCGCCAGCTTGGAGCGCCGGACGCCGCTGCCGACCACGACCCGGGCCGCTGCGGCCACCGCCGCGTCGACGAAGACCGGCCAGTGCGCGGGCAGGCCGATCGGAGTGATGCCGCCGTACTCCATCTGAGTCTCCGCTACCGCGACCTCGACGGGAGCGAAGGATGCCTTGCGGACGTCGAGCTGGCGGCGGACGACGCCGTTAACGTCGGCCCTGGTGGTGGCCAGCACTACGCACGCGGCAAACCTGGCCTCGCCGCCGCGCCGCCCGGTGACCACGACGCAGTTCGCCGACTCGGTCAGCGGCACGGCATAGCGCTCGCAGAAGGCCGCGGTGTCGGCGAGCCCGGGGTCGATCTCGGCCACGCCGACGGCTTCGGCGGGCAGCGCGCCAGCGGCCGCTAGCGCGGCCGCCACGCTGGGTGCCAGCAAATCGGGCCGGCCGAGGGCGGCCACGGTGTCAAGGCTGCCGATGCTCATGGTCACCCCGGAAGTCTAGGTCCGGCCTGGTGTAGGGTCCGGTTGACCTAGCACCTTCAGCTCGGCCGGCCAGCCGGTCTTGAGTTCACGGCTCGATCCCGTTACCGGTGGTGGCGATTGCTTTCGGACATGGCGCGCGCTTTGCTCGGGGCGCTGGCCGCTGGCGTGCTGCCCGGCTATTTCTGGGCCGGCTTCCTGCGCCCGGCCGGCGGCCTGGGCGAGCGGCTCGCGTACTCGGCGGCCATCTCGATGGCGTCCGTTCCGGTGCTGGCAATCGCCCAGGCGCGGCTGCTGGGCACCGGCGTCACGCTCGCGGTGGGCATCGTGTCCATCCTCGTGGTCCTGGGCTCGGGCGCACTGGCCCTGGTCCTGCGGGGCGCCCCGGACGGTCCGGCCGGCCCGGTGCTGCCGGCGCCGGCCCCGATCCGCGACTGGCGCGTGCTGGCGCTGATCGTCGTCGCCTTCGGCCTGGCGCTGGCCTCGGAGCTTGGCGCCTGGACGCGGTCGTGGCTGCTGCTCGTCATCCCGGCGGTACTGCTGGCCGCGGGGGTGCTTGCGGTCACCGGGAACGGGGTTGCCGGGTTTTCGGCCGTCGCGAACGGTGACGGCCTGGCCGGGGACAGGCCTGGCGGGGACAGGACTGGCACCGGGCGGGACGGGACTGGCGGGGACAGGACTGGCGGGGACGGGACTGGCACCGGGCGGGACGGGACTGGCGGGACCGGGGACGTAGCTGGCGGGGACGGGGGCGGGACTGGCGGGGCGGGGCCGCGCGCTGCCGGGACATGGACCGCCGGCTCGCGTGCAGTCCCGACTGGCGCCACCGGAACGCTGGCCGGGGCGCAGCCCGCCGCGCCGCGCGCCGCTGGGGCGCATGCCGCTCGGGCGCACACCGCCGGGGCGAGGACGGCCTGGCAGCCGGGCACCGTCCTGCGCGAGCCCGTGCTTGCCGTCATCCTGCTGCTGACGGCCGTGCGTGCTTACGCCGGGCCGATCCGGCACGACTGGCCGTACATTCGCGGCGGCGACCAGTTCTCGCACGCGGTGATGGCCGAGCAGATGCTCGCGCACGGCTCGTACGGCACCTACATGATCTACCCGCCGGGATTCTCGGCGCTGACGGCGGTCGTCTGCCGGCTGTCCGGCCTGACGCCGCTGGCCCTCTTCCCGGTGCTCGCCCCGTCCCTGCTCGTGCTGACCACGCTCGCTGCCTACGCGGTGGCGACCAGGGTGTGGGGCTGGCAGTACGGCCTCGCCGCTGCGGCGCTGTCCGGCCTCGTGCTGCGCGGCGCCTATGCGAGCTTCGCCGAGGGCCGCTACCCCGACCTGACCGCGGCGTATTTTCTGCTCGTCATGCTGGTCGCCGCGCTGATCACGCTGCTGGCGTCCCCGTCGGTCCGGTCCGGCGCGCTGTTCGCCGTGACCGGCGCGTCCGTGGTGCTCTACCACTCGGTCGCCAGCCTGTACCTCGCGCTGCTGCTCGCCGCCGTGACCGTGGTGGCGGGCGGTTACCTGCTGCTGCGCCGCCACGCGGACGGCGTGCCGCGGCTGGCCAGGGTGCTGGCGCTCGCGCTGGCGGCGCTGGGAGTGCTCGCGGTCGGCTACGCCGCGTACACCTACCTGCCAGGGAAATCCGGGGCAGGCGGGTCGGGCACGTCCACCGCGGTGAGCATCGCGCTGGGCAGTCAGCCGGTACTCAGCGTTTCGCACGTGCTGACGGAATTGTCGTCCTCGGTGGTCTGGCTCGGCGTGCTCGGGCTGGCGGCGCTGGCGGCCGGCCTCCGGTATCTGCGCCAGCCTGCGCAGGTACTCACGGCCTTGACGCTGGTGCTCTGGTGCCTCCTGATGTACGCGGGCAGCCGCACCGCGGCGGACGGGTTCCCGCAGCGATTCGAGCGGGACCTGGGCGCAGCGCTCTCGATCCTCGGCGCGCTCGGCGCCGGGCTGATCCTGCGATCGCTGGCGCAATGGCGGGCACCCGGTCGGCTGGCCGGGCCTGTCCGGATGCCCGCACCTGGCCGGCTGGCCGCGCCGGCGGTCGCCGCGATCGCCGGGGCCGGCACGGCGGCCGCCGCGGCCACGGCGGCCGGTGCCGTGATTGCGCTCACCGGGGTGCAGTCGGTCCACGCGGCGTTGGACGACACCCACGCGGTGCACACCGAACTGCTGGATCCGCAGGTCGCGGCCGCCGGCGCGTGGCTGGGGCGGCACAACACCGGCGGCACCATCATCTCGACCCCGGGGATGAACCCCGGCATCACCAACCGTGCCGTGCTGGCCATGGGCGGTTACACCGGCCTGCAGTCCTACAGCGCGTACCGGATCCTCCATCCCCGCTCGCTGCCGGCGGCCGGCCGCGCGCCGCTGCTGGATTCCCGCGAGGTCCTGCTGCATCCGGACAGCTGCCGCTCGGCCAGCATCTTCGCCGGCCAGGACGTCAGGTATGTCGTGCTCTACCGGCTCGGGGACGCCGCCGACCTCGCCGGATTCCGCGCCGACCCGGCGAGGTACCGCCGCGTGTTCGAGAACCCCTCGGTGGTCATCTACGCCACCTCGCACACCCCCGGTAGCGCATGCCCCTGATCCCGGGGATGGCTGGCCTGGGGATGGCGCAATCTCCGGCCTTGCGCACGAGCACAGCGTTCCCTGATATCACGGAGAATCCGCACGTTGGGACAGGCCGGATCCTCCATCATCATGAGGTAACTGGCTGGCCGCTGGGCTGCTGGGGAAGCGAACTGCTGAGGGAGGCGGATCATGGACAAGGATCTGGTCGGCCAGGTTGTCGAAACTGCTCAGCGCGTGGTCGCTAGCGGCGCGATCTCGGCGAACGGGCACGGGAACGTCAGCCTGCGGGTGCCAGAGGCCCGCGAGATGTATTTCACCGCTGGTCCCTCGCTGCGCGGTCACCCCGCCGCCGCAGTCGTGCGGGTGGGGCTGGACGGGACGCTGCTGGAAGGCGAGCTGCCGCCGATCCAGGGGGCCGTGGTTGCCATGCACACTGCCATGTATCAGGATCATCCGGATGTCGGCTGCGTCCTGCATACCCACTCGCCCTATGCGACCGCGTACGCGGTGGCCCGCCGTCCGATCGGGTGCTGGGTGGAGGCACTGGCAATGTTCGGGCTCGCGGCTGGCGTGCCTGTGACCGGCTACTCGCCACGCGGGTCTGACGAGGCGGTCGCCGGCATCCGGGAAGCCGTCATCCCGGGGGTTCCCGCGGTGCTGCTGGCCAACCACGGAGTGCTGGTCTTCCACCGCACCCCTGAGCTCGCCATCCTGGTCGGCGGGGTCGTCGAGGAGGCTGCGCAGGCGGGCATCAACGCCAGCCCGCTGGGCGGCCCCGTCGAGATACCCCCGGACCTCCGGGCAGCGGCGCTGCAGCGCGCCATGGCCTTCGATAGCCGGGGGACGGCGCGCGCGTAGGCTTTCCGTCCGCCGTCCGCCGTCCGCCGTCCGCCGTCCGCCGTCCGCCGTCCGCCGTCCGCCGTCCGCCGGGCGCCGCCTGCCCCCGGATGACTGGCCTCACTCGCCGCCGGACAGGTCCCCGGGCCTGACCGGCTGGCCTTCGGGATGATCAGGGGTGCGGTTGGCGAGCACCCGGGGCTCGAACGGCCCCCAGTCGTGGCGGCGGGGACCCGACCATCGGGCCGGGACCACGTCGAGGCCCCGCGCCAGCTTGTAGGCGGCGGTCTCGTAGTTGACCCGCCAGGCCCGGAAATGCGGCCAGGCATCCTCGGCGGTCCGCTCGACGGGGAACCCGAGGGACGTGATCCGCTCCCAGCCCTCCAGGAACTCCTCCCAGGTCA
>JBEKFH010000260.1:0-6931 GCA_050013415.1 Streptosporangiaceae bacterium | reverse complement strand
CCGGACGCCTCGTGCTCGCCGCGCCGGAGGATCTTGAAGACCAGCTTGTCGCCCTCGTCCCCGTACTTGCCGAGCAGCACGTCCAGGCGCTCGAACGCCGGGGTCTGCAGCGGCTCGAAGCCGTAGCCGGAGTAGACGTCGTGGATGACGGCGAACGCCCGCTCCCTGGCCTCGATCTCGGCGGCGAGGAAGTCGCGGGTACCTGACGGCGGGTCGAACTGCAGCGGCATGTGCCCATGCTCCCCGACGCGGGCACCTCTCGTCACCTTGATTCGGCCCGCCGGCCCGGGCCGGCGCCCGACCGCCGGACCGCCGGTCCCGGCCGGCGGGCCGGTGCCGACGTGCCAGGACCGGGAAAACGGGGTGCGGAGGTGCGCCCGGGTAATAGAGAGCTATTGTTTTTCCAGACCGGGATGTGACTCTCGTCACACATACCGTGGCTTATCCGGGCGCAAGGAAAATTTCCATTCGGCGACCTATCCGTGTGGCTCCTAGCTCCGTATATAAGTCATCATCCCAAACTGAGATCGGGGGAATGTTCATGTTCGGCAAGAATTATGTCGGTCAGCTGATCGAGCGGAGCGCGGAGAATCCGCAGGACCGGCGGCGGTTTCTTAAGGTCGCGAGCGCGGCGGGGCTGGGCGTCGTCGGCGCAAGCGCAGCCGCGGCGCTGACCGGGCCGGCCGCGGACGCGGCGACGGAGGCGGCGAACAGCGTCTCGGACGCGGCGATCCTGAACTTCGCGCTGAACCTGGAGTACCTGGAGGCGGAGTTCTACTCCAACGCCGTGCACGGGCACGGGCTTGCCGATGACCTGACGCACGGCAGCGGGCGGCGCGGCCGGGTGAAGGGCGGCGCGCGGGTGCCGTTCACCAGCAAGCGGGTGCACCAAATCGCGTACGAGATCGCCAAGGACGAGCTCGACCACGTGAAGTTCCTGCGCAGCGCGCTCGGCAGCGCGGCCGTGTCCCGGCCGAACATCAACATCAAGGAGAGCTTCACCGCCGCCGCGCAGGCGGCCGGCCTGATCAAGAAGGACCAGACCTTCGACGTCTACGCCAACGAGGACAATTTCCTGCTCGGCGCGTTCATCTTCGAGGACGTCGGCGTCACCGCGTACAAGGGCGCCGCGCCGCTGATCAGCAACAAGACCTACCTCAGCGCGGCCGCCGGCATCCTGGCGGTCGAGGCTTACCACGCTGCCACCGTCCGCACCGAGCTGCTCGACCGCGGCCTGGGCGCGGCATCCGACGCGATCTCCAAGGCCCGCGACAGCCTCGACGGGCCCAGCAACGACGACCAGGGAGTCACCCGGCACGGGCGGGCCAACATCGTCCCGACCGACAGCAACGGCCTGGTCTACGGCCGCAGCACCGGCCACGTCCTGAACATCGTCTACCTCACCCCGAAGAAGGCCACCTCCGGCGGCTTCTTCCCGCACGGCGTCAACGGATCCATCAACACCAGCAGCAGCAGCTGACCCCACCGCCAGCACCCGGCCGCCCGGGCGATCCCGTTAACCGGGACCGCCCGGGCGGCTGCGCCGGTACGCTGTTGCCGTGTCTCAGCCTGGCGAGGTTCGCAGCGCGACGGCGCGCTCGCTCATCGCCGCCATCCTCGCGCACGCCGGCTGACATCGGCCGCACTCACCCGGCCGGGCTGGCCCGGCGCCCGGAGGTATCCGGCCCGGGTCGGGCCAGGATCCGGCGCCAATCGCGGTTCAGCCGATGCCCCGGCCGTTCACGGTCAGAGTCACGTCGATGTTGCCGCGGGTGGCATTGGAGTACGGGCACACCTGATGGGCGGCAGCAACGATCCGCGCCGCCTGCTCAGGGTCCTGAACCTGCGGCAGGGTTACGTCGAGCTCCACGGCGAGCCTGAAACCGCGCTCCTCGGTGGGGAGCAGGCTCACACGGCTGTCGATCGAGACGTCGCCCACGTCGGCGCGTTCACGACGGCCGACCACGCCCAGGGCACTCTCGAAGCAGGCCGCATAACCCACGGCGAAGAGCTCTTCAGGGTTCGTGCCACCGCCCTCGCCGCCCATCTCCTTCGGCGAGCGGAGCTGCACATCCAGCGCTCCGTCATTGGTGCGCCCGTGGCCGCCTGCCCGGCCGCCGGTGACCGTTGCCTCCGCCGTGTAAAGAACTCGCGCCATATCGCCTCCGTCTTCGGGATCTGCAGATCGCCCATCTCACGGCCGGGACGCTCCAGTGCCTGATAGTGACCACAGGTGACCATTCCGGCGGGTGATGGCTCTGATCTCACGGTACCCGGAGGCACGCCGCCGGGTGGTCGCGGCGTGCCACGTCACCGACCTTGTCCCGGCAGGCGACGGCACTATCGTTCACCTGCGGCTCGTGCCCGGCCCAACAGGCCGAGATCGCGCAGGACCCTCAGCTGGCGCGAAGGTGACGGCGGGGCGGAAGTTCGCCCGCCGGGCGGCGCGGCGGAACGCGGCCAGGGCCGCGGGCCCGGCGAGCAGGATGGCCGCGATGTTGGTGACGGCCCGGCCGGTGTCCCAGCCGAGTGAGGTGGTCGCGTCGAACAGCAGGTAGCGGTGCCATTGCTCGATGAACGACAGGCCGGGCCGGTAGGCAAGGGAACTCGACGGGTCAAGGGAGAACGGCCAGAACGACAGGTTGAGCATGAACCCGAAGAAGTAACCGGCGAGCCCGCCGTATCCGGCCAGCATCAGGATCTCGGCCTTGCCGCGCAGCGGCGGGAGCAGCCCGGCGAACATTCCGACCCAGGCGCAGCCGAACATCTGGTACGGCATCCAGGGCCCGACGCCGCCGGTCAGCAGCGCGGAGGCGAACAGCGATGTGCAGCCGAGCGCGAAGCCGAAGCCGGCCCCGAATACCCGCCCGGCGAGCACGAGGACGAAGAACACGGTTTCGATGCCGGCCGTCCCGGCGCCGAGCGGGCGCAGCGCGGCATTGATCGCGGACAGCACGCCGAGCATGGCCAGCGCCTTCGCGTCGATCCCGCCGTCGGCGACCTCGGCGAACACCACCGCCAGCACCAGCGCGAGCAGGACGCCGAACATCAGCGGCGGGGTCTCGGTGGACGCGAACGTCCCGGGCGGGACGACGAACGGCCACAGGAACGCCACCAAGCCGAGGAACGACGCCATCGCGATCGTGATGGCGGACCTGGGCCGGACCCGGATCGCGGCGCGGGGCTCCGCGACGCCGGCGTCGAGGGGCGCGAGGCTGCCCCGGTCCCGCTGACGCCAGGTCACGGCTGTCCCGTCATGGCTGCCCGGTCACGGTGCGGGCACCGGGTCGAGGGCTGCGGCGACCTGCGCCACGGTGAGATACGGCAGCGGGGCGAGGATCTTGGCGACCTGCGGCGCGAACGTCGGCGACGCGGTCAGCGCCGTGGCCGCCGGGCCGTCGGTGACGATCTCGCCTTCGGCCATCACGATGACGCGGTCGCAGGCGCGGGCCGCGAACTCGACGTCGTGGGTGGCGACGACGATGGCGTGCCCCCGGGCGGCGAGGCGGTCCAGCACGGCGGTCAGGCCGGCCTTTGCCTGGTAGTCCAGGCCGCGGGTGGGTTCGTCGAGCAGGATGACCGCGGGCGCGGCTGCGAGCTGAACGGCCAGCACGAGGGCAAGCTGCTGCCCGGCGGACAGGTCCCGCGGGTGCATGCCCGGGGATATTCCCGGCGCGATGTCGTCGAGGATCGCGCGCGCCGTGACCGCCTCGCCACGGCCGTCGGCGGCGTTTCTGCCGCGTGCGCCGGCGGACCTGTCGCGGGCGTTATGGGCGTCGCGGGCGTCATGGGCATCGCGGTCGGCCTGGGCGAGCTCGGCCGCCACCGTATCGAGGTAGAGCAGGTCGGCGGGAGTCTGCGGGACGAGGCCGACCAGGCGCCTGGCCGCGGCGGGCGGGAGGTCCGCCGGGTCAGCCGCCGCGCCGGCCACGCTGACCCGGCCGGCCGAGCGTCGCCCGGAGCCCTGCACCGCCCACAGCAGAGACGACTTCCCCGAGCCGTTGCGGCCCATCAGCGCCGTGCTCTCGCCGCGGCGCAGCGTCAGGTCGACGCCGCGGACCGCGATGAGCGGCCCGTACCGGACGACGATGCCGCGCGCGGTCAGCGCGGGCGGCGCGTCCCTGTCGGTGTGCGCGCAGCGGTGCGCGACCGGCGGCGTGCCCGGCAGCTGGCTGCGCAAAGTCGGCGCGCGGCGGCGGGCGTCCCGAACGGACAGCGGGAGCGGGTCCCAGCCGGCCAGCCGGCCGAGCTCCACCACCGGCGGGACAACCCCTGCCTGGCTGACGACGGCGGCCGGGTCACCTGCGGTGACGGTGCCGTCGCCGGGCAGCCAGGCGACCCTGTCCGCGTACGGCAGCACCCGCTCCAGCCGGTGCTCGGCCAGCACGACGGTGACGCCGAGATCGTGCACGAGGCGGGTGATCGCGGCGAGGACGTCCTCGGCGCTGGCCGGGTCGAGGGCCGAGGTGGGCTCGTCCAGGACGAGAATCCGCGGATGCGCGGTCAGCGCGGCACCGATCGCGACGCGCTGCTGCTGGCCGCCGGACAGGGTGCGCAGCGCCCGGTGCCGCAGCTCGGCGATGCCCAGCAGATCCAGGGTCTCCTCCAGCCTCGCGCGCATCGCCGCCGGGTCAATCGCGAGCTGCTCCATCGTGTAGGCGAGCTCTTCCTCGACGGTGTCGGTGACGAACCCGGCGAGCGGGTCCTGCCCGACCATCCCGACGACATCGGCCAGCTCGCGCGGCCGGAACCGGGCGGTGTCCCGGCCGCCGGCCAGCACCCGGCCGGTCAGGGTGCCGCCGGTGAAGTGCGGCACCAGGCCGTTGATGGCAGCGAGGAGCGTCGACTTTCCGCTGCCGGTGTGCCCGATGACCAGGCACAGCTCGCCCTCCTCGACCCGCAGCCGCACATCCCGCAACACCGGGGCGGCGGCGCCGTCGTACTGGACGCCTGCATGATCGAAATGGATCACCTGCCCGCTCCTATGGCCGTCGGCGGGGGCGGTGCGGCCAGCGCGGCGAGCGCCGCCACCAGGATCGCCGCGGCGGGCAGCAGCGGCAGGGACGGCCACTGCAGCGGAGACAGGCCTGGGTTCAGCGCGGCAGGGTTGTAGCCGGCGTTCAGGCACAGCGCGACCGCGGTGGCGAGGCCGCAGCCCACCACCGCCCATTCCGGCCAGCGCCACGGGTCCGGCCGGTAACGGCTGCGCGACACCCGCCGGCCGCCCAGGGCCAGGCCCGCGACGCACAGTGCCGACCCGGCGGCGAACCCGCCCAGGCCGGCCGCGCGCGGCACCGTGGTGTCCAGCAGCCCGTACGCGCCGATGCACAGCCCGGCCAGGCCAGCCAGCATCAGCGTCGCGGTCAGCCGCCTGCTCGCGGCGGTGGCGCTGCCGGTGCGCCCGTATCCGCGCGAGTCCATCCCCGCGGCCAGCCGCAGGGATCGTTCGAGCGAGTCGTGCAGAACCGGGATCGCGATCGCCCGCAGTGCCCGCAGCCCGCGTCCGCCGGCGCCGCGCAGCCTGCGGGCGCGGCGCACCCGCTGCACGCTCTCCACTAGCTGCGGCGCCACGGACAGGGCAACGGTTACCGCGACACCCAGCTCATAGAGCGCGCCGGGCAGCACGCGGAGCGCCCGCTTGGGGTTGGCGAGGGTGTTGGCGGCGCCGACGCAGCAGAGCAGGCACGCCAGTCTCGCCCCGTCGAGGGTGGCCGACAGGATGGCCTGCAGCGACACCGGCCCGCCGATCTGGACGCCCGCGTACCAGGCCGGCGTAGGGATGCTGGGCAGCCGGAACACGATCAGGTCGCCGGGCGAGACCCCGCTCTCGAAGACGACGCGGAAGAGGATCCGGATCGCGATGACTGCCAGCGCCATCCCCAGGTAGAAGCGGTACCCGCGGGCCCACGGGGCGTCCGTGCGACGCGCTGTCACGACCACGCCGACGACGGCGAAGATCAGCAACAGCAGCAGCGGGTTGCTGGTGCGGCTGGCGGCCGTGGCGAGCGCGCACGCCCAGATCCACCACGCGACCGGATGCAGTGCGCGGGGCAGCCGGCCGCCGCCGGACGCGGCCGGGTGGCGGCGGCGGGCGGCGGGCAGGGCCTGCCCGGTGACCGCGCTCACCGCTCCCGCCGGGGGCGCCGCGCCGCGGCGGTGATCCCGGCGGCAGCCAGCAGCAGCACTACCAGCAGCGCGACGAGCGCCGGCACCGGGGATCCGTGACTGACCTGAGCAATGGCCGCCGCAGGCGGGGCGTCCCGGACAGCCGGCGTCCGCGGCGGCGTCGCCCGGGCCGCAGCCTGCGCCGGTTTCCGCGTTCGCGAGGAAGGGCTGTTCGCGGCGGGAGGGCTGGTCGCCGCGGCCGCCGCGCGAGTGCTGGCCGGGCTGGTGGTGGCGGCGCTGGCCGGGCTGGCGTTCAGCGCGCGCACGCTGCCGGGGCTGAACGCCGGGACCGCTGATCCGGCGGTCCCGCCCGCGCTGGTGCTGCCGAAACTCCACAGCTCGACGCTGCCCGGCCGGGGGTCATAGCTCATCGCCCCGGCCTGGCTGTAACTCCAGGCGTGCTGGCCACGGCTGGCGTACCAGAAGCTCCAGTAGGCGCTGGCCGGCGGGGTGAGCACGCACGACTGCTGGGCTGGCGTCGGGTACAGCGTGCCGCCGTGGTAGCCGGCATAGCCGATCCGGCAGATGAACCCGGGCCCGTCGTGCTCGGTGCCGGCCGTCTGCCAGCCGCCCTGGTTGAGCAGGGCGTAGCTGGTGGTCGGGGTAGTGCCGCAGGAGCGCAGCAGCGGGCCGCCCCAGTGGCCGAAGTCCACCACGACCACCACGCCGGACGTGGTCGTGCAGTCGCCGACCGGCCTGGCCGCGGCGGATGCGGGCGTGCCGGCGGCGGCGGCCCCGGCCGTGCACGCGATGATCGCGAGCAGCA
>JBEKFH010000259.1:0-6992 GCA_050013415.1 Streptosporangiaceae bacterium | reverse complement strand
TCATCCCCACGGCCACCAGCGCGGCCGTCAGGGCCGCCTCGACCAGCCCGAACCCGCCCGGGGTGAGCCCGGTGCTGCCCGCCGCGGCGCCCGCGGCGTAGGCGAGGAGCAGGCCGTGCCAGGGCACCGGCTGGCCGGCCGCCCGGATGGCGCAGGCCAGGCAGCCGCAGTCGCCGATCCAGTTCACCAGCGCCAGCCCGAACACCTCCGCGTAGCGCGGCCACGACATCCTGATGCTGGCCACCCGGTCCAGGATCTCCGCCAGGGCGTCCGCGGGCCGGCCTGGCGGGCGGCGGAGCAGCCGCCTGCCCACGGTGATCAGCCGGGTCAGCGCCACGCTCAGCACCCGGCGCACCCGCTGGTCGCGCAGCGCCAGCAGGACGGCCACGGCAGGCACCAGGAGCAAGGCCGCGCCGGCGAACCCGATGGCGGTCGCCAGGGACGCGCCGCCGAGCAGCGAGCCGGCCACCAGGACGACCGCGAGCGCGGAGGTGGACAGGATCGCCGAGACCGCCAGTGCCCAGCTGGTGATCGCCTGGCCGAGGCCGCGCCGCCGGAGCTGCTGATAGGAGAAGACCACGGCGAGCTCGGCCCCGGCGAACGGGATGGTCATGGACAGTGCGTTACTCGCGTAGGTGATCGCCATGACCGAGGGGAAGCCGGCCGCGTTGCCGTCGGCCCTGAGCAGCCGCCGGCGGCTGAGGCCGAAGGCGCTCAGCGAGACGCACTCGCTCACGATGCCGGCGAGGAACCAGGTCCAGTCCAGGCCTGTCAGCCGCCGCAGCGACTCGGCCAGGGTGTGCCGGCCGAGCACGATGCCCGAGGCGATGGCCGCGACGGCCAGCGCCACCACGGCAGCGCGCCAGCCGCGGGACCGGCGGTGCCCGGGCGGCTCCGGGTTCATGCCAGGCGGCCCGGGAGCCTGGCATCCGGGCCACCGGGAACTCTGGCATGCGGGCCACCGGGAGCTACTGCCTTCCCGGTCACCGCCTCGGCCACGCCAGTCCCCCGATCCGTCCGCTTTCTGCCGCCAAGGCTATCCGGGGCCCCGCCCGGCCCCCCGGTTCCGGGGACCCCGCCCGGGGTTTTCATCAGCGCGGAAACAAAGTGCTGTCATGGCACCCCTAAGTTTCCGCGTTAGCGGAATCGCCCCGGGACGCCGGGGCGCCCGGCCGCAGTGCCGCCGGACGGTCGCGGACTCGCGCGCGGCGGCCTGGCGCTGCACACTCGTCGTGTGAGCGTTCCCCCGCTGCGATGGCTGGACCCGCCGGACGGGCCGGCCATCGAGTTGCTCGACCAGACCAGGCTCCCGGCGCAGGAGACGGTGGTCCGCTGCGCAGACGTGCCCGCGCTGGTGGACGCGATCTCCCGCCTGGTGGTCCGGGGCGCGCCGCTGCTCGGCGTGGCCGGCGCCTTCGGCGTCGCACTGGCCGCCTTCCGCGGCGACGACGTGCCCCGCGCCGCCGCCCTGATCGGGCAGGCCAGGCCGACCGCCGTCAACCTTGGCTGGGGAGCCGGCCGCGCGCTGGCCGCGTGGCAGCAGGCGATACGGCAGGCCGGCGACATAGATCCGGAACGGATCCCTGCGTGTGCTGCCCTGGCAGAGGCCAGGGCAATTGCCGCGGAGGATGCCGCGGCGAGCGCCGCGATGGCCGCGCACGGGCTCGGCCTGATCCCGCGGGACGCCCGGGTGCTTACCCATTGCAACACCGGCGCGCTGGTCTCGGCCGGCCAGGGCACCGCGTTCGCGGTGATACTCGCCGCGCACCGCGCGGGCAGGCTGGCCATGCTCTGGGTGGACGAGACCAGGCCGCTGCTGCAGGGGGCGAGGCTGACCGCCTACGAGGCGCGGCGGGCCGGCCTCCCGCACGCCGTGCTGGTCGACGCCGCCGCGGCGGCGCTGCTGGCGGCCGGCCAGGTGGACTTGGTGCTCATCGGCGCGGACCGGATCGCGGCTGACGGCAGCGTCGCCAACAAGGTGGGCAGCTACGGCCTTGCCGTGCTGGCCCGCTACCATCAGGTGCCCTTCGTGGTCGTCGCGCCCACTTCGACCATCGATCCCGACACGCCGGACGGCGCCTCGATCATCGTGGAGCACCGGCCCGCCGGGGAGGTCACCTGTAGGGAGGGCAGGCCAGTCGCGCCCGCCGGGACGAGCGCCTACAACCCAGCGTTCGACGTCACTCCGCCCGGCCTGGTGACTGCCATCGTGACCGAACGCGGGGTCGCGCAGCCTGTCACGGCGGGTAGCCTGCGTGTCCTGGGTGCGGACTGAGTGCCCCGGACGGTCCCCCCGCCGACGTTTACGTGGAACGATGAGGCTTATGAAAGGTCGCGTGCTGGTCGTCGATGACGACGCCGCCCTCGCCGAGATGCTCGGGATCGTGCTCCGCGGTGAGGGGTTCGAGCCGACGTTCGTCGCCGACGGAGACAAGGCCCTGGACGCCTTCCACGACACCCGGCCCGATCTGGTGCTGCTGGATCTGATGCTGCCGGGCATGGACGGGATCGATGTCTGCCGGCAGATCCGGGCCGAGTCAGGGGTGCCGATCGTCATGCTGACCGCCAAGACCGACACGGTCGACGTGGTGCTCGGCCTGGAATCGGGTGCTGACGACTACATCGTCAAGCCGTTCCAGTCGAAGGTGCTGATTGCGCGGGTCCGCGCCAGGCTGCGCCGGACCGACGATCCGGCCCCGGAGATGCTGCAGATCGGCGACGTCAGCATCGACGTGGCCGGGCACGCGGTCAAGCGGGACGGCGACTCGCTGAGCCTCACGCCGCTGGAGTTCGACCTGCTGGTGGCGCTGGCGCGCAAGCCGCGCCAGGTGTTCACCCGTGAGGTGCTGCTGGAGCAGGTGTGGGGATACCGGCACGCCGCCGACACCCGCCTGGTCAACGTGCACGTCCAGCGGCTCCGCGCCAAGATCGAGAAGGATCCCGAGCGTCCCGAGATCGTGGTGACGGTCCGCGGCGTCGGGTACAAGGCGGGATCGGGCTGAGCCGGCCCGCCGGGCCAGCGCGCCGCGGCGGGCCTGGTTCCGCTCCGTTGAGCGAAGAAGGGCCATGAAAGGGGCAGCGACTCCTGGCGCAGCGACTCCTGGCGGTGCGGCGACCGGCACGCACCTCGATGCCGGTGGCCCCGGTGCCGGTGGTCCCGGTACCGGTGGCGCGGGCCATGACGCTGCCACCGCCGGGGCTGCCAGGCGGTCGCCCCGCCTTCTCCGGCGCGCGTCCGGCGCCGCTCCCCGCGCGTCCGGCGCCGTCCGCCGCGCGTCCGGTGCCGTCCGCCGCGCGTCCGGTGCCGTCCGCCGTGCGGCCGTGGCGCTGCTGGCCGTCGCGCTGGCCCGCTGTAATGCCGCGCTGGCCGGGCTGCGCACACGGTGGCGCCGGTCGCTGCAGCTGCGGGTGGTCGGCACCACGCTGATCTTCTCCGCCGCCGTGATCACGCTGCTCGGCTTCTTCCTGTTGCAGCAGATCCTTGCCGGGCTGCTGCAGAACGAGCAGAAGGCGGCGGCGACGCTGGCGGCCAGCGGCCTGAGCGTGGCCGAGAGCCTGCCTGGCGTGAAGACGGTCTCTCCCGCCTCCAGCAACGCCGAGCCGCTGATGTATGACATGGTGACCCAGCTGCCCCAGGAGAAGAACCCCGGCGCCACCGGCGCGGCCGTCATGATCAACGCGCTCCGGGGGAGCGGTGCGTACGTGCTCGGCTGGTACGAGGGCCCCTACCGGCGGTCGGGCATCCCGCCCGCGCTGATCGCCCTGGTCCAGCAGGAGCAGCAGCGCGGGGACAGCCGGGCGGTCTCCGAGCCGACGAGCCTGGCCCTCGCTGACGGCGGCCCGGCCATTCCCGGGCTCGCCATCGGCGTCCCGGTGGGCAGGAACTACCAGCTGTATTACCTGTTCCCGCTCACCCAGGAGCAGCAGACCCTTGCGCTCGTGCAGCGGACGATCATCGTCGTCGGCCTCGCGCTGGTGTTCCTGCTGGCCGCGATCGCCTCGCTGGTCACCCGCTGGGTGGTCGTCCCGGTCCGGCAGGCCGCCCGCGGCGCCCGGCGGCTGTCCACGGGCAACCTGGGCGAGCGCATGGAGGTGCGCGGCGCCGACGACCTGGCCGCGCTGGCGACGTCCTTCAACGAGATGGCGGCCAGCCTGCAGGAGAAGATGCGCGAACTGCACGAGCTGTCGCATGTGCAGCGGCAGTTCGTCTCGGACGTGTCGCACGAGCTGCGCACCCCGCTGACCACGATAAGGATCGCGGCGGACGTGCTGTACGACTCCCGGCAGCAGCTGGATACGTCCTCCGCGCGGTCAGCCGAGCTGCTGCAGAGCCAGCTGGAGCGGTTCGAGGCGCTGCTCGCTGACCTGCTGGAGATCAGCAGGTATGACGCCAATGCCGCGACGCTGGAGCCGGAGCCCGTCGATATCTGCGATCTGGTCAGGAACGCGGCCGACGTGGCGCAGCAGCTCGCCGAGCGCCGCGGGGCCAAGATCGAGTTCCGGCTGCCAGCCGGGCCCTGCGTGGCGGAGGCTGACCGCCGCCGGGTCGAGCGCATCCTGCGGAATCTCCTGGTCAACGCGGTGGAGCACGGTGAGAACGGGAACACGGTGGTCACCGTGGCCGGCGACAGGGACGCCGTGGCCGTCGCGGTCAGGGACTACGGAGTGGGGCTCGCGCCTGGCGAGGAGAATCTCGTCTTCGACCGCTTCTGGCGGGCGGATCCCGCGCGCGCCAGGACGACCGGCGGCACCGGCCTCGGATTGTCCATAGCGCTCGAGGACGCCTTGCTGCACGGCGGCTGGCTGGAGGCGTGGGGGGAACGCGGCAGGGGCTCGGTCTTCCGGCTGACCCTGCCGCGGGTCAGCGGTACCGAGCTGGCCGGGTCACCGCTGCCGCTCGGCCCCGATCAGGCCGAGCCGGCCCCCGGCAACATGGCGGCGGCCAGTGACTAGGCGGCCGGTGACTAGGCGGCCGGTGGCCAGGCCGGCCTGGCGGCCGCCGCGTCCGGCTGGCGTCCGGCCCTGGCGGCGGCTCTCGCCGCTGGCGGCTATCGCCAGCGCGGCCGCGATCGCCGCGGCCGGGTGCGCTACGGTGCCCGCCAGCGGGCAAGCCAGGCCGATCAGCGAGCCGCGGAACGGGCTCGCCCAGGGTGCGGACTTCCCCCAGTTGATTCCCTTCTCGCCGGGCAGCGGCTGGTCTCCGCAGCAGATCGTGTCCGGCTTCCTGGTGGCAAGCGCCAGCTTCGCCGGCGATCACTCGGTCGCTCGCCAGTACCTAAGCCCACGGCAGGCGCAGATCTGGAGACCGGGCTCGGCGGTCACGGTGGTCTCCGAGCCTCGGGTCACTCACGTCGTGGCCCCCCGCGGCGTCACCGGGCAGTCAACGACGGCGCGGGTCGTCGTCAGTGGCCAGGAGCTGGCCACGCTGAACTCCACTGGCCAGTACCAGATCCCGCCGGTGTCTTCCCGGCAGTTCCTCTTCAAGCTGATGCGGATCCGCAACCAGTGGCGGATACTCAACCCGCCACGGGGGCTGCTGCTCAGCAAGGCCGATTTCGACCGGGTGTATCAGCCGCGTGACCTGTATTACTTTGCCTCGTCCGGCACCGTGCTCGTCCCCGATCCGGTCTTCGTGCCGCTGGAGGCCACGACCACGAGTCTTGCTACCGGCCTGGTCACGGCGCTGCTCGTGCGGCCAGTCGGCTGGCTGCAGGGAGCAACGTCGACGGACTTCCCGCGCGGCACCCGGCTGCTCGGCGAGGTGCGGATCGAGGGCACCAGCGCCACGGTGAACCTGGGCGGATCGGCCGCGCGTGCCTTGCCCGCGGCGCTGGCTAATATCGCCGCCCAGCTGGTCTGGACGCTGACCAGCCCGTCGTACGGCCGGTCTGTGATCAGCTCGGTCCGGCTGGAGATTGACAGCCATCCGGTGGAGCCGGCCGGCTCCACCGGCGGGGTTGAGCTGCTGGACAGCTACCTGGGCAAGGTACCCAGGACGTCGCCGAAGGATGGGCTGTACTTCGTCGGCGTGAACGGCGCAGTGCACGTGCTGTCCGCGTCGTCGTCGGCGCCGGCTGACCAGGTGCCCGGGCAGGCGGGCACCGGGCTGGTGCCGATGACCGGGATCGCCGTCTCTCCCAGCGAGCGGTTCCTCGCGGGCATCTCGCCAGACCGCAGGACCATTGATATCACCGCCCTGGCCAAGGACGCGGTGCTCAGGTCCTGGCGGCCGGGCGGCGTGTGCACGGCGCTGACCTGGGATACGAGCGGTGATCTCTGGGTGGCTACCAGGACCGGGATCTGGCTGCGCCCGGCCGGCGGCAAGGCACCGATCGCGGTGGACGTCGCGCCGCGAGCGGGCCGGATCATCGCGCTGCGGGTTGCTCCGGACGGGGTCCGCGTAGCAATGATCGTTCGCGGCGCTGCCGGGTCACAGGTACTTGTCGGAGCGGTTGTCCGCGGGGCCAACAGGGCGTCCATCGGGCAGCTGGTGCCGATCGGCGCCGGGATATCCCATCCGGCAGCGCTGGGCTGGTACGACGCCGATGACCTGATCGTGCTGGCCAGGCCGGGGACCAGGGGCGCCCAGTTCGAGCGAGTTCCAGTGAATGGCAGCCAGCCCACGCTGATAGCCGCCGAACCGGATGCCATCTCGCTCGCGACGACGGAATCGCAGATTGTGGCCGGCCTTCCCGGCGGCCGGATGGTGGCGTTCGCGTCGGCCACGGACAGCTGGGCGCCGCTCGGTTCCGGCGAGGATCCGGTTTACCCGGGCTGAGCCGGGACCGCGCGCCGGGCTGAGCCGGGACCCGCGCGAGCAGGGATTATTTACGCTCCGTGACTGATTGTGGGCCTTCCCCTCCTGACATTCGACCGTTATGGGGCTAGCGTCGTGTCATGGCACCCGCCCGGGTCCGTGGTTGCGTCGGGCAGGTTTCCCCGTCACCGGGGCGCCCGCCCTGGCAAGCCGATGCCAGCCGCAGGCAAAACGG
>JBEKFH010000258.1:0-6997 GCA_050013415.1 Streptosporangiaceae bacterium | reverse complement strand
GAGGCCCGGCGCCGGCTGCGCGCCTCGTGGCACCAGCGGGGCGCCTCGGACGCGGAGCTGACCTGGATCGACGAGGCGCTGGACGAGAACGTGCTGACCATCGGCTTCGCCCGCCGGGTACCGTCCTACAAGCGGCTGACGCTGATGCTCAGCGATCCCGCCCGGCTCACCGACCTGCTGCTCGACCCGGCGCGGCCGGTGCAGATCGTGATCGCGGGCAAGGCGCACCCGGCTGACGATGGCGGCAAGCTGCTGATCCAGCAGATGGTCAGGTTCACCGACGATCCGCGAGTGCGCCGTCGCATCGTCTTCTTGCCGGACTACGACATGGCCCTCGCGCACGCGCTGGTGCAGGGCTGCGATGTCTGGCTGAACAACCCGCTGCGGCCGCTGGAGGCGTGCGGCACCTCGGGCATGAAATCAGCGCTGAACGGCGGCCTGAACCTGTCCGTCCTGGACGGCTGGTGGGACGAGTGGTACGACGGCGCCAACGGCTGGGCGATTCCGTCGGCCGACGGCGTCGCCGATCCCGGCCGCCGGGATGAGGTCGAGGCGGCTGCCCTCTACGACCTGATCGGCCAGTCGGTGGCGCCGCTGTTCTACGATTCGGCCGCCGGCGGCCCGCCGCATCGCTGGCTGGAGATGGTTGCGCACACCCTGCGGACGCTCGGCCCCAAGGCGCAGGCCACCCGGATGGTGCGCGAGTACGTCACGGCGCTGTACGTGCCCGCGGCCCGCTCGTCCCGCGCGCTCGCCGATGGCAGCGCGACGGAAGCTGATTTCGCCGGCGCCCGCGAGCTCGCGGCCTGGCAGGACCGGGTGCGGAAGGCATGGCCGACGATCCGGATCGACCACGTCGAGGCCGAGGAGGGCGAGCACCGTCCGGGCGCCCGGCTGCTGGTGCGGGCCGCTGTGGCGCTGGGCGAGCTGTCCCCGCGCGACGTTACCGTCCAGGTTGTCTACGGCCGGGCCGCGGAAGAGGACGAGATCACCGATCCGGTGTGCGCGGATCTTGAGCTCGAGACCCAGGCCGACGGCAATCCCGTCGCCAGGTACGCCGGCGAGATAGAGCTCGGCGGCCCTGGCCCGTTCGGCTACACCGTCCGGGTGCTGCCCCGGCACCCGCTGCTGACCACCCCCGCCGGGCTCGGCCTGATCGTGGTTCCGGACGCCCCGACCGGGATGACCAACGGGGATTTCCGCTAAACGCGCTGCTCCGCGGCCATGCGGGAGTAGTGCGGAGCGGCTCTGCGACATTGGTGCGACATAGCGTCCCTGTCACGTCGCGCAAGTGCGTAAACCCGCGCGGTAATCGCGGCGTCCTCATAGCAAGGGGCGCCCTTCTAACGAGGATATGAAGGAAGGCGCGGGAAATTTATCCCCGTGCCCGGCGGAACGCCTGCAAAAGCCAGGGGAGCATGACATCCTGTGATAGGACGCTCTCGGTAAGTAACGGTCATCATCCGTTACTTTCTGTTACTGGCCAACTACCCCTAAGCGCGAGAGGACTTGCCGTGAGAACCAAGATCAAGCCGGAAAGTCGCCTGCTCACCCCGGCAGAGGTCGCAGCGATGCTCCGAGTGGACCCGAAAACCGTGACCAGGTGGGCACGCGGCGGCAAGCTGTCGTCGATCCGTACTCCCGGCGGTCACCGGCGCTACAGCGAGAGCGAAGTTCGCGGCTTCCTGAACGGGTGGCAGCGGGTGTCGATGCCCCGCGCGTCCGGCGAATGAGCGCCGGCGCCTGTCCCGGCGGCCGCCGGGACAGGCGTCCGGACAACCTGGCCAGGAACGGCTCCCCGGGCAGCCGGGCCAGGTAGAGCCCGGACAGGGAAAGCCCTCCGGACAGCCTGGCCAGGAACGGCTCCCCGGGCAGCCCGGCCAGGTGGAGCCCGGACAGGGAAAGCCCTCCGGGCAGCCCGGCCAGGGAAGGCCCTCCGGACAGCGCGGCCAGGGAATCTGGCCGGGCGTCTCGTCATCGTGCTGCCGTGTAACCGTGCTCCCGCAGGGAGGTGAAGCGCCGTTACCGCCGATAACCATTCATCGGGCGCTGCCGCGTCGCGCGTCCGGTGACCGCCGTAGACCAGGAGCAGGCCACGCAGTCGGCTCCCGTCAGCCCACCCCGGCCCAGCCGACGCCCGCCAGGCTTGGCGGTCCCGGCGCACTTACCAGACGGCGGCGCCCTGGCATTGCTCCTGGAGTTGTCGTCACCGCTCGACGAGTTGTCGTCACCGCTCGACGCGGCCCCGCCGGCCGCTCCGCCAGACTCGGCCCGGCCAGACTCGGCTCCGCCAGACTTGGCCCGGCTTGACCCGGCCCCGACCCGCTCCGTCCCGTCAGAACCGCCCCCGCCGGACCTGGGTGTCGGCTCGCCGGCCGGGATGGCAGCCGTATCGGCGCCACCCGCTGACGCACTGCGGCACGGCCGGCCGCTGCGCCATGGTAGTCGGCGCAGGCTGCGCGTCACCCTGCCCGTCGTGCTCGCCCTTCAGGCTGCCCTGTCGGCGCGCCTGATCACCGCCAATACCGCCTTCCAGGACGAGGCGCTCTACCTGTGGTCCGGCCGGGCGGAACTCGCCCACTGGGCGAGCGGGGCGCTGCTGCCGCCCTACCCGGTGTATTTCTCCGGCGCGCCGGTCATCTACCCGCCGCTTGCCGCCGCCGTGGCGAGCATCGGCGGCCTGGTGGCTGCCCGCTGCCTGTCCCTGGCGTTTATGCTCGCCGCCACGGTCATGCTGCACGGGATTACCCGCCGGATCTTTGACCGCCGGTCCGCGTTGTTCGCCGCCGCGCTGTTCGCCGGGACGGGTTCCGCGCAGTTCCTTGGCGCGTTCGCGACCTACGACGCGATGGCGCTGTGCCTCCTCGCGGCGGCTATGTGGCTCGGCGTCCGTGCCACGGATAGCCAGCCGCGCGCGCGGCTGGCCCTGCTCGCTGCGTCGGGCCTTGTGCTCGCGCTGGCCAACGCGACAAAGTACGCCTCCGCGCTGTTCGACCCCGCGGTGCTGGCCACAGTCATGCTGCAGGCGTGGATGCACGCCGGCCGGAAGGCCGGCCTGCGCGCCGCGGGGATCCCGGCCGGCGCGGCGGCGGCCGCCCTGGGAGCGGCGATCGCCGCGGGCGGCCGGGCGTACTGGCTCGGGATCACCAGCACTACCCTGACCCGGGCAGTCGGGCCTTCCCCGCCCGCCGGGATCCTGTACCTCAGCGGGGAATGGATCGGCGTTGTCGTCGTGCTGGCCGTCATCGGGGCGGTCACGGTCACCGTTACGTCGCGGAGCCGGGCGGCCAAGGCCCTGGCCTGGGTGCTCGCGGCGACATCGCTGCTCGCCCCGCTGGAACAGGCCCGCATCCATACCCTGACCAGCCTGTTCAAGCATGTCGGTTACGGGGCGCTATTCGCCTCGATCGTGGCCGGGTTCGCGCTCGCGGCATTGCCCCTCGTCGTGCCGCGGGCGAAGGCAGCGCGAGCGGCCCGGCTGGCAGCCGCCGTGACGATCCTGGCCGGTGTGGTCGGCTGCATCATTTCCAGCGCCCAGTATGACGGCTGGCCGAACACGACACGGGTCACCGCCGCGCTGCGCCCGCTGCTGCGGCCAGGTGGGCACTACCTGGCGGAAGACGACGACATCCTGGCCTATTACCTGCAAGGCCAGGTGCCGTGGGAGCAGTGGGCGAGCACCTGGTTCTTCCGCTACACGGACCCGTCGACCGTCAGGGCACTGGTCGGCCGGCCGGCCTTCGCGGCGGCGATCCGCCATGAGTACTTCACGGTCATCGTGCTGTCATTCGCCGACACGCTCGCCACCGACAGGGCGATCGAGCGCGACATCCGCCGCTATCGCGACTACCGGCTTGTCAGCAGCCAGCCCTACCGCACCACTGCATTCAGTGGCGATTACCGGATCTGGGTACGCGGCAGGCAGAGCACGCGATGACCGTCCTGGCCCAGGTTCCCGGCCGTCACCGGCGGTCCATTGTCCTCCCCGAGCCGCCCGACGACGCGGAAAAGTACGCCTACGACTGGCGCTCGCTGCCCTACCTTGCGACGATCCTGACGGTTGCGTTCCTCTCCGCGACGGGCAGCCAGGTCTGGTTCGAGATCCACGCCGGCGCCTGGCCGCTCACCGGGTTCACCCTGCTCGGTTTCAGCGCGTTCGCCTTCTCCATGCCCATGAGCTTCACTGGCCGCGGCTACGACACCAAGGCGCACGTGCTGCGCGTGCGCGAATGGCGGCCGGTCCGCTGGCCGGAAGTGGACATCTACCTGCCGGTCTGCGGCGAGCCGATCGAGGTGCTGCGCAACACCTGGATCGGCGTATTCGAGCTGGTGCGGGCATATCCAGGCGTCGCCAGGCCGTACGTGCTCGACGACGCCGCCGATCCCGCGGCGGAGCGGCTCGCCGCAGACTTCGGGTTCACCTACTGGATCCGGCCGAACCGGGGCGAGCACAAGAAGTCAGGCAACCTCCGCTATGCGTTCGCCCGCACCGGCGGCGAGCATTTCGTGATACTTGACGCCGACTTCCGGCCACGACCGGACTTCCTGGCCGAGACGCTGCCTTACCTGGACGACCCCCGGCTGGCGATCGTCCAGACCCCTCAGTTTTTCCGCAGCCACCCAGCGCAGACATGGGTGGAGCGGGCCGCCGGCGCGATCCAGGAAGTGTTCTACCGCTCCATCCAGACCGCCCGTGACCGGCTCGGGGCTTCGATCTGCGTCGGCTCCTGCGCCGTCTACCGGCGGGCCGCGCTGGCAGCGCAGGGCGGCACCACCCTCATTGATTACGCCGAGGACGTGCACACCGGCCTAGACGTGCGCCGCGCCGGATGGACACTGCGGTACGTGCCGATCGTGCTCTGCACCGGGATCTGCCCGGACTCACTCGACGCGTTCATCCGGCAGCAGTACCGCTGGTGCACGGGATCGACGAGCACCATACTGACGGGCCGTCTGTGGAGCGTCCCCATGTCGATCTTTGCCCGGCTTACCTACCTATCCGGTTTCTGTTATTACCTGTTCACCGCGGTCTCCGTTTTTGTCATCCCGGTGATACCCATCGGGCTGCTCGCCTTCATGTCAAGGACCATCTCGCCGCGCAATTTCCTGGTTCTGCTGCCTGCGGTCATCGTGGGCATGTACCTCTATCCGATCTGGCATTACAGCGAGTACAAGCTGTCCGGGATCCTGCCGCTGACGCTTGCCCGCAACTGGGCACACGCGCTGGCCATCTGGGACTATGCGCGCGGCAAGACGATGAGCTGGCAGGCATCCGGTACCAGGGTCAGCAACGTCCGCCGGTTCCGCTGGGGCATCCGCGCCTGGAACGGCACCACCGCCCTCGTCTGGATGGCCCTGTTCGGCTGGCGGACCGCCGAGTACGCGTCACCGCGATTTGCCGTCCTCGGCTGCTTTGGCCTGATCAACCTCGCCGTGGTGGGACGCGCGGCGTTTCCTGGAAGGGGTGCCGCATGACCCTGCCGCCTCCGCAGCCCGCCGCGCCCCGGCGCGGCAGGCACGCCGACCGGGCGCCGGCCCGGCTGCTCGGCATCACCCGGATCACGCAGACCAGTGAACTGCCGCCGGGGATCAACGCGCTCGCATCGGCGGATGGCAAGACGATCATCGTCCGCGCGGGCCTCGACAAGGTCTCCCGCAGGCGCGCGGTACGCGAGGTGCTCGCCGCGAGGCACCGGTTCCCCGGGCTCGTGCTGTGGCCGGCGCTGGCCGACAGCAGGATCCGCCGCATGCTCGCCGAGGCGGCCGACGGGCTGTCCGGGCTAGTGCAGCACCTCGTCGGGTTCGTCACCCCGGACAGTCCGATTGTCGCCATGGTGACGTCCGCGGTCGTCGTGGCCGCCGGAGCCGGCGTCGGCGTCGGCGTGGCGACCGGCGTCATCCCGACGTCGCCGTTCCGCGCCGGGCCGTCCGGCACGCCCGCCGCGGGCGGCGCGTCGACGCGGCCCATCTACAAGCACCTCGCGAAGTTGCCTGACTCCTACCTCGGTGTCTATGAGCCGAGCGGCCCACACAGTTACGGGCCAGTTCTCACCTTCGCCCAGACGATCGATCGCCACATCAACCTCGCGCTCTACTACAGCGGCTGGGGCGAGCCGTTCCAGACGGCATTCGCCGAAGATGCCCTGGCTAACAAGGCCACCCCTGTCATTCAGATAAACCCTGACAAGCAGACCAGCGTCGCCGGGATCGCTGCCGGGGAATACGACTCCTACCTGCTCAAGTTCGCGGCGGCGGTGCACGCCTACGGGCAGAACGTGGTGATCGGCTTCGGCCATGAAATGAACGCTGACTGGTACCGATGGGGGAGCGGGACGGTTAAGCCGGCGACGTTCGTGGCCGCCTGGCAGCACATCGTCAACCTCTTCCGGCTGGAAGGAGACTTCAACGTCACCTGGCTCTGGACGATCAACGTCGACACCCCCGGCATGACGAGTCCGATCAGCGAATGGTACCCAGGCAGCGACTACGTCACCTGGGTCGGCATCGACGGCTACTACACCGCGCCTACAGATACCTTCAAGAGCGTCTTCGATCAGACCATCGACCAGGTGGACGACCTCCCCGGAGCGCTGCCGATCCTCATTTCCGAGACTGCGGCCGACGCGCGGGAGGCCCCCGAGGCCCGGCAGATCAAGGGCCTGTTCCACGGCATCCAGCGGCGCCAGATCCTTGGCTTCATCTGGTTCGATGCCACGGGCAAGGACGGGCAGAACTGGCGGCTGGTAGGCAACGGGCCCGCGATCGCCGCATTCCAGCGGGCGGCGAAGGGATACAACTAACCCGGCCGGGGCCTCGGGCAGCCAGCTGGCGGGCGAGCCTGGCCCTGTAATTCGCACGTGGGCGTGGTGGATGGATGCTGCCTGCCGGTCACTGGCGGGCCGCTGGGCTCGGGCCGCTGGGCCCGGGCTCGTTATGCGGGGTAGGGCGTGGGTGTGACGGTGCGGGTGCGGCCGCTGGGGAAGGTCCAGGTCAGGGT
>JBEKFH010000257.1:0-7018 GCA_050013415.1 Streptosporangiaceae bacterium | reverse complement strand
CGACAACCCGGACCGTGCCCAGTCACCGCGCGGAGCGCGACGGCCAGCCGCCGGCGTCGAGCCAGCCGCCCGCCGCCGGCCAGCCAGATGCGGGCGGATCCCCCAGTACCTGAGCCGATCGCCCGGTACGAACCCGCGGGCCCAGGACAAGAGCGCGGGCCCAGGACAAGAGCGCGGGCCCAGGACCAAACCGCGGCCCCCGGGACATCTCCCGGGGGCCGCGGCATGTGACCGGCGTCCCGGGACCGGCGACCGGCTTCCTGGGACCGGCTTCCTGGGACCGGCTTCCCGGAACGGGCGCCCCGGAACGGCGGCCCCTGAAGGGGCGGCGCTGCTCAGGCGAGTGCTATTCCGGCAGCGCGTCCAGGCGCCGCAGGATGACGCCCTCGCGCAGCGCCCACGGGCAGATCTCCAGCTCGGGCAAGTCAAAGAGGTCCATCGCCGCGTCTGCCACGATCGCCCCGGCGGCTAGCTGCCCGGCGCGCCCTCTCGACACTCCGGGCAGCTGGGACCGTTCGGCGGCACTGGTCTTGGCCAGCCGTTCGGCAAGTTTCCTGACCTCGGGGTGACGCAGGACCCGCCGGACGTACGGGCCGTCACTGGACGGCGCGGCGCCGCCGATCCTGGCGAGCTGGCGGAATGTCTTCGAGGTGGCCACCGCGTGGTCGGGACGGCCATCGCGCATCACGGTCCCCGCGCTGGCGGCGATCTGCGCCCGGACGTACTTGCGGAGCTGCCGGATCTCCTGTGCCGACGGAGGATCACCGGACAGCCAGTCCCGGGTGAGCCTGCCCGCGCCCAGCGGCATGGAGACCGCGACGCCCGGCTCCTCGTCCACCCCCGACGCGATTTCCAGCGAGCCGCCGCCAATGTCCAGCATGAGCAGCCGGCCTGAGGACCAGCCGAACCAGCGCCGCGCGGCCAGGAAGGTGAGCCGCGACTCTTCCGGCCCGGACAGGACCCGGATGTCGACCTTCGTTGCCGCCTGGATCCGCGCCATCATCTGGTCCCCGTTGGCGGCATCCCGCACCGCGGAGGTGGCAAACGCCATGAGCTGCTGCACGCCCTTGTCCTCTGCCACGTCCAGCGCCTCGGTGACGAAGTCCCGCAGCTGGACCTCGCAGTCCTGGGACAGCCGGTTGGCACTGTCCAGATGGTCCCCGAGCCGCAGCTCTGCCTTGTGGGAGTACGCGGGAACCGGGCGGGCGCCCTGGTAGGCATCCACGACAAGCATGTGGACAGTGTTGGATCCGACGTCCAGTACACCGAGTCGCATGGGTCAAACGCTACTGGCACGCGGAAACTCTGGCACCGCGACACCTCGCCACGGGCAAGATCGGGCCCGGGACTACGGGAATCGCCCAGTGCCTGGCCAGGTGGCCTGCCAAAGCCCCGGCGTCCTGGCCAGCGGCCTGAAAACAACCACGTCTGCCCGCACATTATGGGCAGCGAATACCATGTTTTACATATTCGGAATGCGCATGGAAAGTAGTCGCCAAATCATAACGGTGCGTATCTCAGATAAAGGACATAGCGATGAAGCTCAGGCCATGGCTGGCAGTAACAGCATCCGCCGCTGCGCTGGTGCTGACAGCAGGGGGATCGTCCGCTAGCGCTGCGGCACAGTACCACTCGCACACTCACCCTGCCGTCCACGTCAGCCTCCATGGCCGCGTTGCCGCCGACCCGAACAATGTGACGCAACTCGGCTCCACCAACTGGGCGGGCTACATCGCCCTGCCAAAGTCGGCGCACGGGACATTCCCGGATGTGGATGCGACATTCAACGTGCCTTCTGCCAACTGCGCCACTACGCCTGGATCGGCTCCGTATGGCACCGATGCCGCGCAATGGGTCGGCCTGGACGGCTGGACTGACGGGACAGTCGAGCAGGACGGCATCACGGCCCAGTGCCAGGGCACCACGCCCGTGTACTCCGCATGGTTTGAGATGTTCCCGCTTGGCACGGTGGCCTCGACGCTGACTGTCAGCCCGGGTGACGCGATGCAGGCGTCCGTGGCCTACGCATCGGGCAACTACACGCTAACGCTGACCGACATCACCACCGGCTTGCAGCAGATCTATAACTCGGCGTGCCCTTCCGGTTCCACCTGCAAGAACTCGTCGGCCGAAGTAATCAGCGAGGCACCGTTCGGTACGAGCGTCCTGCCGCTGGCCGACTTCGGGATGGAGAACTTCGACAATGTCACGATCTCAGACCGCAGCCAGCAGGCCGGCGGGTTCACTGACGGCAACTGGAAGGACGCCCAGATCGTCCAGGTGAACGCGGGGGGCACCACGACACTGGACGCGCCTGGTGCGCTGTACGGCGGCAGGGCCTTCGATGACCAGTGGCTAGGCGAAAGCTAACCTCACCCCAGCTAACCTCACCCCGCGCCGGTCAGCCGGCGGGTTGCCCCGGCCCGTCGACGTCCTCGATGCGCGCCTGGGACGGGTCCCGGCGTGCCGAGATGGCGGCGGACGCGGCCTGGGCCTCGCGCATGACCCGCAGGATGTTCCCGCTGGCGAGCCGACCGCAGTCCGCCTCGCTCCAGCCCCTGTCCAGCAGCTCGGCGACAAGGGCCGGGTAGCAGGAAACGTCCTGCAGGCCGTCGGGCAGCTCATCGGTGCCGTCGTAATCGCCGCCGAGGCCGACATGCTCGACTCCCGCGACCTCGCGCACGTGGTCCGCGTGATCGGCAACCTGCGAGAGAGTCGCCGCTGGCCGGGGATGCGTGGCCGCGAACTCGGGCAGCAGCCGCCGCCAGACGGAGAAATCCTGGTGGTCCAGGCCGCGCCGCCGGAGCTCCGCGACGAACTCGAGCTCCCACTCACGGCACGCCGGGGAAACGAACGACGGCACGAACGTCACCATGCACACGCCCCCGTTCCCGGCCAGCCGGGCAAGCATGTCGTCGGGCACATTCCGCGGGTGATCGCAGAGTGCCCGCGCCGAGGAGTGCGAGAAGATCACCGGCGCCTCCGCCGCGTCGAAGGCGTCGCGCATCACGGCAGCCGAGACATGGGACAGGTCGACTAGCATGCCGAGCCGCTGCATCTCGCCGACCACCTCGCGGCCGAACGCGGTCAGCCCGCCGGCGGCCGGCTCGTCGGTCGCCGAGTCCGCCCAGGGAACGTTCAGGTTGTGAGTCAGAGTCAGGTAGCGGACGCCGAGGGCGTACAGCGCCCGCAGCACGCTCATCGACGAGGCGATCGAGTGACCGCCCTCCGCGCCAAGCAGCGACGCGATCCTGCCCGCCGCGAAAATCCGTTCCACGTCGTCGGCGGTCAGCGCGAGCTCGAGAAAGGCAGGGTAGCGGCGGATCATCTCGCGCACGAGGTCGATCTGCTCGATCGTCATGGTGACGGCCTCGGCGCCCGGCAGCTCGGCCGGCACGTAGACCGACCAGAACTGGGCCCCGACCCCGCCGCTCGAAAGCCGCGGCAGATCCGTTTGGGTGCCAGTGACCCGTGCGGCCAGATCGACCCGGCCAGGCGTGCGTTCTGCCCGCTGGCGGAGCGCCCAGGCCAGGTCGTTGTGGCCGTCCATGATCGGGAAGCGGCGCAGTAGCTCGCCGGCGGTGCTGCTGCTGCTTGGCATATGCCCAGCCTACGAGCAGGCCCGGAGGCGCGGCGCCGCGGCGGTCAGCGCGGGCAGGGACCGGCGGCCGGCTGGCGCGAGCAGGGACCGGCGGCTGGCTGGCGCCCGGATGCCGCAGTACCGAGATGCGCGGTTTGTGGCAGAGTGCGGCCATGGGATTGGATCTGCCACAGTGGCTCGCGATTTCGGTGCACCGGGCGCTCGATGCCGACTCGGCTGGCCGGATTCTGGCGGGCAGCGACGAGAGCGGCTCAATGCAACTCGCCGAGATCTCGCCGGACGGATCCGCCGAGGCGCTCACCGCGCTGCCCGGTGCCTGCACCGGGCGCTACCTGCCAGGCCAGCGCGCCGTCGTCGTGTCGCACGACGATGGCGGCAACGAGCGCAGCCAGCTGTCGCTGCTGCGCCTGCCGCTGGCAGGCAGGCGGCCTGCCGGCCTGGCGGACCTGGAGCCGCTCGTGCGCGATCCGCGCTTCCTGCACAATCTCGCGGATGTCTCGCCGGGGCGGATCTGCTACCTGACGAACCGGCGGGACGGCGTCAGCTTCGACGTTGTGCTGCGCGATCTGGCCACGGGCACCGAGCAGACCGGCTTCGCCGCGGAAGGCGGCGTGTCCGAGGCGGTGCCGTCACCGGATGGCCGCTGGCTGGCGGTGAGCGTGCCGACGGCCGTGGCCAACTCCGATCAGGTGCTGCTCGCCGATCTCGGCCAGCCGCCGGGGCCGGGCCGGCTGCGTGCCCTGACCGGCGCGGGGGAGAACGCCAGCCAGGGGCGCCTGCAGTGGCTGCCCGGCAGCGACGGGCTGATCGTGACGACCAACCGCGGCCGCGAGTTCACCGGCATTGCCCGCTACGACCTCGCGGCGGAAAGGTGGACATGGCTGATCACCGACGACACCCTGGACCTGACCGGCTGGGTGTCGCCGGACGGGCGCTGGATCCTGGTCGAGCGCAACGACGACGGAGCTTCCGGACTGACCCTGCACGAGGCCGCCACCGGTGCCGCGCTGCGGGACATCCCGCTGCCGGCGGCCGGCTGCGTCACCGACGTTCCGCTGCCGGACCCGTACTGGTCACCAGACAGCAGCGTGGTGGTGATGTCGATCGCGGCAGCGCAGATGCCGGGCGACGTGCTGCACGCCGACCCGCGCACCGCCGGGGTCCGGGCGCTGACTCGCTCGTCGGGCCAGCTGGCCGGGTCGGCGGCGGCCCTGCCGGAGGCCCATCAGATCCCGGCGTCCGGCGGTGAGCTGGTGCCGTGCCTGGTCTACCGGAGCCCGGAGGCCGCTGACCCGGGCCTGGCCGGATCGGCGGTGCTCGTCATCCACGGCGGCCCGGAGAGCCAGGCGAAACGCAACTTCAATCCGCTGGTCCAGGCACTGGCGGCGGCCGGGCACACGGTGCTCGTACCCAACGTGCGCGGCTCGGTCGGCTACGGCAAGCGCTGGTACTCCGCCGACGACGTCAGCCGGCGGCTTGACTCGGTGGCCGACCTCGCCGCGATCCACGCGTACCTGCCGCAGTTGGGCGTCGACCAGCGCAGGGCCGCGTTGTTCGGCGGCTCGTACGGCGGCTACATGGTGCTCGCCGGGCTCGCGTTCCAGCCGGAGCTGTGGACGGCTGGCGTCGACATCGTGGGGATCTCCTCCCTCGTGACGTTCCTGGAGAACACCTCGGCGTACCGGCGGGCCCAGCGCGAGCGCGAGTACGGCAGCCTGGAGCATGACCGTGAGTTCCTGCTCGCCGCGTCGCCGCTGACGAGGATCGACGCGATCCGCGCGCCGCTGTTCATGATTCACGGCGCGAACGATCCCCGGGTGCCGCTCAGTGAGGCAGAGCAACTGCACGCGGCGCTGACTGCCCGCGGCCAGGAGTGCGAGCTGCTCGTCTACGGCGACGAGGGCCACGGCCTGGCCAAACGCGCTAACAAGCTCGACGCCTACCCGAGGGCGTTCGCGTTCCTGGCCAGGCACCTGGCATCCTGACGCGGACGGGACGTGACTGCGGTCTGGCGTGACAGCCACAGGAGGACCGGCGTGACAAGGGACGAACTGCTCGCCCATTGCCTGGCCAAGCCCGGCGCCTGGCTGGACGAGCCCTGGGAGGGTGACGTCGTGGTGAAGGTCGGGCCGAAGATCTTCGCGTTCCTCGGGTCAGGGTCCGGGTCTGTGTCCACGGTCGGGGTCAAGTGCGGCGCGAACCGTGAGGCGGCCGACGAGTGGCTGCTGCGCTATCCCGGCGACGCCTCAGTGATGCCCTACATCGGCCGTTCCGGCTGGAACAGCCTGCGGATCGCGGGCGCGATTCCGGCGGACGAGGTGCTCGAGGCTGTCGATGGCTCCTACGAAACCGTGGTCAGCAAGCTGGCGAAGAAGGACCGTCCGGCTGGTTCGTAGATTGTCTTCCGGCAAGATCCTTGGCAGGAGCGTTAAATAGCGGGGTAGGGGTCAACGCGGCGACCTGACGGCTGCTGCCGGGCCTTGGCGCGGAGGACAGACAATGGGGCTAGCTGAGCGGGCTGGGCAATCGGCCCAGGTCGGCCGGCCGCGCCGGCAGGACCACGCTGCCCCCGCGAACGCCCGGCAGGACCACGCCGCCCCCGCGAACGCCCGGCAGGACCACGCCGCCCGCCGGGCGGCGGCCGACCGTGAGCTGCTCGACGAGCTGTCCGCCGCCAGGTTCGCTGGCCCGGTGCATGAGATGTTCACGTCCAGCCTTGCCGCTTACGGCCTGGCGGTGATGCTGGCCTGGATCGGCAGCGGAGAGATCACTGCCCGGTGCCAGGCGGCGGGCCGCCCGCTGGCCGGCGATGCCGCGCCGGAGACGCTGAGCGCCGATGACCGGCTGGAGGTCGCGGCCGAGACCGTGGCCAGGGCGCTGCGCTACTTCTTCATCCGGGTCGTGCGGGCCGGCCAGTGGGATCATCGCCGCGGTACCAGCCTGCGGACGTTCTTCGTCGGCGCCTGCGTGCTGCAGTTCCCCAGCGTCTACGGCGCGTGGACAGGGCAGCGCCGATGGGCAGGCATCCGCGATGGGCAGCGCCCCGGCGACGCAGCGGATGCCGTCGCCTGGGCCGAGGCTGACGGGTCCGCCCCGGCCGGCCAGCCCGGCGTGGCCGGCCAGCCCGGCGTGGCCGGCCAGCCCGACGTGGCTGGCCAGCCCGGCCCGGCCGGCCAGCCCGACGCGGCTGAGGAGTCCGGCGCGGCGGCCGGCCTGATCGAACGCTCGTCCCTGGGCACCGCCGCTGCCATTCACGTGCGCTCGCTCGCCGCAACGGGGGACGTCACGGCCGTCATGGCGCGACTGCGCCAGCTGAGCAGCCGGGCCGGGGCGGCGCCACACACCGCCGACCGGGCGCCTGCGGCGTCACGGGCACGCGGAGCTGGCACCGCAGGCCCAGCCGAGTCCGCAGGCCCA
>JBEKFH010000256.1:0-7042 GCA_050013415.1 Streptosporangiaceae bacterium | reverse complement strand
TCCTCCTCCCCGTTCGCCCGGTGCTGCTGGAGATATCTTCTTCGATAAAGTTATCGACTGCCTCTGACAAAACAGGCCCGGCTGGGGCACCCGGCAGAAAAAGGCGCAAAAAATTTTTCGGAGTACTGATAATCCCGGACGGCGGCCAGCGCGCAAGGCAACCGGCCCCGGGTCCAGCAGACTCACCGCACGTAGGAGGTAAGGGCCCAGCGGGCCGGGGCAGTCGGCCGGACAAGGAGGCCAGCTAGTCGCGGCGGGCAGCGGGTAAACCGCGGCCGGGTGCTCGCCGTCTAGTGACGGATGGCGCATCGCGGTATGCGCCGCGGAGTCCAGGGGCAGCGCCCAGCGGCGAGCAGCTCCCAGCGGCAAGGAGAAGAACATACCCATGACAGCCACGCTTCAGGAGATCCTGCTCGCGCCCGGGACGCGGCCCCATGTGGTCGACGACTGCTGCACGCTGATACAGCAGGAGGTCTCGGATAAGTCAGGCATCTCCGGGACCGCGGTCAAGATCGCCTACAAGACGGTGAACACCTTTATGCCGGGCCACATCCGGCACATGGTGGCGGCCATGCTCCCGGAGATAACGGACAAGCTTGAGCCGTACTGGGCGGATTTCAGCACCTCCGGCGGCTCCGGGTTCGGCGACTACCTGGCAAAGCGCGGCGGGGAGGTGTCGGAGGCCCTGATCTCCGTGACCGACGCGCGCGCCGCGGCCTCCGGCCGGCCCACGATCGTCAAGGCCTACGGCAGCGTCCGCGGCAACGCGGTCAAACATGTCCAGGCGGCGCTCCCGCAGGTCGGCGACTTGGTGCTGAAGTACGCTGGCTGACCGCACGAGTACGCTGGCTGACCGCACGCCGCTTCCCGCGCGGCCCGCCGCCGTCAGGGAATGTTCTGGTCCTGCCCGCGGTTCGGCTCCGGCGAGATGACTGGACAACCGCCGCGGATACTCGCCGACAGCAGCCGGGTCGAGGCGTTCAGCGACGGGGTGCTGGCGATCGCGATCACGCTGCTGGTGCTCGATCTGCGCACCGCCGAGCACGTCGGCCAGGTCGGGCACGACGTGGTCGCGCAGTGGCCCTCTTACCTGGCCTACGTGGCGACCTTCATCTACATCGGCGTGGTCTGGGTGAACCATCATGCCCTGTTCACCCGGATCGCCCGGGTTGACAACGGCCTGCTGTGGTGCAACCTGGCACTGCTGCTGGCCGCCTCGGTACTTCCCTTCCCGACCGCGGAACTGGCTTTCGCGATGGGTCACGGCACTCACGGCGACAAGGTCAGCGCGCTCCTGCTGTATGCCGTGATCAGCGCCGCGATGGCAGTGACCTGGCTCGTCATGTTCAGCTACCTGCACAGGCACCCCCGCCTGCTGCGTGACCATGTCACCGCTGCCTTCTTCCGGACCGAGCGGCTCCGCGCGGTGGCCGGGATGATCGCGCCGTTCGTGCCGGTGCTGATCGGATTGCGGTCACCGATCGCGGCACTGGCCGTGATGGTGGCCATGCCCGTCTTCTACGCCGCCACCGCCGAGGGCCTCAGGCGCCCGCAGTCCGCGCCGCCCGGCTGAGCAGGGCCCCAGGCGCCCGCAGCCCGCGCCGCCCGGCTGAGCAGCAGCCAGCCTCCATTAGCCTGGGGCCCGTGAAAGCGCTGCTGCTGGAGAATGTCCATCCCGAGGCCGTCCGGCTGCTCAAGGAGGCCGGGCTGGAGGTCACCGGGCTGCCGTCCGCCCTCGACGAGGCCGAGCTCGCCGCGGCGCTGCCCGGTGTCGCCTTGCTGGGCATCCGGTCCAAGACCAGGCTCAGCGCGGCGGTCCTCGCCGCGGCCACGGACCTCATCGCGGTCGGGGCATTCTGCATCGGCACCGACCAGGTCGACCTGGCGGCCGCCTCGGCGCTCGGCGTCGCCGTGTTCAACGCGCCGTACTCGAACACCCGCAGCGTGGTCGAGCTGACCCTGGCCGAGATCATCGCGCTGACCCGCCGGCTCACGGAGAAGGACCGCGCCATGCACGCGGGCGCGTGGGACAAGTCGGCCAGCGGCGCGCACGAGGTCCGCGGCCGCACGCTGGGAATCGTCGGGTACGGGAACATCGGCGCGCAGTTGTCGGTCGTCAGCGAGGCGCTCGGCATGCGGGTCGTCTTCCATGACACCGCCGACAAGCTCGCGCTCGGGAACGCGCGGCGCTGCGTCAGCCTCGACGAACTGCTCGAGGTCTCCGACATCGTGACCCTGCACGTGGACGGCCGCCCGTCCAACAACTCGCTGTTCGGCGAGCGGGAGTTCAGCCAAATGCGGCCGGGCGCCCTGTTCCTGAACTTGTGCCGGGGCTTCGTGGTCGACCACGAGGCACTGCGCAGGCACCTGCTGTCCGGCCATCTGGCCGGAGCGGCCGTCGACGTCTTCCCTGAGGAGCCGCGGTCGTCAGGAAACAAGTTTGAGTCGGTGCTGCGCGGCCTGCCGAACGTCATCCTCACCCCGCATATCGGCGGGTCGACCGAGGAGGCCCAGGCGGACATCGGCGCCTTCGTCGGCGGCAAGCTCGCCGATTTCATGGCCGAGGGGACCACGTCACTGTCGGTGAACCTGCCGCAGGTCGCGCTGCCGCCGGCGCCGGGCACCCACCGGCTGGCGCACCTGCACCGGAATGTGCCCGGCGTGATGGCGGAAATCAACTCGGTGCTTGCTGCGCACGACGTGAACGTCGAAGCCCAGCTGCTGAGCACTCGCGGCGATCTCGGATACGCGCTGACCGACATCGCGATCGACTACCCGGATGCCGTCGTGGCCCGGCTGCGGGAAATGGGCCCGACCATCCGGCTGCGGGTCCTGTCGTGACACGGCTGCGGGTCCCGTCGTGACGCTGGAGGCTGCGCTGCGTGCTGCCGTGGGACCCGGGCACCTGCTGCTCGACAGTGACCTGCGCGCCTCCTACGAGACCGACTGGACCGGCCGCTTCACCGGCGCCTCGCGCGCCGTGGTCCGGCCTGCTGACACGAGCCAGGTCGCCGATGTCCTCACCGCGTGCGCCGCGGCAGGTGTCCCGGTCGTGGTGCAGGGCGGCAACACGGGCCTGGTCGGCGGTAGCGTGCCCCCGCCGGGGCCGGGTGAGCACCCGCCCGTGCTGCTGCTCACCACCCGGCTCACCGAGGTCGGCGAGGTCTCCCCGGCTTCCCGGCAGGTCACCGCCGGAGCCGGGGTGACGCTGGCCGCGCTGACCGCGCACGCGCGGGCGTCAGGCCTGGACTTCGGCGTCGACCTCGCCGCGCGGGACTCGGCCACCGTCGGCGGCATGGTCGCGACCAACGCCGGGGGGATCCGGGTGATCCGGCACGGGAGCATGCGCGAGCAGGTCGCCGGGGCCGAGGCCGTGCTCATGGACGGGCGGGTCATCTCCCGGCTGGGCGGCCTGGCCAAGGACAGCACCGGATATGACCTGGGGCACCTGCTGGCAGGCTCCGAGGGGACGCTGGCCGTCGTGACCCGGCTCCGGCTCCGCCTGGTCACCGCCGAGCCCGATCGGGCCGTCGCGCTGGTCGCGGTGCATGGCACCGCCGAGGCCGTCGAGCTGCTGGCGGCCCTGCGGGCGAAGATGCCCGGTGTCAGCGCGGCCGAGCTCTGCTTCGCCCCGGGCCTCGCGCTCGTCGCGCGGCACCTCGGCGCAGCGGTGCCGCTGGAGGGAGCAGGCGGGGCCTACGTCCTGATCGAGGTCGCTGGCGCCGGTGAGCCGCTGGAGGACCTGATGGCCGCGCTCGAGGCGAGCGAGCAGGTGCTCGATGCGACGGTGGCATCGTCGGCGGCCGACCGCGGCAGGCTGTGGGCGCTGCGCGAGGGCCACACCGAGGCGATCAGCGCGGCCGGCCTGCCGGTGAAGCTGGACGTCTCGGTACCCATCGACCGGCTGGCCGAACTGGTCCAGCGACTGCCGGACGCCGTCGCCGCGGCCGGACCAGCCGCCCGGCTCGTGTGCTTCGGGCATCTGGCGGAAGCGAACCTGCACGTCAACGTCCTGCAGGCCGGGGACAACGCGGAGGCGGTCACCGGCTCCGTGCTGGCCCTGGTGGCCGGCCTCGGCGGCTCGATCAGCTCGGAGCACGGCATCGGGCGGGCCAAGGCCCGCTGGCTGGAATTGTCCCGCAGCCCGGCGGAGATCGACATCATGCGATCGGTCAAGGCCGCGTTCGACCCGCTCGGGCTGCTCAACCCCGGGGTCCTCCTCCCGGCCGCCAGCGCTCGCTGCTGAATCGCTGCCCGGCAGCTGTCTCGCAGAGCCATTGAACGCTGACCTGCAGCCACTCCCGCAACAGAGCAACTCCTCCGGCAACCGGGCACCATGCGCCCCCGCCAGTCTGGTAGGGATGGGACATGGATCCGGGCGAGCGGCGGCTGCTGGCGGCGATGCCGCTGCACGCGATCACCGCGCTGCACGGCGAGGCCGGGCTGCGCGAGCGCCTCGCCATCGAGACCGCTGACCTCCCTGCGGCGGACCGGGAGAAGATCACCCGCGCACTGGACCTAGCCGCCCGGCTGCACGCCGCCGACCGGCGGCAGCGCGAGCCCTACATCAGCCACCTGCTCCGGGTCACCATCCGGATCCTCAGCCATTACCACGTCCGCGACGCCGACGTCGCCACCGCCGCCCTGCTGCACGATGCCGTCGAGGACCACGCCGCCGGCATCGCCCCCGGTGGCGGGCAGCCCGAAGCGCTGGCGGCCATCGCCGCGCAGTTCGGCGACCGGGTCGCCGGGCTGGTCGCCGCGGTCACTAATCCCGACTACGTGCCCGGCCGGGACCACGGCGAGCAGTACCGCGAGCACGTGGCCGCCAGCCTGGACGCCAGCCCGTGGGCCCGGGTCATCAAGATCTCCGACTTCACCGACAACGGCGCCGGGCTCATCCACACCACCGGGCCCAGGCTGGACAAGCTGGCGCGCAAGTACGCTCCGCTGGTCCCGGTGCTGCGCGAACTCATCGCCCGGCCGGACACCCCGCTCAGCGACGACGTCAAGAAAACTATCCGCGACCAGCTCGACCGGGCGGAGCAGCGATTCACCGCGATCCTGCCCGCCCGCGCACCCGGCGCCCGCTGACCGGGCACGAACAGGTGCGAGGCGCCGGACGGAATGCTGGCGGTTATTGCTCGTCAGCCTGGCGGCAGAGACCGGGCGCGTGGCTCACCCGTCAGTGGGATGCCTCGTACTGCTCGATCACCGAAGCGCTAATGCGGCCCCGCGCCGAGATGGTGATGCCCTGCTCCTGCGCCCAGGCACGGATCTCGGCCCGGTCGTTGCGCCCGGCCCGGTTCGCGGGCCTGCCCGCCCCGGCTCCAGCCCGGCCGACCTTGCGCCCGGAATCGATGAACTTGGCGATACCCTGCTCGAACTTCGCCTTGTTCTTCTGGCTTAGGTCGATCTCGAATAGGGAGCCATTGAGGCCAAAGCGCACCGTGCTGGCATCGGTGGTGCCATCAATGTCGTCTGTGACAGTAACAACCGTTGTCTTAGCCATAAGATTATGATCGGCATCGTCCGGGAGTCTGTCAAACTGACCCGCGGCACCGTCATTCGTAGACGAGGCAGCCGTCATCGAGATCGGCGCGGGAGAGAAGGTCTTTCTCCATCCAGTAGTCCTGGCTGTGCTGCCACTCCGGCTTGTCGCCCCTCCTCGGAAGCAGGTCCACCGAGCGCATCAGGTAGCCGGGATTGAAGTTCTCGGAATCTACCCATGGCAGGATCGGCATGTCCGCATCCTCGGGCCGGAGCTGAGGCGTGACCTTGCTGGCGCCGAGCGCGGCCATGTGCTCGAGCAGGCGGCAGACCAGGTCGCATATCAGGTCGGCCCGCAGCGTCCAACTCGCCCGGAAGTACCCGAAGATCCAGGCGAGATTCGGGACCCCCGTGAACATCGCACCCCGGTAAGTAACCGTATCGGCAAGGTCCAGCGGCTTGCCGTCAACGACGACATCGACGTCGCCCAGTATGTTGAGGTTAAAGCCGGTGGCAGTAATGATGATGTCGGCGGCGAGTTCCTGGCCGCTCACCAGGAGAATCCCGTCCTCGGTGAACTTACTGATCTCGTCGGTCACCATGGTTACTTTCCCGGACGAGATCGCGGCCAGCAGATCTCCGTCGGGGAGCAGGGCGATTCGCTGGCGCCAGGGCCGGTAGCGCGGGGTGAAGTGCTTCTCGACGTCATAACCGGCAGGCAGCCGGTCACGAACCAGCTTGATCAATTCGGCCTTGAGGAACTCGGGCTGATCGAACGACAGGTTAATGATCGCCTGCTGGTCATGCAGGATCTTCCGGCGGACTATCTCGTGCACCCACTCCTCGGGAATCTCGAGTTCCCGGAGCATATCGGCCACCTCGTTCGAGTTCGGCGCCGGATAGAAATACGTGGGCGAGCGCTGCACGACGGTGACGTGCGCGCAGTCGGCCGCGATGGCCGGCACGAGCGTTGCCGCCGTGGCGCCCGAGCCGATCACAATGACGTTCTTGCCGCCAAGGTCGAGGCCGTCTGGCCAGGTATGCGGATGGACGATCCGTCCCGAGAACCGATCTACCCCCTGCCAGTCGGGCGTAAATCCGTCGCCATGGCGGTAATAGCCCTGGCACATCCACAAGAAGTTCGTCACGAACCGGCGCCGCTCGCCGGTGTCGGTTCTGGTCGCCTCAACCGACCATGTGCTGTCGTCGCTTGACCAGGACGCCGAATCAATCCGGTGACGGTACCGGATGTGCGGGGCAAGGTCGTTTTCGTCGATCACCTCGCCCAGATAGGAGAGGATCTCCGAGGCGGCGGCAATGGGCGGTCCCGTCCACGGCTTGAATCCGTATCCGAACGTATAAAGATCGCTGTCAGAACGGACGCCCGGGTAGCGCTGAGCCAGCCAGGTACCGCCGAAGCTCTCGTAGCCATCGAGCACGACGAAGCTCTTTTCCGGGCACCGCTGCCGGAGGTGATAAGCGGCGTCGATTCCCGAAATCCCGGCTCCGGCGATCAGGACATCGAAATGCTCGGTCTGCACCTCGCCGGGCG
>JBEKFH010000255.1:0-7052 GCA_050013415.1 Streptosporangiaceae bacterium | reverse complement strand
ACCGCCCCGGCCAGCGTCGGCCGCTCGGCCTCGATCAGCCGGACCAGCGGCGCCGGCTGCAGGAAGCGGTCCGGCATGATCAGGTCCGCCCCCGCCAGCACCGCCGCATAGGCGAGTCCCCAGGCGTTGGCGTGGAACATCGGCACCACCGGCAGGACCTTGTCCTGCTCGGACAGCCCGAACACGTTGCCCAGGCAGACGCCCATCGAATGCAGGTAGGTGGAGCGGTGGCTGTAGACCACGCCCTTCGGGCCCCCGGTCGTCCCGCTCGTGTAGCACATGGCGGCCGCCAGCCGCTCGTCGATCTCGGGCCAGTCGAACGAGTCGGGCTGCGCCGCGAGCAGGTGCTCATACGAGTGCACCTCCGGGCCCATGCCTTCGAGGCTGGCCAGCACCGCGCTATCCGTTCGGCCATCTTTTCCTGTCACCAGGACATGCCGGATTGCCTTCGCGTGCGGGAGCACCCGGGCGAGCAGCGGGACCAGCGTCTCGTCGACGATGACCACGTCGTCGCCGGCGTGGGTGGCTATGTACCCGATCACCTCGGGGTCGAGCCGGAGGTTCAGGGTGTGCAGGACCGCGCCCATGGAGGGAACCGCGAGGTAGGCCTCCAGGTGCTCGGCGTTGTTCCACATGAGTGTGCCGACGCGCTGGTCAGCATCCACCCCGAGGCCGCGCAGTGCATTCGCCAGCCGGGCCGAGCGCGCGCCCGTCAGCGCGTAGGACTGCCGCCGCGTCCCGTCCGGCGTGCAGGTCACGACCTCGCGGTCGCCGTAGGCCGAGGTGCCGTACCGCATCAGCGCGGTCACGGTCAGTTGCACGTCCATCATCGTGCTGCGCACGAGCAACCTCCTGCCGTCGTGCCCGGCGACTGCCCGCTGCGGGGCCGCCGGAGTCATCCCTGGGTGGGCCGGAATTGTCCCTGGGGTGGATAGTGCCACGCCGACGGCGAAACGTCACTCCGGCCGCCGCCGGCAATGTCACTCGACCAGCAGCTCGCCGTCACCTGGCCAGCAGCTCGGTGTCACTCGGGCAGCAGTTCGGCGTCAATCCGGAGCTTCGCCATGGCGCGGGAGACCGTGCTCTTGACCGTCCCGAGGCTCACCCCGAGCGCGTCGGCGACCTCTGCCTCGGTCATGTCCTCGTAATAGCGGAGCATCACCGCGGCCCGCATCCGCTGCGGCAGCCGGTCGATTGCCCGGCGGAGCGAGTCCCCCAGGTCGCTGTCCCCCGCCGGATCGGCGATCGCCCGGTCGGGGATCTCGTCGGTGGGGTACTCATCCACCCGCCGGCGACGCCACCAGGAGATGTGGGTATTGACGATGGCGCGGCGCACGTACCCGTCCAGCGCGCCCCGGTCCTCGATCCGGTTCCACGCCAGGTACGTCTTGGCCAGCGCGGCCTGGACCAGGTCCTCCGCGTCGGCGCGGTTGCCGGTGAGCAAGAAGGCCGTCCGGAGCAGCGAGTGGCTCCGCCTGGTCACGTACTCGCGGAAACCACGGTCATCCGCGTCTGGCGGCGGGCTCGCGCCCCCGCCTGTGCCAGATGACGGCCCTGGCCCGGGCACCTGCCCTGGCCCGGGCGCCTGCCGTGGCGGGCGTCCGTGATCCGCTGGTCCGGCCCGCGCAGGTCCGCGCGCGCGCGCATCAGCCACTTAGTGATCGCCCCCGAGGCCCCACGCCTCCACCGTACCCAGTCAGCCACCGCCAGATAACCGGCCGGCGATGTTTGCCACGAGCTTGTCGGCTGGATATTGACAGATTGCGACACTATTTTCGGCGAGGCCGCAAACGCGTATATGTAGGACCTCCGGCGGGAAGGTCACCGAAAAGCTTAACGTGAGACAGTGTGAATACGCATGGTCATGATGGTGCCACTGATAGTCCGGAGGACGGATGCTGGACGCTTGCGCAGATCACGCGTGCTGCGGTCGCTGCGCGGGCGCGGGCGCAGCGACGGCCGCGCGGATCGCGCGGCGGCGACTTCTGAAGGCCGCGGTCTTCCGCCCGGCTGACGCGGCCGCGCCGGCGGGCGGAAGCAGGGCGGGCGGGAGCCGGGCGGGCGGGAGCCGGGCGGCAGCGTTCGCGGCCTGCGGCGACCTGCCCCGCGCGATCACCGGGGCGGTAATTGACGTCAGCCCGCATTTCCTCGTCTTAAGCCACGGCACCGGCCAGGAACGGCTGGCCCTTACCCCGGACGCGACCGCGTGGCGGGGCGGCCCGCTGGACCCGGCAGCGGTGCGGCCAGGCGATCAGGCGGTCGTGCGGCTGCGGGCCAGGGCGCGCGGCGTGGCCGACCGGATCTGGGCGAACATCGGCCGGGTGACCGGCACGATCATCGAGCGCACCGCCGACGGCCTGGTTGTCGACGAGGGAATGACGAGGAAGCGCCAGCTCGTCAGCATTCCGCCGCGCGCGTCCGCCCGCATCCAGGTCCGCTTCCCTAGCCTGGAGCCCGGCTACCTCATCGACGTGATCGGGCTCCGCCGCAGCGGAGCGCTGGAGGCGCTCGTCCCCGCCACCTACCAGCCTGCCTACCGCGTCCGGCAGCTGCCGGCTGCCGGCCTCCCCGCGCCCGCCCTGGCCGGCGGACATGTGCCGGACGCCATCAGCGGGTCGGCGACGTGGCATGAGCCAGGCGACGAGCCGCCGGGAATCGCGGGGCTCGGCTATCCCGCGGTTGATCCTGAGGCCCGCTGCGCCGAGGGACCGGGCCCGCAGGTTCCCGGCAACCTGCGGCTGCCCTACCTGTCCATTGGCAGCATCCTGCTGGTCAGGAATGACTGCACGGGAAGTTCCTGCGCCCTGCCGGTTAACAGCTGCGCCGCCGTCGGGCGGCTGTTCAACGACCGCTGCGTCACCTGCGGTACCTCGCCGCGCAGCCGGGTCGCCGACCTGACCCAGGCCAGCTTTGTCGCGCTCGGCGGCGAGCTGGAGCGGGGCTGCTTCAACGCGACGATCACGATCGGCGGCTGATCATGCTGCTGCCGGTCGTGATACGCGAGGTCCAGGTCCCGCTGCTGGCGTCGATGCTGCTCGGCGGATGCGCCGCGAAGCTCGCGGCGATGCTGCGCACGCGCTCGGCCGCAGCCGCGCTCGGCCCGACCGTGCTATTCCCCATGGGCCTGCGGCGCCCGGTCGCCGCGGCGATGTGCGGATGCGAGTTCGTGCTCGGCGTCGGGCTGATCCTCACCGCCGGGCAGATCGGCCGGGGGGCGCCCGCCGACGCTGTGCGGCTCGGTACCGCGCTGCTGTTCCTCGTCGCGACCGGCGCCCTGATCGAACTGCGCGGAAGCAGGCCGGATGTCGGCTGCGGGTGCTTCGGCGACTTCAGCACGGGCCCGGTCAGCGCCCGCGCCCTGGCCAGGTCCGCCTTGCTCGCCGTCGCCGCGCTGATCACGGTGGGCCTGCCGCCGCTGCGGCCGCCAATGCCTGGCGTCGCGGCGATCCTGCCGCTCGGCCTCTTCGCAGCCGAGCTCGCGGTGATCGCGATGCTGTCGCCCGAGGTCGGCGAAGGACTGATCCGGCTCGGCTACTCGGAGCCGTGCGAGCTGCGCGTCGTACCGGCGGCGCGGACGGTGACCGCGCTGCGCCGGAGCTCGGTGTGGCGCAGGCACGCCAGCATCATCACCGCGGCCGAGCCGGTCGATATGTGGCGGGAGCTGTGCTGGCGGTACCTGGTGTACCCGGGCGAGGCAAACGGCAGGCCGGTCGAGGTGGTGTTCGCCGTGTTCCTCCGGAAGCACCGGCCGGCCATCCAGGCGGCGATCGTCGACGCGGCCAGCGTGCCAGCCGGGCCGGCCGGGCTGGCCGTGACATCAGCCGACTGCCCGGCAGGCGATCCCGCGCGGACCCGCCCGCTCGTCCGCGTTCCCGCTCCGGCGCTCTCCGCGCTGACCGATCCCGGCCTCCGGATACCGGCCGCCCGGGGATCCGAGGCCGCCGATCTGCCGCTTTCTAGGGATCTCTAGGGTCAGCGGTAGACAGCCGCAGAATGCGGGAGAAATGGCGAGCGGGCCCGGGCACCGGGGAGGCAGTCAGCTGGGCTGCGCGCGCAGGAAACGGCCGAAATGCGGGACGGTGAAGGCGATCAGGCCGCGCTCTGAGCTGTAGATCAGCCCCTTCTTGATCAGGCTGTCGCGCGCCGGCGAGACGCTGGACGGCTTGCGGCCCAGTTCATCGGCGACCTGCGCCGTCTGCACGGGCTCGTCGCCGAGCACCGCCATCGCCCGCATGTACTCGCGCTCGGCCGGGGTGGCGCGCTCGTACCTGCTGCCGAAGAAGCCGACCGCGAGCTCGCTCGCGGCGACCGGGCCAGCGACGCTGACGTCGCCGGCCGTCACCGGGCTGCGGGCGGCGACGTCCCAGGTCACCTTGCCGTAGGCCTGCACGAAGTACGGGTACCCGTCGGCCGCCGCGTACAGCGCGTCAAGGGCTGCCCGCTCGAAGTCCGCGCCTTCCCGCCGGGCCGGCGCGAGCAGCGCGACATCGGCGGCGTCACGATCCAGCCGGTCGATCGGCACGTACCTGAACAGCCGCTCCGAGTAGCTCTTGCTCGCTGACAGCACCGACGGGAGGTGCGGCAGGCCGGCCCCGACCACGATCAGCGGGCCGCCGGACTGCGAGAGCTCGTGGCAGGCGGCGCACAGCGCGGAGACGTCCGGGCCGGCCAGGTCCTGCATCTCGTCGACGAACAGGGCGATGCCGACGCCGAGGTCGGCGGCGACCGACGCGGCATCGGCCAGCAGTTCCGTCAGGTCGATCTCGAGGTCGCCGGAATCGGCCCGGCCGCGGACCGCGGGGACGTCGATGCCCAACTGCGCGGACAGCGACCCCTTCGGCGCGGCCGGATCGCGGATCGAGAACGCCTTGAGTACGCCCAGGAAATGGTCGATCCGGTCCGGGGCCCGGTGCCGGGGCGCGAGCTCGCGCACGGCCATGTGCAGCGCACCCGCCATCGGCCGCCTGATCGACTGCTCCGGCCGGGCCTCGATCTTGCCGGTGCCCCAGAGCCGCTGCATCGCCATTGACCTGAACGCGTTCAGCAGCACGGTCTTGCCCACGCCGCGCAGGCCGGTCAGGACCATGCTGCGCTCGGGGCGGCCGCGCGCGACACGCTCGAGCACGACCTCGAACTGCCCGATCTCGCGATCACGGCCCGCCAGCTCGGGGGGCCGCTGGCCGGCGCCCGGCGCGTAGGGATTGCGTACGGGGTCCACGTCATAGGAGCCTATGGCGTGATCTAGCGCATTCCTTAGATTGCCGTAGAAAGCGCTGCCGGCGTGTCGCGCGCGGCCCGCAGCCAGCCAGCCGGCGCCAGCGAACCAGCAGCTTGGCCCAGCCGGACCCGTGGCTAGTGCAGCAGGCGCAGCGTGTTGGTCGCGTCATCCACGTAGTAGACCCCCCGCCCGCCTGGCCGGTCCGCCAGGCCGAACAGGGCCCCGGCGCCCGGAGGGGTGCCCGAGCTGTCCAGCTGGCGGGTGGCGACCTGGACGCCGCCCGGTGTGGTCTCGACAATCTCGCCGTTGCCCGCGTTGACGGTGAGCACGTCGCCGTCCGGCGCGATGATCAGGCCGAGCGGGGTGCTGAGCGCGCCGCCCGAGGTCAGCGTGGTGCCGGTGCCCGCGCTTGTGCTGCGCGATGTCGCGGCGGGAATGGCGGTGATCCTGTTCCTGACGCTGTCGGCGACATACAGCGTGCCGCCGGCGCCTAGCCCCACTCCGGTCGGGCCGACGACCAGCGCGGCCGGGTCGGTGCGCTCGGCGAACCCGGAGCCGATCGTGGTCACCGCCAGCAGTGCGGGCGGCTGGCCGGCCGGGAACCCGAGCGTCAGCCTGAGCACCGTGCCGCGGTGCACCACGGCGGGGCTGGCCGCGACGGTGCCGTTCAGCACGTTGGTGACGAACAGGTCGGTGGATGAGCCCGTGGTGAGCGCGGTCATGTCCCACGGCCCGTTGATGCCATGCCCGGCGAACGTCTCCCGCACCCGCCCCCGGCTGTCCAGCACGATCAGGCATCCGGCCCTGGCGGTGGGGGACATTCCGTCGGACGTGGGCAGGCTGCCGACGATGACCCAGCCGCGGGTAACGGCGAGCGCGGTGGTCAGGCCGACGCCGCCAGGGCAGGCGCCGGGCAGCCCGGAAGCGGTGATCCGCGCGAACGTCGTCAGGCGACCGCGCGGGCTGACCTCCACGATGGTGGTGCCGGTGCCCTGCAGGTTCGCCTTGTCGTTGAAGTTGCTGATCAGCACGTCGCCCCGGCGCAGCCTGCCGATGCTACGGCGGATCACCACGGTCCCGTACGGGTTAATGTCCCCGTTGCGCGGCACCGTCGAGCCGACGGTTCTGAGCTTGTGGAAATGCCCGATGAAGGAGGACGGCGCGCGGGCCGTCGCACCGGCCGCGGGGGTCATCACCAGCCCGGCCATCGCAGCCAGTCCCGCGGTGACGGCCGCGGCGGCGGCCTTGTGAATCACTGACATCAGCGTGCTCCTTCCCGATCGGTTGGCTGCCGGGACCGGCGCACTGAGGCAGCGGAGGCAGTCGGCTCGCGCTGCGCGGGACGACGCCACGCGCAAGCTGCCACCCCTGGTAACGGCCGCGTCACCCGGCAGGTTCACCAGGAAGCGAGATAACGGGGAGGCGGGGGCGGGTGTGCCGCCAGCGGCAAGCCACCGCGGAGCCGGCCGGGAGAACCGTGACCGGCAATCGTGACCGGCCGGCCGGGCCGTCCGGCGCAGATCAGCGCTGGCGACCGGGCTCTGATTTGTTCAGCCGCGCCAGGAATGCGTTATAGGCGGCTAGATGCTCGTCATCGTCGACGCTGCCGCGGCCGGACCAGTCACCGGCGGCGGCCGGGCCAGTGGCGGGCTGATCGCCGCCCGGCTGATCGCCGCCCGGCGAGGCGACGGCGGCATGGGAGGCGACAAGGCTGCCCATGCTGGTCCGCCGGACATCCTCCAGCCAGCCCCGCCCGCTCGCGGGCCGCTCATCGCGGCTCCACATGAGGAAGACGAGCATCATCAGCCCGAACATGATCGCGTCGCCGCCGACC
>JBEKFH010000254.1:0-7068 GCA_050013415.1 Streptosporangiaceae bacterium | reverse complement strand
CCCCCGGTCAAGGCCGCCGCGGCCACCGGAGTCCGATGCCGGGGCCCCGTCCCATAACCTCGAGGCGTGACCGTCCACGAGCTCTCCCGGCTCGACGCGCGCCGCATTGCCGTGCGCGCGCAGCTCCTGGACCGCCCGCGGCCGGGCGGGCTGCCCGACGTGGTCCGCCGGCTAACCCTGCTCCAGATCGATCCCGTCGCGGCGATCGCGCCGAGTGCCGACCTGGTGGCCTGGAGCCGCCTCGGGCCGCCGTACTCGCCAGCCGACCTGGGCAAAGCGCTTGCGGACCGGACGCTGCTCGAACTGCGGGCGATGATCAGGCCCAGCGAGGACCTGGCGCTCTACCGCGCCGACATGGCCAGCTGGGATCGGGCCGAGGGCAAGGAGCTGGCCGGCTGGCGGGCGTTTCAGCGTGACTGGGTGCGGGCCAACGACGCGTGCCGCCGGGACATTCTCGACCGGCTTGGCTCCGCGGGACCACTGCCGTCGCGCGACCTTCCGGACACCTGCACGGTGCCATGGCGGTCGACCGGGTGGACCGACAACCGCAACGTCACGCAACTGCTGGAGTTCATGGTGCTGCGCGGCGAGGTCGCCATCGCCGGGCGCCGCGGCGGCGACCGGCTGTGGGATCTGGCAACCCGGGTCTACCCCGACGACCCGGTGATCCCCAGGGACGAGGCGCTGCGCATCCGCAACGAGCGGCGGCTGCGGGCCCTGGGCATTGCGCGCGCCCGGGGACCGGAGTGCCCGGTCGAGCCGGCGGACGCGGGCGACGCGGGCGAGCCGGCCGTGGTGGAGGGCGTCAAGGGCACCTGGCGAGTCGACCCCGCGTTGCTGGGCCAGCCGTTCTCGGGGCGGGCGGCACTGCTGTCCCCCTTCGACCGGCTGATACATGACCGCAGGCGGACGGCCGAGATCTTTGACTTCGACTACCAGCTGGAGATGTACAAGCCAGCTGCGAAGCGCCGCTGGGGTTACTTCGCGCTGCCGATCCTCTGCGGCGACCGGCTGGTGGGCAAGCTCGACGCCACCGCCGACCGCAAGGCCGGGGTGCTGCGGGTCAGCGCGATCCATCAGGACACGGCGTTCGACGCGGTCATGACCGCCGCAGTGGATGACGAGATCAGGGACCTGGCTCACTGGCTCGAGCTGGACCTCGCGCTGCCCGGCTGAAACCCCACGCTGCCCGCTGAACTTCACCTCACACGGCTGAAGCCGCACGTCACACGACTAGGACCTCACGTCACACGGCTAGGAAAGGAATCCTCATGACAACGAAGACGCTTCCCGGCGGCACGTTCGCCATGGCCGGGAATCTGACCGTCACCCGCATGGGGTACGGCGCGATGCAGCTGGCAGGCCCGCACGTGTTCGGCCCGCCGGCCGACCGCCACGCTGCTGTTGCCGTGCTGCGCGAAGCGATCGAGCTGGGTATCAACCACATCGACACCAGCGACTACTACGGCCCGTACGTCACCAACGAGATCATCAGGGAGGCCCTGCATCCCTACCCTGACGAACTGCACATCGTCACGAAGGTCGGAGCGCTGCGCGACGCCAAGGGCGGCTGGCCCCCGGCGCTCGCGCCCGGGCAGCTGCGCCAGGCCGTGCACGACAACCTGGATCACCTCGGACTCGACGCGCTTGACGTCGTCAACCTGCGCGTTGGCGGGCTCGACAGTCCCACTCCCGGCTCCATTGCCGAGCCGTTCACCGTGCTCGCGCAGCTGCAGCAGGAGGGACTGATCAGGCATCTCGGTCTCAGCACGGTCTCGGCCGGGCAGATCGCCGAGGCAGAGTCCATAGCGCCGGTCGCGTGCGTGCAGAACTTCTACAACCTCGCCCACCGGAGCGATGACGACCTGATCGATTCCCTGGCCGCCCGCGGCATCGCCTACGTGCCCTACTTCCCGCTCGGCGGTTTCTCCCCGCTCCAGTCCGATGAACTGAACGCAGTCGCAGCCCGTCTCAGCGCAACGCCGATGGCCGTCGCGCTGGCGTGGCTGCTCCAGCGCTCACCGAACATCCTGCTCATCCCCGGAACCTCATCCGTCGCCCATCTGCGCGACAACGTCGCCGGCGCCGCGCTGGCCCTGTCCGGGGAAGAGCTCACCGTGCTGAACAGCATCGCCTCATGAGCACCATCAGCCCGGCACCTGCTGTGCAGGAGCGGCGGATGACTGAGCTGGCAAGGAGCGGCGGATGACTGATGAGATAATCCGGTGCCAGCACTGCGGGCGCAGGAACCGGGTGCCCGCCTCCGCCGCCGGGACCCCGCGGTGCGGCAACTGCCATCAGCCGCTGCCCTGGGTGGTGGACGCGGACGACGACAGCTTCGCCGAGATCGCCGAGCGCGCCTCGGTCCCCGCGGTGGTCGACCTCTGGGCACCGTGGTGCGGCCCCTGCCGCATGGTCAGCCCCGCGCTGGCGCAGGTCGCCGCCGAGCTGGCCGGGCGGATGAAGCTGGTCAAGGTCAACGTGGATGACTCGCCCCGGCTCCAGCAGCGTTTCGGGGTGCAGTCCATTCCGACCCTGCTGGTGCTGCGGGACGGGCAGGTGACGGCGCGGCAGGTCGGGGCCGCGCCGGCCGCGGCCCTGCGGTCCTGGGTGGAGGAGGCGATCCGGCCAGTCGCCGGCCCCGGATCGCCGTCCGGAGCCGGCTCGGGGTGAGCCTCACTGCGCCCGGGCAAGCTCGCGGGCAAGCCCGGCGACGAAATCAGGCCGCTCCTCGGCTGCCCAGTGCCCGCACCGGTCGATGACCCCGCCCTGGGCGTGCGGAGCGACGGCCTGCACCGATGCCAGCGTCAGGCCGCCGAGGCACGCCGCGCCCCCGTAGGCCCGCACCGGAATCGAAAGCGGCTTCTTCGCGTGCGCGCCGACCTGCTCGGCGCTGAGGAAGAAATCCTGGTAGACAGCCAGCCCCGCCCGCAGCGCCCCGACCTGGCCGATGGCGTCGACGTACTCGTCCAGGTCGGCCGCGGTGATGGCGGCAGGGTCGTAGGCGAAGTGCTCGAAGAACCAGCGCAGATAGGGTCGCTCCTTGCCCTGGATCAGCAGCTCGGGGAGGTCGGGGACGGACTGGAAGCCCATGTGCCACAGGAAATTGCCGCCGGGCTGGGGCGCCATCGCCTGCTCCATGACGCCGACGCCTGGCAGGGCCATCTCGACGATCCCCAGCGCCGATACCTGATCGGGTGAGGCCGCCGCGTACACATAGCCGAATACCGCGCCCCAGTCATGGCCGATCACGGTTATCTCCCGGAGATCCAGGTGGTCACTCAGCGCGGCAAGATCGGCGGCCATGGTGCCGGCGTCGTAACCTGCGGCAGGCTTGGCTGAGTAGCCGAAGCCGCGCAGATCCGGCGCGACCACGGTGAAGTCGTCGGCGAGCAGGCCCACCACATGGCGCCACTCGTACCAGGTCTGCGGCCATCCGTGCAGCAGCATCACCGCAGGGCCCTGGCCGGCCGTGACGTAATGCAGCCTGGTTCCGTTGACCTGCGCGGTGTGATGCTCCAGGGCATGCGTGGATGTCATGGCGCCCGATCCTTTCAGTGCGAGGAAGACCTTTCAGTGCGGAGAAAACTCGGTGCCGGGAAACCCTCGGTGCCGCAGAACCTGATGCTCAGCCGGATCCGAAAACCGCGGCAGCGGCCTCCTGCCATGCCGGGTCGGACAGGTCGATCAAGGTCGGATTGCCGTCGCACCACTGGAAGGTGTGCTTGAGCCTGCTGATCTTCCAGCCGTCCGCGGTGCGGCGGAACGAGTTCTCGTACCAGCCGTACTGGGTGTAATGGTCATCGCCGTGGGTGTTCGGCAGCCGGTGGCGCGAGACGTGGTAAAAGACGCCGTCCGCCTCGTCACCGTGGATGGTGACGAGGAAGTTGGAGTACTGGTGCATGACGGTGAGCCGCTCCAGGCAGGCACTGGCGAAGCGCGCCCAGTCCTTGGGGGTCGTGGTGGCGGGCGGCCGCCCGGTGAGGTCAGAGAAATCCACCTCGAACGGGTCGGTCAGCGTAGCCGCGTACATCTCCCAGTCATGCAGATCCAGGCCGCGCCCGAAACGCAGCATGACGTCGCTGATCTGCTGGCGGTCCCACAGTTCCCGCACCATGTACTCGGTGGACGGCGCCGCGGCGGAAGTCACCATCGATCTCTCCCTTGGGTTCCAGGGCGGCGAACCCGGTTCCCGGCAAGGGCACCGGCATCGGCATCGCACCATCGGGGTATCAGCGAACTGGGACCCTGAAACTGTATACAGTTATCCGAAAGGCGCGCAATAGCCCTGGCCGCCCAGCACGGCGGGAGGGCAGGCCCGGCAGCTCTCCAGGCCCGGCAGCCCCGGGTCCGTCAGCCCGCCGGGCGGGCCGTCCGTCAGCTGATCCAGGCCGAGCGTGCCAGGACGTCAGACGCCACCTGCACGGCGACGTTCCTGACCGGCCCGCCGAGCAATGCCGAGGCATGGCGGAGCTGGTCCCGCCGGATGGGATCTGACTCCCGCTGAGCGGCCTCGCCGAATGCGCCGGCCAGCCGGTCGATCAGGCTGGCCGGCGCCGGCCACTGGCCGACCTCCTCGCGGGCCGCCGGCGTCACCTTGAGCACATACCAGAAACGCGGGTCTCCGCCGGTCATGGTCTTGCGGAAGTCGACGTAGGTCGGGTCCATCGCGTCCAGGGAGCGGGCCACCTCGGCGAGCCCGAGGCCGGTCCGCTCAGCGATGTCGCTGACCGTGACCATGTAGCTGTCCTCGAGCAGCGCAACGGTTGCCGTCAGCACCGGGAGCTCCCGTGCCCCCCACGTGTCTTTCACTGGATCCCTGCCTTAACGTCTCCGGTTCGCGGCTTACCGGGCCAGCCCGATCCCGGCGGTCATGAACGCGGGCGAGCGCGTCCCTGTGCCGTCCCTTCCCTGGTCAGCAGCTCCTAGTCTTGCCCGGCCCGGCCCTGGCCGCACCGTTAAGCGCGTATTCGCATGCGAGAACCGGCCCGCGTCCAGCCTGCAGGCTGGGCGGGACAGCGGACTCAGCCCGCAGGACGGTGACGGAGGCTGGCCGGTTACTGGCAGCCGGCCTGCCCGCGGGTGGCACTTGCCATTCAGAACGCAGTGCGCCGGGCCGGCCTCGTAGCGTCGCGTGCTCGGCTACGGCGCCAGCCGCGCTGCCTTCCGCGGCCAGGCGAGCCCGTCGCCGACGAGGGCCGCCAGCGTGAGGTAGGCGTCGGCGGCGGGCCGGCTCATCTCCTCGAGCTCGACCTCGGCCCCCTCTTCCAGGTGCGCATCGTAAGGAATCCTGGTCACCGCCCGGCACCGGGCAGCGAAGTGCTGCTCAAGCCGGTCCACGTCCACCGTGCTCCGGCTGCTCGGGCGCACGATCGAGAGCACCACGACGGCGCCCTGCACCAGGTCGCCGTAGTCGTGCGCGGCCAGCCAGTCGAGCGTGGCGCTGGCGCTCCGCGCGCCGTCCACTGACGGCGAGCTGACCAGCACGATCTGGTCCGCGAGACTGAGCACCCCGCTCATCGCCGAGTGCAGCAGGCCGGTCCCGCAGTCAGTCAGGCAGATCGAGTAGTAGTGCTCGAGAACCTTGCAGACCTCGCGGTAGTCATCCCCGCCGAAGGCGACGGACACGGTCGGATCGCGATCCGACGCGAGTACCTCCAGCCTGCTCGCCGCCTGCGAGGTAAAGGCCCGGACGTCGGCGTACCGCTCGATCTGGCCGCGCTCGTTCAGCAGGTCTCGCACGGTCGCGGCGGTCTCCAGCCGGATCTTGTCCGACAGGGTGCCCCGGTCGGGATTGGCGTCCACCGCGATGACGCGGTCGCCGCGCAGGGACGCCAGCGTCGCGCCGAGCCCGACGGTGGTGGTGGTCTTGCCCACGCCACCCTTCAGGCTCAGTATCGCCACCCGGTGATGACCGCCGGCCACCGGCGTGCGGATCCGGTTGATCATGTCCCGGCGGCGCAGTTCCGCCGCTGACGCGGGCACCCGCAGCAGGCCCCCGGTCGCCTGGTAGAGAAGCCGGCGCCAGCCCGGTGAGGGCGCCCGGCGCCTGCCAGGGAGCAGGAATTCCGGGGTCAGGCTCTCGGTTGGCTCGGCGGCCTGCTGATGGGCCCGGTCCGCCGGGCCGCCGCCCGCCAGGCCATCGGGTGGGCTGTACCCGCCGCTGCCGCCGGCCGGCGGCCGGGTGTAGGCCACCAGCGGGTCGTCCGGCGCCAGCGGAAAGCCGGCAGCTGGCGGGGCCGTCGAGGCGGCGATGCCTGACGGAGCCTCGGCCGCCAGGCCAGCCGGCGCGTCTAGCGGGGCCGCGGCATGCGAGCCGCGCACAGCGGCCGGATCTCCGAGCCCGGCCAGATCTCCGAGCCCGGATGGAGCGAGCGGGGTAGGCGGGACGGGCGGGGCGAACGAACCGGGCGGGCCGTACAGGTCTGCCGAGCCGTACGAATCTGGCGAGTAATACGACTGCCCGGAGAGATAAGGATCCGGCGCCAGGTACCCATCAGACGGCTCATACGCGCCGGAACCATAGCCGCCGCCTTGGGCATAGTCGCCGGCCGGGGCGTAGCCGCTGGATGCATACCCGCCACCAGGGGCATAGTCGCCACCGGTGGCATAGTCGCCGCCGGAACCGTAGCCGCCGCCCGGGGCATAGTCGCCGGCCGGGCCATGACCGCCGCTAGGTGCGTAGCTGCCGGAACCGTAGCCGCCCGCGGAACCGTAATCACCAGCGGAACCGTAGTCCCCTCGGAGCCCATAAAAGTCCTGTGCTGACCCCGCGGGCCCGGCCGAATCGCCCGCAGACCCAGACCCGGCCAGCCACGCCGACCCGGCCGCAGACCCGGCCGACGACGCGGATCCAGCCGACTCGCCCTCGGACAGCCCGCCCCCGGACCCGGACCAGGCCAGGCCGCCCCCGGACCCGGACCCGGACCCGGACAGCCCGGGCGCGGATCCAGCCGACCCGTCTCCAGACCCGGACCCGGACAGCCCGGCCGCGGACCCGGACCCGGACAGCCCGGCCGCGGACCCGGACCCGGACAGCCCGGCCGCGGACCCGGACCCGGACAGCCC
>JBEKFH010000253.1:0-7082 GCA_050013415.1 Streptosporangiaceae bacterium | reverse complement strand
GGCTGCCCGCCGGGCGCCGCCCGGGTCTACGCGCAGCTGTCCTTCGCCAACGCCTGCCTGGGCAGGCGGGCGGAGGCCTGGCGGTGGACGACCCGGGCGCTGCGCAGCAACTGGCACGAACGCCGCGTGCCGTTCGCGGTTGCGGTGAACACCGGGCTGCTGTCCGGCGAGACCGTGCTGAAGCAGCTGAACGCCAGGGGCCACGGGATCTGAGCCCGCTATGGCCGGCCCGCCATCGGCATCATCCTGTTACGGGAAAACGGGGGAATGGTGGTGAGATGTCGAGAACACGGCTGGCTGTTGTTACCGCGGCCGTCGCCGTCGCCATTGCGGCTGTCATCACGGTCGCGGTGGTCAATGGCGGCGGCGTCAGCCCGGGCTCCTTCCGGACGCCAAACCTGTCCTCGATAGCACCATCTCGCTATGGGCCGAAAATACCGGCTCACGGTGCCTACATTGGTGCCTGGGTCCGGCCTCAGCTCTACGATCAGGCCTCGCAGATCGCGGGAGTCGACGCGCTGCAGAGCCAGCTCGGCCGGCGGCTCGACATCGTGCATGTCTATCTCACCTGGCATGGCGCTTTCCCGACGCAGAGCGACCTCGCGGCCCTCCGGCAGGGCAGCATGCTGCTGCTTTCGTGGACCGGGACCGACAGCCGCGCCGTCGCGTCCGGTGCCGATGACAGCCTCATCCGGCAGCGCGCGCGAGAGATCAAAGCCACCGGCAAGCCGGTATTCCTGGAATGGCGCTGGGAGATGGACCGGCCCAATCTGAGCGGCGTCGTCGGCTCCCCGGCGGATTTCATCGCCGCGTGGCGTCACGTCCGGGCCATATTCGCCCAGCAGCATGTCGGCAACGTCGCCTGGGTATGGTGCCCGACCGCCAAGGGCTTCCAGCCGGGCGGCAACGCGGCCGCCTATTACCCGGGCAACGCCGAAGTGGACTGGATCTGCGCCGACGCTTACCCGGGCTCCGGGCCGTACCAGCCATTTGCCGGCACCGTGCAGTCCTTCCTGCGCTGGGCTTCGCACCACCCCAAGCCGGTCATGATCGGCGAGTACGGCGTACCGCGGAGTTACCCGCCGCAGCAGCGGGCGCAATGGCTGCGCGCGTCGGCGCAGACGGTGCAGGCCGACCCGCAGATCAAGGCCGTCGTGTACTTCGACGCTGATCCGCTCGGCTCGGTCGCCTCGGACAGCTTCGGCCTGGCCGGCGATACCGCGGCGCTGCGGGAGTTCCGGGTCATCGCGGACAGCCGTTACTTCAATCCGAGTGGTGTCCGCCTGTCGGGCTAGCGGCCGGTGACCGCGGGCGCCGCCCGCGGCGGCGCTGTGCGCGGAGAGCCTCGCGGGTGATCCAGGGCGCCAGGCAGAGCGGCTCCCAGAGGTAGCGGCCCGCCAGCCGCCGCGGGTCGTGCAGCAGCCGGTAGGCCCATTCGACGCCCAGTGGCCCGGTCCAGCGCGGCGGCGTCGCCGTCTCCCCGACCAGGTAGTCCATGATGCCGCCGAGCGGGAAGGTCACGTTCGCAGCCAGCTGATCCCGGTTGGCGTGGATCCACCGCTCTTGCCTCGGCATCCCCATGCAGACGAAGAGGATGTGCGGTGCATAGGCCCGGATCCCGGCCAGGACCTCCTCGTTCTCCGCGGCGCCGGGGCGCATGTCGAAGTAGCCGTCGCGGTGCCGCGAGGACAGTGCCGGGTAGGTCGCACGGATGTACCGCTCGAATCGCCCGGTGACCGAGGCGGTCCCGCCGAGGAAGAAGACCCGCCAGTTCTCGCGCTGCGCCATCTCCAGCAGCGGGCCGAGGAAGTCCAGGGAGGTGATGCGGTTCTCCCGGCTCAGCGGTTGGCCGAAGAGCCGGGCGAGGTGGACAATCCACATGCCGTCCGCGTGCACGTAATCCGCCTGCGCGAAGAACCTCCGCATGCCCGCTGACCGTCGCTGGAGATAGAGACTGTGCAGGTTGTGGTTCGCGATGACGATCCGCTGGTGTCCGGCGATGGCCGCGGCCGTGGCCTCGAACATGCTGCGCACCGTCAGCGCGTCCACCCGGATGCCGAGGAACTCCCGTGTCGCTGGCGGCGTGAAGACCGCGGCGCTGGCGGGCGGCGCTGGCGGGCTAGCGGGCGGCGCTGGCTCGCTGGCCGGCGGCGCTGGCTGGCGCTCATCGGGGATAGGCCGGCGCGCCATCACGGGCCGTATCCGAGCTGGGCGAGCAGCGGTCCGATCTCGGCCGTCACCTCGGCGAGCTGGCGGTCGCCGAGTGCTTCCCGCCACCGTCCGATCGAGCTGGTCCTTGCCCTGGCCAGCCCGGTGCCGAGCGCGCGCCGGCCGGCCGCCGAGGTGCCGAGGAAGCCGGCCAGCTGATCGGCGGTGCCAGCGGGATCGCGCACCACCGACTCGTACCGCAACTCGATCAGCCGGCCGCCCGGCAGGCCGGCCAGCCCGTCCAGCGCTGCCTCGGTGAACCGGCGCCAGGACCATGCGGACCGGACGATGTCCGGCACGCCGGTGAACTCCGCCCGGCGAGCTGGCTCCACCCACCACCTCGGGTACGGGCCCCAGCGCTGCCCGCCCCGGCCGTAGCGAGCGTCTCCCGCCGACGCCGCAGCCAGCCACGGCTGCTCCGCGTGCGAGACGGCGGCGTCGCGTCCGTCCCGGATGATGTGGACGAACTGCGCCGACGGAAACGTCCTGGCAAGGAACGGGACCACGAAGCTGTTCTCGGGATTCTTCTCCGCGAAGCGGCGCCCGCCATCCAGGGCGGCGAGCAGCAGGGCGGAATAGGACAGCCGGAAGACCGCGGCGCTGCGCCGCTCGCTCCACGACCCGTCGTACACGCACCGGGCTGCGGCCTTTGTCGGCCGTGGCTCGAAATGGTAGGAGACCTCGGGCAGCCGTCCGATGCAGCTGCCGAGGAAGGTGGTGCCCGACCGGGGCGCGCCGAGGATGAAGATCGGCCGGTGCAGGCGGGGGTCGAGCGCACGGGCCGACGGCCGCTTGCGAAGCCCCGGCTCGCGGCGGCGCTCGCGGAAGTCTGTCACGAGCCCGAGCGCGCTGAGCCGCAGCATGCGCTCCCAGGTGACGTCGGGGGACCCGGCCGGGCCGGCCTCCGCCTGGGCGTCAGGGGTGATGGTCATGTCCGCCAGCTCGGTTCCCCGCCCAGCCATCCGGCCAGGCGCGTGTCGTAGGGTCGGAAGTACTCCTCCAGCTCGGTCCTGAGCGCCTCGGTCATGGGCGAGCGGGGGCGGGCGTTGTGCCGGTCGAAGACGACACCTGCGCGGCGCGGCAGGCCGAGGAAGTCAAGCACCCCGCCGAAGGCGGGCCCGGGGTCGGCGAAGAAGGCAGCGCTGTCCACGACGTGAATCCGGTCGCGGCCGACGAGCTTCTCCATGCGCTCCAGCTGTTCCGCGTACCGCCCGCGGGCACGGTAAGCCTGGTGCTGATGGCTGAGACTCACATAGAACGGATCCGCCACGAGGCGCTCGTCCTCGCCGTCCAGCCGGGCCGCCTCAAGCTCCAGCGCCCGCTCGAACGGCTCGGTCTCGTATCCCCGGGCCAGCTCGTGGGCGTGCGCGGAATAGGCCCGCTCGACAGGGTCGCGCACCATCACCAGCAGCCGCACGCCGGGCAGGTCACGGGCAATGCGCTCGGCGGCCAGCGGGTGGAACATGTAGTACGGGCTGGCCTCGAAGGTCACCGGCGGCATCCCGGCCGACCGCCCGACCCAGCGCGCGTGCGCCGTGAGCGGGAAATGACCCTGGTACCACCCCATCCCCCGGCCGTAGTCCGTGTCAAAGTAGTGCACGCCTTTCTGCAGCACTGCTTTCATCACCGCCGGGTGCTGGACGAGCGCGCGGTACATCGAGGTCGTGCCGCACCGCTGGGCGCCGACGACCAGGAATCCGGGCAGCATCCGCGCCTGGTGGGTCAGCTGGCCGACCGTCGCTGATGCCGATTGCGCCGCCCGCCGCAGTGCGGGAGACACGGCCGATGAGCTAGCCATGAAGCGTCTGCACCCTTCTGCTCTGGTGACTGCCTGCTCTGGCGCCGGCCTGCCCTGGTCCCTGCGTGCTCTGCGCCATCTGACTCGTCACAGCCGCGCCACTTCGTCGGCAACCGCCGGGATCAGCCATCCTCCGGGGGCGCCGAGCCGCGCGCTCGCCTGTGCCTGCCGGTCAGTAAGGTAGCGCGTCGCGAGGTCGGCGAGGTACAGGGCAGCGGTTATCCGCGCTTCGCTGGCGCCGATCCCGAACGGCGCGAGCAGCCGGGGAGATTCGGAGATGCAGCTCGCCGCCGCGTCCCTGGGATCGCGGTGCCCGGGCACCACGTCCTTCTGCAGCTGGTAGTGCAGCGCGTCGAAGCCCAGCGGAACGCCGCTGGTGAAGCGTTCCCAGTCCCATACCAGCAGCCCGATGGTGGTGCTCGCCATGTTCCACGGAGTCCAGTCGCCGTGCCAGCTGCCCAGATCCAGCGGCGTGTCGCCAGCCCGCGCCGCCAGCGTGGCCAGCGCGCCCTGCAGTGCGTCGCGCTCGGCGCTCTCGTCCGCGGCCGCCAGCCGGTCGCCGAGCCGCTGCCAGTAGGGTCCCGCCGCGAGTGGCTCGCGCGCCGTGCCGCCGACGCCGGCCACGGCGCTCATGGCTGCGGCGAGCCTCACCGCGGTGACGGGCTGGCGGCGCTGCCACACCGGCAGGGCGCTGAGCACCAGGACGTTCACGTCGCGCCATTCGCCGTAGTGCAGGACCCGGGGCACGGTGACATCGGCCAATCCGGCGGTGGCGAGCCGGATGAGCGCGTCCCGCTCGGCGTGCACCAGCGCCCGCGCCAGCGGGCTGGCGCCGATCTTGGCGAATCCGGCGAGCTGGCCAGCCGGGGTGAGCAGTTGCAGCACCGGCTTGCGGTTCGCCCGGGCTGGCCCCAGGTACATGCTCACCAGGACATCGCGGCCCAGTGCGTTTCGCAGGTAGGACTCGATGGTGTCGGCCCCTGGCGGAGCATGCACCCGGATCCGGCTGCGCAGGGCCGGCGCGGCGAGCCCGCTCGCCAGCGCGAGCGATAGCGCACGCTGGCCGATCCGGGCGCGGCGCGAGCCGGGTTCACCGTAGCCGCGCAGTGCCGCGGCGCCGGCGCGAGGCGCAGCCGGTATGAGCAGCCGCGGCCGCTGCATCCCGAGCAGCAGGATGAACTCGCGCTCCGCCGCCGGGCCCCGGGCCCTCTGCCCGGCCCGGTGCGGCGCTGGCCCGCCGAGCGTGACCGTCGCCGGGGACGGCCAGAGCAGGCCGCAGATCTCCCGCAGGTAGCGCTGCCGGTCCTTCTCGCCAGGGACCGCGTCGATGGGCATGCCCTCGGCGAGGTGCGGGAGGCGGCTGCTCACGTCGCTCCCACGGAAGGAACCGCCGGGGACGGCGCCCCCGCGGGCAGCGCTCCCGCTGGGACCGGGGCGATGGCTGCCCCGGCCGGCCCGCGAGCCTGCCGGTCCGCCGGGCCTGCGACCAGGCGCACGGCGGTGATGACCAGCGCCAGCAGCAGGCAGCCGTAGACGAGCCCGCTGAGCACGTCAGTGAACCAGTGCAGGGTCAGGTACTCCCGGCTGTACGCCTCGTTGAAGGCCAGCGCGGCGACGGCTGCGGCTGCCCAGATCGCCGTCCGGCGCTGTCCGCTGAACTCGCGCCAGAGCAGGTAGGCGACGAGCCCGTAGAGCAGGACGCAGCGGTCGACACCGCCCGACGGGAAGGTTCCGCCAGGGCTTCCCGGCGGTCCGATGCGGTGGAAGGTGTGCCGGATCGCCTGGGTCAGGTAGTGGTCGACGACGATCGCCGTGGCGAGGGTGACGGGCGGCAGCCACTTGTCCCGGCGCCAGGCCACCGCCAGGCATGTTGCCGCCGCGATGCCGGCGCCCCAGGTCGTCCAGGTATCGCCGAGCTTGGTCAGCCGGTTCATCACGTGCGCCCACGGTGACACCCGGTGCGCGATGACCCAGTGCAGGATGGGCTTGTCGATGGACGGGCCCGCATGCACGACCAGCGTGCCAAGCGCGGCCATCAGCCCGTAGACCACGGCCGCGCCGACGACCACGATGGCGATGAGCCGCGCGGAACTCACGGCCACCAGGCGCAGGTCCCGGCGGCCGATGGCGGCGGCCGCGCCGTGGCGGCCTGCCACCGGAGAGGTGCCTGACGGGCGAGTGACTGACGGGCGAGCGCCTGACGTCGCGGGCAGGACTGGCCGGGCTCGCCAGGCCAGCAGGGCCCCGGCGCCGATGATGAGGGCGATGCCCGCGGGCCAAAGCAATACTGCCAGAATCCTGGCCATACGCCTCCGCCCGTCGAATAGTAATACCGGTAGAATTACTCAGATAAATGCCGCCTCGCGCCTGGCGTGGCCTCCCTATGCTAGCCCGGCGGGGATTTCCTCGCGAGAAATGACAAGCCAGGCATGAGCGAGAGCTTCAGGGCATTGCTGAAGTACCACGACCCGGCGGCGAACAGCGCGCAGCCGGCTGCCACGCCCGCCGGTATGCCCGCTGCGCCGCCGAGCAGTACATGCAGCCCCAGCGGCAGCGCGCCGAAGCTTACCGCGCAGAGCGCGCACGCCAGGAAGCCGTCATGCCCGAACGGCTGCAGCCGGACGGACAACCCTATCTGAATGAGCGGCATCACGTTGGCGACGCCGATCGCCGCGGCCCAGCCGATCGCGGCGCCGGTAATCCCGTAGCGCGGGATCAGCAGCAGGTCCAGGCTCACGTTCACGACCATGGCCAGCAGCCCGTTGACCAGGCTCCAGCTGCTCCGGCCCGTGGTGATCAGGACCATGTCGACCTGGCCGCACGCGCTGGCGAGCAGCTGGGTGATAGCCAGGATGACCAGCACCGCGTAGCCCGCACGGTACGAATGCCCGAAGACCGCCAGGAACTGCGGCCCGTAGACCAGCACCAGCAGGTACAGCGGCCAGGTCAGCAGGATCAGCCATGCGGTGGTCACCTGGTAGACCTCGTTGGCCCTGCGCAGCGCGCCCATCGCGAACAGCTCGGTGAACTGCGGCTGCGCCGCCATGCTGATCGCGCCGTTGCCGAGCTGGCCGGC
>JBEKFH010000252.1:0-7131 GCA_050013415.1 Streptosporangiaceae bacterium | reverse complement strand
GGCGGCTTGAGGAAAAAGAACGGCTTCCAGCCCTCGGCCGGCACCTCGCCGCCCATCTCGCGGATGTGCCGGCGGTAGTTGACGCCGGCGCAGATGACCTTGCGCGGCCACCGGATCGGAGCCAGCAGGGCGTCATGCCGCAGGACGGGGGCATCGTCGATCTCGATCGCGCGCAGGATGTCGGCGGCCTGCGCCCAGTCCTCCAGCATCTCGAGCATCGTGGCCCACCGCTTGAGGTCCGGCGGCGCCACCACGACCCCGTCGGTTCGCAGCGCCGCCACGCCGATGGTGTCGCCGCGCTGATAGGTGACCAGTGACCAGGTCATGCGGATTCCCGCGGCGAGAGCGCCGAGTCGCCCGATATCTGGTCGTGCACGCTGGCGATGTCCAGCTCGCCCCACCCGTCGGCGACTGCCTTATCGAAGACGGTCTTGGCCGACGCGAAGACCGGCGCATCCAGGCCGGCCGCGGCGGCGGCGTCCTGCACCTGCTCCAGGATGGCGTGCAGGGTGTCAACCGGGCCCGGGGCGGGAGACCAGGCGCGCCGGCGCATGAGCGGGCCGCGCTGCTTCCAGATCGCCGACGCGGCGATCGAGTCGTCGAGGGTGCGCTGGACGAGTTCCAGGTCCAGGCCGCTGCGGCGGGCCAGCACCATCGCCTCGGCGGCCGCGACCGTGTGCACGGCCAGGAGCATGCTCGCGATGTACTTCATCCGCGCGCCGGTCCCGAACGCGCCCGTGTACACCCACGGGCCGGAGATGGCGTCCAGCACCGGCCGGACGGCCTCGACGCTGGCCGGGTCACCGGAGGCGAAGGTGGTCGCCAGCCTCGGGCCGACCATCCCCGGGCTGCCGCTGATGGGACAGTCCAGCAGATCGCCGCCGCGGCCCTGGACAGCGTCCCGGATCAGGGCCTTGCGGTCCACGTCGATGGTGCTCATCTCGATGTGGATCGTGCCCGGCCGCAGCGTGGTGAGCGTGCCAGCCTCGCCGCAGACGACTTCCGCCACGGCACGGGCGTCCGGCACGATCGAGAGCAGCACGCTGGCCTGCTCCGCGACCTCCGCGGGCGACGCGGCTGCGGTGCCTCCGGCCGCGATCAGCTCGGTTGATCCGCTGCGCCGGTAGCCGATGACCTCGAAGCCCCGCTCCATCAGGTTCCGGGCAATCGGCATGCCCATCTTGCCGAGGCCAATCATCCCGACTCGGTCCATCATGACCTCCAGAGCACATCCGTGCGCCCGGCCTGGCTGCTCACTCCCAAAACTGTATACACTTCTGGTGTTACGTCAAGGGTCTGTTGTGTTACATCTAGCCCGCGGGGCCCGTTAACTGTATGCAGGCTCCGCTCGATCCGGGAGAATGGGCGCATGGCCCGTACCACGCTGATCCCTGCCATCCGCAAGGTTGACCTGCCGCAAACCCGGCAGGCGATTCCGCACGTGCACGCGTATCTGCGGGAGTGCATCCTGGACGGCACGCTGACCCCGGGCACCAAGCTCTCGCAGGTGACCCTCGCCGGGCAGCTCGGGATCAGCCGCACGCCGCTGCGCGAGGTGCTGCGGATGCTGCAGGAAGAGGGCCTGGTCGAGATCGAGCCCAACCAGCGCACCCGGATCGCCGGCCTGGACCCGCAGGAACTCGATGACATCTACGCGAGCCGGATCCTGCTGGAGACCCTTGCCCTGTCGATGACGATCGGCAGCTTCGGGGGGGCCGGCCGCAAGCAGGCCAGGGTGCTGCTGGCCGCCATGCGGCGGGCGGCCAGGACCGGGGACTTCAACGCCTGGTTCGGGGCGCACGCCGACTACCACCGGCTTATCACCGCTGGCGCCGGGGATGCCCTGCAACGGCAGCTGCAGGCCTTCGCCGACCGGACGATCCGCTATATCCGGATCTACCAGCTGTCCGACCCCGATAGCTGGCAGGCCGCCGGCGACGCCGAGCATGTCCAGATCCTGGAGGCGCTGATCGCCGGCGACGAGCCGGGCGCCCTGGCTGGGATGGCCCACCACCTGGAGCGCACGGCGCTGCGCGTGCTCACCGACTGCGCGCCTGGGTACGTGCCCGTCGCGGTCCCGCACGCCGTGGCCCTCGTCGAGCGCGTGCCGCCCGCCGCCGGCCGCCGTCCCGATGTCCGCCTTCCCGATGGCCGGCCGGAACTCACCGCATGACCGGCTGACCAGCGCGAGCTGGCGGCTCCCATGACTTCCGCCGTCCCGATTCAGGCTGCGAGTCCCGGGCGGGATCAGGCTGGGGTCAGGCTGCGAGGAAGGGCTGGACGACGGCGAGAAAGTCGGCCGTTCGCTCGATCATCGTCCAGTGCCCGCAGCCGGACAGCACGTGCAGCCGCGAGTCCGGCAGCAGCTCGAGCAGCCGCGCAGAGGAGTCCCGCCACGGCACCACCCGGTCATCGCGGCCGTGCACCAGGAGGACCGGCGCGCCGATCGCCGCGAGCTCCGCGCCGGGCAGCGCCAGGTCGTCGACCCAGCGCTGGCGCGGTTCCGGGAACATCGCCGCCCAGGAGTCACGCACCGGCGGAGCCATGCTCGCCTGGTAGCGCAGCTCCACCAGGTCGTCGGTTATCAGCTTCCTGTTGTGCGCGAACAAGCCGATGACCTCGCGCATCTGCTCCCGTCCGGGGGTATATCCCCACACGGAGTTCAGCCCGTCGGGCAGCGCCATCGCCACGCCCATCGAGCCCATCAGGGTGATGCGCCGGACCGCGGCGGGCCTGGCCGCCGCAATCGACAGCGCGATGGCACCGCCCATCGAGTTGCCGATGATGTCCACGACGGCGATCCCCAGTGCGTCTAGCAGGGCCAGCGCGTGGTCGGTCCAGGCCGCACGGCCGTAGGTGCGCCTGGCGCCGGTGGCGGTCTCGCCGAAGCCGAGCTGGTCGGGCGCGATGACCCGGCGGTCCGCGCTGAGCGCCGGGATGACCGGACGCCAGTTCGCCGTGGCCGTCACGCCGGGGCCCGACCCGTGCAGCAGCAGCACCGGCGGCGCGACGGCCCCCTCCGGCGTCCCGGTGTCGATGACCGCGGTGGCGACCCCGGCCACGTCGATGCGGACCGGGGCCAGCGCGGGCGCGGTCACGGGCGCGGTCACGGGCGCGGTCATGATGCGGGGACTCCGATTCTCTCCGGCCGCAGCTGGGCCTGGGTGGAGACGCGCCGCACCGGGCCGAGCCACATGTCGATCGAGCCGGCCTCCGCCGGGTCGAAGGTGCGCGGTATCCACGCGGCGTCGTCCTCGATCCGGCGCACGCCGAAGGAGTACTCGTAGGTGAACCCTTCCGGGCCGAGGAAGTACAGGAAGACCGCCGTCGACTGAGGATGCCTTCCGGGGCCCATCTCGATCTCGACACCGTGATCAAGCAGGAAGTGCCAGTTGCGGAAGACGTCATCGATGGCGGCGACCTGGAAGTTCATGTGGCACAGTCCCGGCCCGTCGCCCTGGAAGACGGCGAGCTTGTGATGGACGGGATCGATCCGCAGCAGGCAGGCCGCGTCGCCGATCCAGTCCGACACCCGCGCGTTGAACCGGGTGCTCCAGAACCGGTGTGCCTCATGGATGTCCGGCGCGTCCAGGCACAGGTGGCCGAACTCGGTGATGCCGGCCGGCCGGGTGAACGCGACCGGCCGGGTGACGGTCTCCTGCTGACTGACCAGCTCCAGCCGGTTGCCGAACGGGTCGTCAAAGGCGATGAACTCCCGCACCCGGCGGGAACGGGCCTGCTGGGCAGAGCCCCGGCGCACGGTGATCCCGGAGCGCTCGAGCTCGGTCTCCGCGGCGGCCAGCGCGTCGGAGCCGGCCACGGCGAAGCCGGACGCGATCACGCCGGACGGCCCTTCGACGAGAGCCAGGCAGTGGTGGCGGTGGTCGGCGCGCAGATGGGCGACGCCGGCCTCGGTGGGGGCGGCCAGCTCCAGGCCGACGATGTCGGTGGCAAAGCGGACGGCCGCGTCAAGGTCGGCGACGCCGGACCGCACATAAGCGATATCGGTGAGCGTGATCATCTGTATCGCTCAGGCGTAGACAGGCGTGACGTCGATGTAGATCTGCCAGTCGCGGACCAGGTCGCCGTCATAGATCAGGATGTCGGCGTTGGGCGTTGTCACGGTCTTGCCGTCCTTGCGCAGGTACTCGACATCGATCTGCGCGATGACCGTGTCACCGAACTCCCAGACGTTCCTGATGTGGTGGGTCAGGCCGTCAATGGTGGAGAAGAACCCGGCGACGGCGTCCCTGACGGCCTCGCGGCCGACGGCCGGATCCGCGTTGGCGAAACGGAACCTCGCGTCCGGGGTGAGATGGGCGACGAACTTGTCGGGGTCGAAGGCGTCGATGTCGGCGAAGACCTTCGCTACGTCTCGGCTCATGGCGCGCTCCCGTCATCGGGGGATCAAGGGATGGGGACGCTAAAACTGTATGCAGTTTCCCGGTGATGTGCAATGGCCCGTTTCAGCCGGCCGCCCCGGCCCTGGTAGGCCCGTTTCAGCCGGCAGCCCCGGCCTGGTAGGACCGATTCAGCCGGCTGCCCCGGCCTCGTAGGCCCGGCGCAGGCTGGCCGTCGCGGCCGGGCTGATGCACAGATGCCAGCCCTGCTCGCTGTCAATGACGGCGATGTCGCCGCGGTCCTGGCGATCGAGAAGCAGCCCCTGCAGGACGCGGCGCGCGTCAAATCGCGGGGACCAGGAGACCTCGATGTCCATGGCGTAGCCAGCGCAGTGCGAGCTTGGCAGCATCGCCGACTGGCTCACTGACCGCAGGTGGTGCTGGTGTGCGACGCTGCGCACGAGGCTGGTGACCCAGAGCACCGGCATGTCCAGCGGGGCGGCCGAGGTGAGCTCGCCCGAGATCTGGTTGAGCAGGGCCACCACCTCCGGCCGGGCATAGCTGAGCCGCAGGCCAGGGACCCGGGGTGTCGGGTCCGGCCATACCCGGCGCGCGGCGCGCGCGAGTCGCGTCTCGGCCTGGCGCCGGTAACGGAACCCCAGCCGTCCGGCGAGCCTCAGCGGCTCAAGCTCGACAAGGTCAGCAGCCCGGCGCACGGTCGCGTCGGTCGCGTATGTTGGGGTGTTGCCCCACCACATGGCGTCGATCTGGGCGAGCAGGCACGAGCGGATCAGGGCTGTCAGGCCGGCTGGTGAGCCCGCGGCTGGCTGGTAGCTCCGGATCCTGGCGGCCAGCTGGCCGGCAGCTCCGAGTAGCCCGGCCGGCGTCGCGGACAGTACCGCGGCAATCTCCGGATCACCCAGCCGGCGGGCCAGAACGGCCTCGGCTGCCAGCGGGTCATTCGCGCCGCGGCGCCCGGCGACCTCGGCCAGCACGTCGGCAACGCCGCGGCGGTACAGAGTCAGGTCTGCGTGCCCGGTGGCCGGCTTTATGCTGGTCAGCCACATGGTGGTGAGCCTCCGGGGGTTCGAATCCGCCAGACGGCGACTATGTGGTTGCTGATCGTAACAGCATGGGCGCGAGGCGTTATACCTTTACCCGACCGGGGCCGGCCGGCGGGTGGCCCGCGGGTGACCGTCGGGCCCGTGGCCGGCGGGTGACCGCCAGGCCGTGACCGGATTCTCCCCAGCGGCCGGGGCCCGCTGATCTAAACTCCCCCTGTGATCTTCAAGCAGGTCGGAGAAGGACGGCCCTATCCCGACCACTCGTGGAGTTCCCGCGAGTGGGCCGAGATACCGCCCAGGCCTGTGCGGCTCGATCAGCTCATCACCACGAAGAACATGCTCGATCTGCAGCAGGTACTGGCGGAAGACTCAACGTTCTACGGAGATCTCTTTCCCCACGTGGTCCGATGGCGCGGCGAGCTTTACCTGGAAGATGGCCTGCACCGGGCGCTGCGCGCGGCGCTGCACCAGCGGTCCGTGCTGCACGCGCGGGTACTGGAACTCGGCTAGCCGGCATGGCCTACGACACCGAGCTCGCCGACCGGATCCGGTTCCTGATCGGCACCGGGCCGGGCGTCACCGAGAAGAAGATGTTTGGCGGCCTGGCGTTCCTGATAGACGGCAACATGGCGATCAGTGCCAGCGGCCAGGGCGGTGCCCTGGTCAGGGTCGATCCCGCGGATACCGACGCCCTGATCACGACGGCGAACGCCACCCTGGCGGTGATGGGCGGCCGCACGATGCCGGGGTGGCTGCGGGTCAGCTCCGAGGACCTGGACGCCGACGAGCAGCTCGCCGAGTGGGTCAAGCGGGCCGTCGGATACGCCCGGTCGCTTCCGCCCAAGCGCTGACGGGGCCTCGCCCAAGCCCGACCAGGCATGCCGGCGCGCTGCAAGCAAGTCCCGGCCGGCCGGCCCGCCGGGTCAGCCCGGGCCGGCCTCGATCACGGCCCGGACCTCGGCCTCGGTTGGCTGGAGGCCGAAGAAGGTGACTGCCCAGGTCAGGCCCGCCCGCTCCCACGGCCCGAGGTCCGTGTCCGGGGGAAGCTCGGTAATGAGGTCGAACGGGCCGCCGCCGGGGCGGGCCTGGCGGATCTCGGCGGCCAGTTCGGCCAGCGCATCGGGGCCGGGCAGGCCGATGGAAAAAAGGCCGTCCCAGCGCAGCGCCCGGCGCACTGGCCGCCGGTGCGGCCATTCGCCCGCCACCCACACCGGGGGCCTGGGCCGCTGCACCGGGACCGGCTCGAATTCCCCGGCCCAGTACCTGGCCAGGGCGTCCAGGCCGTGATCGAGCAGCCGGGCGCGCTCGCGCGGGTCGGTCACCTCCCCGAACGGCTCCAGCTCGTTGTTCCGCGCGCTGCCGAGCCCGGCCCCAAAAATGAGCCGGCCCGAGCTGAGCAGGTCCAGCGTGGCGGTCTCCCTGGCGACCTTGTGCACCCGGCGGCGGGACAGCGGGGTGACCAGCGCGCCGATCCGCACCCGGGACGTGGCGCAGGCCACCGCGGCGAGGGCCACCCACGGGTCGGCCACCGCCCGCACCGGCGCGCGGTAGGCGATGTGATCCCAGACGAAGAAGCCGTCCCAGCCCCGCTCCTCGGCCCGGGCGGCTAGCCGGGCCGCCACCCGCGGGTCGGCCAGCTCACCGAACAGCCCGACATCGATCGCGCGCTTCACGACGGCGATCATAACTGCTCGCCGGAAGCTTGAGGCCGGCGGCGGCCGACAGCC
>JBEKFH010000251.1:0-7168 GCA_050013415.1 Streptosporangiaceae bacterium | reverse complement strand
TCGATCACCTGCGGCCCGGACGGGCCGAGGCCGAGCAGGAACCGGCCCCCGGACAGCTGCGCCAGGGTCATGGCCGTCATCGCGATCAGCGGCGGGGTCCGGGTGCCGATCTGGATGATCCCCGAGCCGAGCAGCAGCCTGCTGGTCCGCGCGGCGAGGTATCCGAGCGGCGAGGGCGCGTCGGACCCCCAGGCCTCGGCGACCCAGCAGATGTCCAGGCCGAGTTTCTCGGCCTCGAGGACGAAGTCGAGCGTCTCGCCCCAGGTGCCGTTCGCCGCGGCCTCGACTGTGGTCGCGGTGCGCATCAGGCCTGCTCGGCGAGGGTCTTAATCCGGGAGAGGGTGCGCGTCATCGACTTCTCGAACTCCCGCAGCCGGACGAAGACGATCTTCTGTTCCTTGTCCGGCATCTGGTCGATCGCGATGCTCAGGCCGGACCGGCCTGGCCCCAGCCGCACCCACTGGCTCAGTGTCGTTCCCGCCCGCTCGCCGCGCAGGGTGAACCGCCATGTCGCGCCCGGCTGCCGGGGATCCCCCACTGCCCAGCTGAACACCCGGCACGGGTCATGCTCGACGACGCAGGACTCGGCCGACCACTCTCCGATGGCGGGGTGCTTGCTGCGGCCGAGGAACCGCGCGCCTACCGCGGGCTGCGTGACGCCGTCCAGCCATTCGACGGACTGGAGTTCCTCGCTCAGCCCCGGCATCAGCCCGATGTCGGAAACCAGCCGCCAGACGCGTTCCGGCGGGGCATCGATCCACGTCGTAACCTCGACCGTCGGCATGTCGGCGTAGCGGGCGCCAGTCCACTCCACCAGGCCAAGCTAGTTGCTGCTGCTGCTGGGTGGAAGTGCAGTCAGCATGCGGATACCGTGCCGCCTTCCGCTGCGCAAAGATGCCAGGACGCGATGCGAGTCACGCATCAGAGCGCGGGAGGCCGCCATGCCGATGATCGACACCTACGCTGCCGCCGGCACGTTCGCCGACAAGCACAAGCTGGCGGCGGACCTGGCCAGCACGCTGATGCATATCGAGCAGGTGCCGGACATCCCGATGTTCCGCAAGAACACGGCGGGGTTCATCCACGACCTGCCAGCCGATTCGATGTCCAACGTGGACGGCGACAGCACCTACGTGCGGGTTCAGGTGCTCACCAACGCGGGTGCGCTCGACCGGGACAAGCAGCTTCAGGTCGTGCGGCAGTTCACCGACATCATCGCCGCGGCCGCGGATGACCCCACCATGGTGGACCGGACGTGGGTGCTGCTCACCGAGGCGCCCGACGGCGGCTGGGGGCTGGCCGGGCATGCCAACACCAACGCCGAGCTCATCGCGGCGGCGCGCGCCCAGATCGCCGAGATCGCCGGCAGCGGCACATAGATCGCCAGCGTGACGAGGGCGACCGGCGGGCCCGGTTGCATGCGCGAGCGGCGGCCGTGGGACTGCTCCGTGCAGCGAGCGGCGCAGCGTTGGACGCCGCCACGCGGCGCCGGATCGTCGCATCGACGAGGGGCATCGGCTGCGCGACGGGGACCTCGCGATGAGCCTGGGGCTACAGCTCGTGTAGGTCGGCTACCGTACGGCAGTCGATCACGAGCCGAGCCCACGCCGCCATGGCCGGCTCGACCGCTTGGTCCGGCGGCGTAGCCAGAGCAGGCCGAAGACGGGAAGGACGAGCGGGACGAAGCCGTAGCCGCTGCCATAGCCAGACCCGGCCGGGCGTTCACCGCCGGCGAGCCTGGCCACGATGACGCCGACCTGGACAAGCAGCAGGATCTCAAGGACTCCGACCGCGGCCAGGAGCGGGACGCTCATCCGCCGGTTCCTGGCGGTCATCAGCAGCGCGTATCCGGCCAGCGCGAGACCGGCGACAATGATCGTCGTGGGGACGGCGCCGTTCACGCTCGACACGTTACTACGTTTCGTAGTAACAGGCGCTGGGCCGGGCAGTGCGGCCCGTGCCGCGAATCAGCGAGGTGGGGTGTGCACGGCCTCAGGCGCTAGGCCCGGAGACGTTCTCCCACGAGTTCCAGTACGTCACCTCATCTGCGGGCTGCCGGTTGGCCGCCTTGAACTCGGTCCCCAACGTGTAGCCCACCGGCAGCAGGCCGACCTGGGTCACGTCGTCGGGGATGCCCAACAGTTCAGCAGCCTCCCGCTCCCTGGACACGTGCAGCGTGGTCCACACAGAACCGAGGCCCCGTGAGCGCAGGGCCAGCATGAAGCTCCAGGCAGCGGGCATGATCGAGGCGTAGAGGGCAACAGCACCCTCCGCACCCCGGCCCTCGGCCCGTCCCAGGATGCACGGCACCACGTGGACCGGCACCTCCTGGAGGTGCTCGATGAGGAAGTTGGCGCTCTCGTAGAAGGCGTCACTCTCCGGGTGGGGGTTGCCCGCCATCATCTTCTGGAACTCGATGTTGCCCTCGCGATACAGGTCGGCCAGGGCAGCCCGCTTCTCCGGATCTGTGACGATCAGCCAGCGCCACCGCTGCACGCCGCTGGCCGTCGGTGCCTGCACGGCGAGGTCCAGGCACTCCATGATCACCTCGGGCTCGACCGGACGGCTCAGATCCAGTCGCCGGCGAACGGAGCGGGTGGTAGCGAGCAGTCGGTCAGTGACGGCGACGTCGAATGGGGGTGATTCGAGCATGGTCATGATGTGAGACTCCTCATGCGGGCTGGGTGGCAGGTACGCATCTACGGGGATACTGGGACTCCACTCGCCGGGCGCCCGGAAGGATCCGGGTGCCCGGCGAGGGGGATGCCGTGAAAGTCAGAGGGGATGCACCGCTTCGGCGTCGATCTCGATGGTCACGTCACGGGCGACGTGCAGGCTTCCGCTGTGATCCTCGAGCTGGTGGAGGATGCCGAAGTCCCGGCGGCTGATGGTGGTGGTTGCGTGGAAGCCCAGCCGGAGGTTGCCGAAGGGGTCGGCAACCGCCCCGCCGAACTCGACGGTCAGTGCGGTGGCCACGGTGACCCCCTTGATGGTGAGGTCACCAGTGATCGACCACTGGCCCGAGGGAAGCTCCGTGATGCCGGTGCTCTCGAAGGTGAGGTTGGGGTAGTTGGCCACGTCCAGGAAGTTCGACGAACGCAGATCGTCGTCCCGCATGGGGAATTGGGTGGCGACGCTGGCGGCGTCGATCACCACCTCGACGTGGGAGTCCAGCACGTTCTCGTCGACCGTGACGGTACCGGACACCGTCTCGAAGCGCCCCTGTACGCGACCCACGATCAGGTGCTGGGCCCGAAAGGTCACGAAGGTGTGAACAGGGTCGATCTCGAAGATCCCGGTAGGGGGCACCAGTCGGTCGGCTTCGGTGCGGCTCTGGATGCTCACGAGTGAATCAGTCACGACGTTCTCCTTCTTGGTTGGTCTGGGTGATGGGTGAGACTCGCCGGCCGGTCATTGAGTTGATATATCTACTCTAATGGATTCAGGTGACTTGTCAACCCTGAGCTAGGATGGGTGCCATGAGCGACCCATCCACGCTGAGCCCGGAGATGACCCGGGCATGGCAGCAGTTCCAGCAGATGGAGGAACTGCTGCAGTCCCGGCTCGGCCAGCTACTGCAGTCGAGGTCCAACCTGTCGAACGCCGACTACACCGTGCTGGTGGTGCTCTCGGAGGCTCCCGGTCGGAGGTGCCGCGTCTACGAGCTGGGCCGGACGATCGGCTGGGAGAAGAGTCGCCTCCACCACCAGCTCTCCCGGATGTGCACCAGGGGCCTGGTGGTACGCGAGGCGGACCCGGACACGCCGAGGGCCATGCACGCCGTCCTCACCGACGCCGGGCTCGCCGCAATCAGGGCCGCAGCACCCGAACACGGGCGGGACGTCCAGCGCCTTTTCTTCGACCGCCTCACCGACCGGCAGGTCAGCCAGCTGGCTGCCATCTCCCGGCGGGTCCTCGAGGGCCTGCTACCCCCGGAACTGCTCTGACGCCGAGCTCTCGGCGTCCTGGCGGCCCTGCACACCCCGGCGAAGCGGGGTGGATGGCATCCCGGCGGAGTCGGCCGACCCGCCGGGATGCCGAATGGGTTCAGCTCGCCTGTTCGAGGTCGTACAGCCCTGCCCGGGCGTCGAGGATCCGCTTGGGGTCCCAGAACTCCTTCATGTGCACCAGCAGGCCGTTCTGGAACTGCATCTTGTTGATGTAGACCTGCCGGTAGGTATGGCCCCCGGGGGTCGGCACGTCCGAGATGTACTCGATGAACACGGTGGTGGGATCGCCATCCGCCGAGTAGAACGTCCGGTCCCGCATGGTCAGGCCGGGTAGGTCCCGGAACAGCTGGCGGGAGTACGCCACGACGACCGGCTTGGTCTCGAACCGGCCGGGCATGCCGAGGGACGGGCCGTAGGGGAACTCGATGTCGATGAGTTGACATATCATCTGCGTTCCACTATAACTGGCTGGGATGACGTGTCAACCCGAGTGTCAAGGGTTCTTTCCCGGAAGCGAGGAGGTAGGTGACGATGGCCGAAGAAGCCGACGCATACGGACTGCACGGCAGGAAGCTGGTCCTGGTCCTCACCGGGCTCATGCTGGTCATGCTGATGGCCGCCCTCGACAGCACGGTGGTGGCCACCGCACTGCCCACCATCGCCGGCGACCTCGGTGGTCTCGACCACATCGCCTGGGTCACCACCGCCTATCTCCTGGCCCAGACCGTGGTGACCCCGCTCTACGGCAAGCTCGGGGACCTCTTCGGTCGGAAGGTCGTGCTCCAGGCCGGCCTGGCCGTCTTCCTGGCCGGGTCGGCCCTGTCCGGGCTGAGCCACACCTTCATCCAGCTGGTCTTGTTCCGCGCCGTGCAGGGCCTCGGGGGAGGCGGGCTCATCGTCAGTGCGCAGGCCGCCATCGCCGACGTGGTGTCACCCAGGGCACGCGGCAAGTACCAGGGACTGTTCGGCGCCGTGTTTGGCGTGGCCACCGTCCTCGGCCCGCTGATCGGTGGCGCGGTGACCACCGACCTGTCCTGGCGCTGGATCTTCTACATCAACCTGCCCCTCGGCGTCCTGGCCATGGCGGTCCTGATCCTCACGTTCCCCTCGGCGCCGGAACTCGGCCCGGCCTCCTCGCGGACCGACCACCGCATCGACTATCTGGGGACCGGCCTGCTGGCCAGCGCCCTTTCTGCCCTGGTGCTGATGGTGACCCTCGGCGGCACCACCTACCCGTGGCGATCGGTGCAGGTGATCGGCCTGGGCGGGGTCACGGTGGTGGCGCTGGCCGCATTCCTCCTACGCGAGCAGCGCGCTCCCGAGCCCATCTTCCCGCCCCGCCTCCTGACCAGCCGGGTCTTCACGTCGACCGGCATCGTCGGCACGCTGCTGGGCTTTGCCATGTTCGGCACCATCACCTACCTCCCGCTCTACTTCCAGGTGGTCCGAGGAGCGAGTCCCACCAAGTCGGGCCTCGAGATCCTGCCACTGATGGCCGGACTGATCATCACCTCGACAGTGAGCGGGCAGATCGTGTCCCGCACCGGCCGCTACCGGATCTTCCCGATCGTGGGGACGGCGTTCATGACCGTCGGGGGATTCCTGCTCGCCCAGCTCACCCGGACGACCCCGACGGTCACCGCGGGGATCTACATGTTCATTGCCGGGTTCGGCATCGGCCTGGTCATGCAGGTCCTGGTGGTGGCGGTACAGAACGCCGTGCGCTACGAGGACCTCGGAGTGGCCACGTCCGGCACGACACTGCTGCGGAACATCGGCAGCTCGATCGGAACGGCCATCGTGGGGACCATCTTCGCCACGCAACTGGCCAGTCGGCTGGCCGGTGCCTTCCCGCACTCGTCTGGCGTGGTCCTCAACACGACGCATCCCACCACCGCCGAGCTGGCCAGGCTCTCCTCAGGTGTCCGCGCCACGGTCATCGACGCCTACTCCTCCTCGCTGGACCGGGCCTTTCTGGTGGGGGCCTTCATCTCCATCATCGCCTTTGCCGCATCGTGGTTCATCACCGAACTCCCCATGCGGACAACAGTCCAATCCCAGTCCGCGGAAGACGATCCGTCAGCCTGGCTGCGTGACGAGGGGCTCCAAGAGGTCGTCGGGTGACGCACCGAGTCGTGGCGCCACCGCTTCGGCCATAGAGTCCCGAAGCCCGTACTGCTCAGCCAGGAGCCGGCCGTGCGTCGTCGCTGCGCGCTGGCGGCTCGCCGCGGGGCAAAGTCTAGGGGCTGGTAACGAACGCCTGGTATTTGCCGGTGCTGGAGGCGTAATCGCCGCCGCCGGCGCAGTTCCCCGCCGACCCGCACGACACCGAGTAGACCTCGGCACTGCCGCCCTTGTTCAGGGCGGCGGTTCCGGGCACCTCGATCGCGGCTTTCCAGGTGCCGTTCACCTCGCTGGCCGCGAACGCCTGGCCGTGGCCGGCGCCGTCGGAGTAGAAGCCGCCGGCGGCGCAGTTCCCCGCCGACGGGCACGACACCGATTCGACGGCGGCACTGCCGCCCTTGTTCAGGGCGGCGGTTCCGGGCACCTTGATCGCGGTCTTCCAGGTGCCGTTCACCTCGCTGGCCGCGAACGCCTGGAAGTGGCCGGCGCCGTCGGTGTAGCCGCCGCCGCCGGCGCAGTTCCCCGCCGACGCGCACGACACCGAGTAGATGGCGGCTTCGCCGCCCTTGTTCAGGGCGGCGGTTCCGGGCACCTGGATCGCGGTCTTCCAGGTGCCGTTCACCTCGCTGGCCACGAACGCCTGGTAGTTGCCCGACCTGTCCTTGTAGAAGCCGCCGGCGGCGCAGTTCCCCGCCGACGGGCACGACACCGAGTAGCCCAAGGCGTTGCCGCCGGCGTTCAGGGCGGCGGTTCCGGGCACCTCGATCGCGGTCTTCCAGGTGCCGTTCACCTCGCTGGCCACGAACGCCTGGTAGTTGCCCGACCTGTCCTTGTAGTAACCGCCGGCGGCGCAGTTCCCCGCCGACGGGCACGACACCGAGTAGACGGCGGCTTCGCCGCCCTTGTTCAGGGCGGCGGTTCCGGGCACCTGGATCGCGGTCTTCCAGGTGCCGTTCACCTCGCTGGCCACGAACGCCTGGGAGTTGGCCGACCTGTCCTTGTAGAAGCCGCCGGCGGCGCAGTTCCCCGCCGACGCGCACGACACCGAGTAGACCCCGGCGTTGCCGCCGGCGTTCAGGGCGGCGGTGCCGGGC
>JBEKFH010000250.1:0-7195 GCA_050013415.1 Streptosporangiaceae bacterium | reverse complement strand
GCCAGCGGCCGTTCTGGCCCATCGAGAGAATCTCGGCCAGCCGGTCATACCGCGCGGGCAGCGGGGCGAACAACCGCTGGGCGAAGCGGTTGCCGGCCGCGGCGGCGGGAAGCGTCATGTGCGTCTCCTCGGTGCTCGCAGGGTTCCAACGCTACGCCTGGAGAACGGCTCGTCGTGCGGCAAGATCACCACCGTAGTCCCCGTTCCGCTGTGTCATGATGCGCGATGCGGGCGGAATGGCGGAAATGGCGCGCCACCGCAGGTGCGCCTGCCAGCCACGATGCGCCCACGCCCTAGCGGATTACCAATCCTTTGCCGTTTTCTGGTTTCTCGTTTACTCAAGCGCACTATACGTTCACGGCGAACCGTTACTGCGGCGGACATCCGGTAGCTCACCGTAATTCCCGCCGGAGTCTCTTCGTCCCGAAGGAGCGCGCATGCTACGACGATGGTGCCTACCACTCACCACCCTGGCCCTGCTGATCGGATCTGCGCTCGCCGCTGGCAGCGCCTCGGCTGCCGCGATCGCTCCGCGTCCGGGCGCGGCGCACGTCAGCCCGGGCGGGCTCATGGTCCGGCCGGCCGGGCAGGGGAGCGGACGGCAGGCGGGCCGCAGCGAGGAGGAGAGCACCAACTGGTCCGGCTACGCGCTCAGCGGCGCGAACGGGGCATTCCACAGCGTCTCGGCCAGCTGGGTCGAGCCCACCGGCACGTGCACCTCGAGGTCAGACGAGTACTCCAGCTTCTGGGTGGGCCTGGACGGCTACAGCAGCGACTCGGTGGAGCAGACCGGCACCGATGTCGACTGCTCGGGCACCACTCCCGTGTACTACGGCTGGTACGAGATGTACCCGGCTTACCCCGTTAATTACTCAAATACGGTCAGGCCCGGTGATCATCTCAGCGCGTCGGTGACATTCAGCGGGACCAGCACCTACACGCTCGTGCTCACCGACAGCACCCAGGGCTGGACCCGCACCACGACCAAGAGCGAGGGCGGCCTGGCCCGCGCATCAGCCGAGGTGATCACCGAGGCCCCGTCGTCGGAGAGTGGCGTGCTACCGCTCGCCGATTTCGGCACGGTCAGTTACAGCGCCTCCGCCGTCAACGGAACGTCCCTCGGCACGCAGAGTCCCATCGAGATCGTGATGATCGACTCCAGCGGCCACGACAAGGATTCCACCAGCGCGATCAGCTCCGGCGGAGCGTTCAGCAACACCTGGCTCAGAAGCAACTAGCCTGCCCGCTCCGGCGGCGTGTCCCGCCAGCCACGCGCTGCCGGGACACGCCGCGGGAAGGCGGCGACCCGCCCGGCAGCGTGCTCGTTGGCGAGCGCCTCCAGCGTTATTCTCGGCCCATGGCAGAAGACCGGCTCACCGTCCCGACTGCGGACGGCAGGACACTGGACGTGCTCACCTGCGGGCCGCGGGACGGCCTGCCGCTCGTCTTCCACAACGGGACCCCCGGCGGGCTGGTCACGTTCAGCCCGATGACGGATGCCGCCGCGGCGCTCGGCCTCCGCACGGTGATGTACGCGCGGCCAGGCTACGGCCGGTCGAGCCCGCGGCCAGGCCGCCTGATCGCGGACGCGGCGGCGGACGTGGCCGCGGTCCTTGACCACCTTGAGGCGGGGGCGTTCGTGACCGCGGGCTGGTCAGGGGGCGGCCCGCACGCGCTCGCCTGCGCGGCGCTGATGCCGGGCCGCTGCCTCGCCGCCGCGTCGATCGCCGGCATCGCGCCCCGGGACGGCGAGGGGCTGGACTGGCTCGGCGACATGGGACCGGAGAACATCCAGGAGTTCGCCGCCGCGGTGGATGGCGAGGCGGCGCTGACCAGCCTGCTGGAGACGGAGGCGGCAGCACTCCGCGGCATCACCGGGGCGGAGCTGGCCCGCGGCCTGGGCGGCCTGCTCTCCGAGGCCGATGAGGCGGCGATCAGCGGCGACTTCGCCGAGTACCTCGCCGCCTCGTTCCGCGCCGCGCTGGCGGGCGGCATCGCGGGCTGGCGCGACGACGACCTGGCGTTCGTGCGGGACTGGGGATTCGCCCTCAGCGGCGGCGGGGAAGGGGCCGGCGTGCCCATCACGATCTGGCAGGGCGGCCAGGACCGGATGGTGCCCTACGCGCACGGCGCCTGGCTGGCCGGCCAGCTCCCTGGCGCCCGCGCCCACCTGCTGCCCGGCGAAGGGCACCTGACGCTGGCCGTCAGCGCGTTCGGCCTGGTTCTCGCCGACCTGCTCGACCTGGCCGGCGTGCGGCCCGCTCCGCCGCGCAGCGGTGCATAGGTAACTTATACCGGATCTCCTTAATTAGAAACGGATTTTAAGCTGCTTATCTCCTTCCGAATCCGGTATAGGTCAGCGGCGGACTGCCCGCCGCCTAGCTGGCGTCGGTGCTACGGCAGGGGGCGGGTGAAGTCGTAGATGGTCAGGCCGCCCACGGTCCGGGATCTGAAGTGGTCCTTCACCCAGGCCGTTATCTGAGCGGCCACCCCGGAGCCGCCGCCGAAGCTGTCGTTACTGGCGCCGACGAAGAACCGGACATCCCCGGCGGCCACATACTGCTCGAACTCGCGCAGGGTGGGCGCGGGGTCGGTGCCGTTGAAGCCGCCAATGGCCATGATCGGCCGCCGGCTGGCTAGCTGCAGCGGCGCGGCGCTCTCCGCGCCGACCGTCGCGGCCGCCCACCGGTAGCCGGCCGTGTCGCCCTTCAGCAGTGCGGTGACGGCGCTGCTGACCGCGGTGGAACCGACAAGGCCGCCGCCAATGCCCGCACCTCCGGCACTGCGGCCGCCGAAGCCGGGGCCGCCGAAGCCGGAGCCGCCCGCACTGCGGCCGCCCAGGCCGGAGCCGCCCGAACTGCGGCCGCCGAGGCCGCCGCCCGCGGGACGGCCGGCCGCGCCGACCCCGGCGGGCTTGCCAGGCTGCCCGGCGGTGCCGCCGGGACCGGCCTGGCCGCCCGGCCGGGCGGAGGCGGGCGGCCCGCCAGGCGCCCCTGCTCCCGCGGCGCCGAACCCGGTCCCAGCCCCGGACCCGGACCCGGACCCGGTCCCGGCGAATGCGCGGCCGCCCCTCGACCCGCGGCCGGCACCCGGCAGGACGCCGCCGCCAGGGAATCCTCCGCCAGGGAACCCCCCGCCGCCGGGCCCGCCGAAGGAGGTCACGGCCGGGCCCGCCGACGGGAGCGCGCCGGTGTGCGCGGTCGCGACCGTCTCGAGGCTGTAGGCGACCGGCCCTGCCAGTCCGGCCGCGATCGCCACGGCGGCGGGCAGGGCCGTCAGCGCCCGCCTGGCCCGCGCCGTTGCGGCCAGCCCTGCCAGCCACGGCCCGGCAAGCAGCAGCGCCGCTGCCAGCAGCCCGGCGACCAGCACGACCAGCCGCAGCCACGGATGCCACCCGGGGGTCCGGTCGAGCAGCACCCAGGACCAGGCCGCGGTCACGGCCGTCATCGCGGCCAGCGCGGCGCGGCCAGTCCAGCGCTGCCTCGCCCGCCACGCTGTGACGGCGCCGATGCCGGCCAGCGCGGCGATGGCCGGCGCCAGCGCGACGGTGTAGTAGGGATGAATGATCCCGGCCATCAGGCTGAACACCCCGCCGGTCACCAGCAGCCAGCCGCCCCACAGCAGCGCGGCGGCCCGCAGCCGGTCCGTCCGGGCCGAGCGCCGGGATACCCATGCCAGCAGGGCAAGCGAGATCAGCGCCGCCGGGAGCAGCCAGCTGATCTGGCCGCCCATCTCGGAGCCGAACAGGCGGGTCAGGCCGGCCGGCCCGCCGAAGGCCGGTCCCGCCCCTCCGCCAAAGCCGACCGAGCCGGTCTCGTTGCCATCCAGCCGGCCGATGCCGTTGTAGCCAAGGGCCAGCTGGAGCACGCTGTTCGTGGTGGACCCGCCGATGTATGGCCGGCTGGCAGCGGGAGTCAGCTGGACGATCGCGACCCACCAGCCAGCGGACACGATGATCGCGCCGGTGCCCGCCAGCAGCTGCCAGATCCGCCGGCCGAGCCCTGCCGGGCCCGCTACCAGGTACGCCACGGCAAAGGCCGGCAGGATGAGGAACGCCTGCAGCATCTTGGTCAGGAAGCCGAAGCCAAGCAGCGTTCCGGCAAGCACGAGCCAGCGGGTGCGGCCGTCCTCGATCGCCCGGGTCATCGCGTACGCGGCCAGGGTCATCAGCAGCACGAGCAGCGCGTCCGGGTTGTTGAACCTGAACATCAGCGCCGCGACCGGGGTGCTGGCCAGTGCCGCCCCGGCCAGCAGCCCGGCGGCAGGGCCTGACCACCGCCGCACCGTGGCGTAGAGCACTCCGGTCGCGGCCACGCCCTCCAGCGCCTGCGGGATCAGCATGCTCCAGTAGTTCAGGCCGAAGATGCGAGCGGAGATCTCCATCACCCAGAGCGAGGCCGGGGTCTTGTCCACGGTGATGAAGCTCGAGGCGTCGAAGGACCCGAAGAAGAACGCCTTCCAGCTGGTGCTGCCCGCCTGCACGGCGGCGGCGTAGAAGTCGTTGGCCCACCCGTTGCGGTCCAGGCCCGTCAGGTAGAGCGCGGCGGTGAGCCCGAGCAGTGCGAGCAGCCCGGGCCTGGCCCAGGCGGGCTGCCCGGCCGGGCCGCGCAGCAGGGCGCGGGCTCGCTGGCGTCCGGACGGCCCGCCAGCCGACGGGGAGCCGGCCGGGCGGGCGCGCCGCGAGTCGATGGCGGGAGCGGTCATCCCTGCAGTCCTCTCGGTTTGGCGCGGAACACCCAGTTCCGGTACAGCACGAATCTGGCCAGCGTGGCCAGCAGGCTGGCCGCGACGAGGACGGCGACCTCCGCCGTGCGGCCCGCCCGCGGGGCCGCGGCGTGCAGCCAGCCAAGCGCGGCCGAGGTGACCAGCAGGCCGGTGCCGTAGGCCAGCAGGCCGCGGGCATGATCCTGGGCGGCGCGGCTCCGCCCGCGGATGCCGAAGGTGAACCGCCGGTTGGCGGCGGTGTTGGCGACCGCGGTGATCAGCAGGCTGAGCGCGTTCGCCCACAGGGCGGGCATGGTGGTGCGGAGCGCCAGGTACAGCAGCACGTAGGCGACGGTGGACACGGCACCCACGACGGCGAACCGCACGGCGTGCCGGCCCAGCAGGCTCCGGCTGCCGAGAGGCGCGGCCAGCTCCGACGGCGCGGAGTACCCCGGCGCGCTGGAGCTGCCGGAACGGATTGCACCGCCCGCGCCCGGGGCCGCGCCGCGGAGCTGGCCGCCGAGGAAGGGCACCGAGATGCTGCCCCGCAACAGCCCGAAGCCGAGGCGGGCGATTCCCCGCAGGTCCGCGAGGATCGTCGGAACCACCTTCACGCGCGAGTCGGCGTCGTCGATCCAGTCGACCGGCACCTCATGAATGCGCAGGCCGGCCTGCTGGGCGAGGATGAGCAGCTCGGTGTCGAAGAACCACCCGGTGTCCCTGGTCAGCGGCAGCAGCTCCCTCGCCCGCGAGCGGCTGATTGCCTTGAAGCCGCACTGCGCGTCCGAGAACCTCGCGCCGAGCGTGGCGCGCAGCAGGAGGTTGTAACCCCGCGAGATGAACTCGCGCTTGGGCCCCCGGACGACGCGGGCGCCGCGGGCCAGCCTGGTTCCGATGGCCACATCGCTATGACCGGAGAGCAACGGGGCCACCAGCGGCAGCAGCGCGTTCAAGTCTGTCGACAAATCGACATCCATGTAGGCAAGCACGTCGGCGTCGCTGGCCGACCAGATCGACCGCAGTGCCCGGCCACGGCCAGGCTGCTCCAGGCGGACGGCGCGGACCGAGTCCAGCTCGCCGGCCAGCGCGCTCGCGATCGCCCACGTGCTATCGGTGCTGCCGTTGTCGGCGATGGTGATCCGGGCCGTGAACGGGAACTGGGTCCTGAGGTACGCGTCGAGCCTGCGCACGCTGGGGCCGAGATCCCGTTCCTCGTCACGCACCGGAACGACGATGTCCACCTGCGGCGCCACCACCTGGCCGCCCGCCCGCGGGCCCGGGCGGTGGTCCGTGACCAGCCCGCGGCCGGGCCCGGCCAGCGGGAGGCCGTGCTCCGTCAGCCCGCGGCCGGGCCCGGCTGGCGGGAGTCCGTCCTCCGTCAGCGGGCGGTCCTCGAGCAATCCTTCTCGCGATGTCATGGCCAAAGTCTTGGCGATCATGCTCCGCAGCGACTGTGGCGATCCTCTGCGCCCGCTATGAGCCGCCCGCGCCATGATCACGGAAATAAAGGGCGGTCCCAGCAGCCCCTTATTTCCGCGATCAAGAAACCCTCTTCAGCCTTGCCGGGTTCAGGGGCCGGTGCTCATCGACGGGCGATGCGGCAACAGCGGGCACGAGCGTCGTGGCTGTCGCGGAGCGGCGCGTTAGGGCGTCAGGACGGATCTGGTAGCGGGCCGGCGGCGCCGGAGATCGGCAGCGTGATCACGAAGGCCGTTCGTCCCGGCTCGCTGGTTACCTCCACGCGCCCGCGATGAGCGGCGACGACCGCATCCACGATGGCCAGCCCGAGGCCCGTGCTGCCGGCCGCGCGCGACCGGGAGCTGTCGCCGCGCACGAACCGCTCGAACAGCTCGGGCAGCAGCTCGGCGGGGATGCCGGGCCCGTCGTCGGTAACGCTCAGCACGGCGCTGCCCGCAGGCGCGCGCTCCGGGCCCAGCGTCCCCTCGCGACCCGGCGCGACCTCGTCTCGCCGGGCGCCACCGGAACTCGCCTGGGACAGCGCGATGGTGACGGTCGTCCCTGGCGGGGTGTGCCTGCCCGCGTTGCTCAGCAGGTTCGCGAGCACCTGGCGCAGCCGGTGCTCGTCGCCGCGGACCACGACCGGCTGCCCGGGCAGGTCCAGCTGCCAGCGGTGCGACGGCGCGGCCGCCCGGGCGTCACTGGCCGCGTCAATGGCGAGCCTCGTGAGGTCCACCGGCTCGTCCGCCAGCGGGCGGCCCGCGTCGAGCCGCGCCAGCAGCAGCAGGTCATCGACGAGCCCGCTCATCCTGGCCGCCTCGGACTCCACCCTGCCGAGAGCGTGCGCGACATCGTCGGGAAGCGGGCCGGGGTGCCGCCGGGCGAGCTCGGCGTAGCCGCGGATCGCGGCCAGCGGCGTGCGCAGCTCGTGGCTGGCGTCGGCGGCGAAGCCGCGCAGCCGCGCCTCGCTGGCGTGCCGCCGGGCCAGCGCCGACTCCACGTGCCCCAGCATGCGGTTGAACGCCACCCCGAG
>JBEKFH010000249.1:0-7239 GCA_050013415.1 Streptosporangiaceae bacterium | reverse complement strand
GGCATCCTCCCCCGGGGCGATCCAGTAGGTTAGGTACTGCCGGGACATGGCTGCGACAGCCGCAGCTCACGACTGGCCTGCCAGCCCAGTGACGACAGTGAACCGTCCCTTGCCGGTCAAGTCGAGTGTCGCCGAGACCCGGTTACCATTTCCGATCGCCGAGCCACGCATGGGGCATCTCCGCACCTGGCCGCGTCGAAGTCCACCGGACAGGTCACCTCGCGGTCGAGCAGAAGACTGCCGCGGCTGAGAGACCTCCTCGACCACGACGGCTACAGGTGGACCCTGCTCCGCCACGCAATCGATGTCGAGCACGACGGCCACGTCCAGACCGGCGGGCCGCTGCACGGCAATGTCACCGCGTTCCTGCTTACCCGGGGCGCCGACCGCTCCGCCCGTGCAATGGCATGACCGTCGTCGCCGAGGCCGAGATCCGCGGGCACTGGGCTGGCCGCCGAGATCACGCGGGCGTGGATCGGGCCGACAGGAGTGAGACCCGGGCAGTAACGGCCGGAATCACCGAGACAGGGCCGACTTTACCGGAGACAGGACAGCAGCCGACCTGATCAGCCTCGGCCATCCGGCCAGCGAGGCAGCCGGCCGCTCCCCCTGCGGCCGCATCAGCAGCGAGCTCTCTCCTGCGCCTTCCGCCAGATGTAACGCTAGGTCCGGACTGACGAGCAAACGTGGAGCAAACATGGCCCCGAAACGGCCTTCACGAGGGACCCTAACGGTCATAACACCAGTTCAGGCCGGGTGCGCCACTAGAGACTCGAACCCCGAACCAAGTACCGCAGCGGTCCTCGTTCCGGGGCTGCCGGCGGCGAGTCCTGGCCGACCGCGGCCAGGCCGCGAGCTGCCCCCAGGTGACCGGGGTGCCGAGGTGGGCGGCGACTTCCACGACGTACTCGTCCTGCCTGACGGGTCGGCCGGGCTGGCCGCCGGTGACCCTGTCGGACACCACATCAACGCCGCCGCAATGGACAGCTGCGAGCACCGCTCTGTGTACCAGTCAACCCGCAGCCCGGGTCAGCCTTGAGCCGGGTAAGGGCCCGGGGCCACCGGCCGAGGGCTGGATCACGGCTACGGTGCCCAGGATGTGGGTCTCCATCTCTGCGCGGGCACCTTCGGGATCGGCGCGCTGGAGCGCGGCGATGATGCGCTCGTGGTCTTCGTGGCGGGCCGGCACGGCGAAGGCCAGCGGCTGGGGCCCGCCGCTGGTGTTGATGATCAGGTCGGACATGTCCCACATCCGGCGGCTGATCTCCGCGACCACCGGCGAGTGCGCCATGGCATGGACTATCCCGTGGAACTGCCGGTTGAGTATGCGGTAGCGATGCGCGCGGGCTGCAGGGCTGGGATCAGCGGCCAGCCGAAGGATGTCGGCATTGACCACGGCGAGGCTACTTAGCTGCTCTGCCGTGCAGCGCTGCGCGGCGACGCCCGCCACGGCGCCTTCTGTGCCGCCGAAGATAGCGAAGAAGGCAGCGATGTCCTCCGGCTCGTACACTGGCACCCGGCAGCCAACCTGCGGGATGATTTCGATGAGCCCGTCGGAAGCGAGCCGGCGCAGCGCATCCATGATCGGTTGTTTCGAGACGCCGTATTCAGCCTTGAGCATCTCAATTTGCAGGCGTTCCCCTGCCTGGTAAGCGCCCTCCAGGAGCTGTTCCCTGACTAGGTCGTAGATAAGCGATGCGAGGCGCTTGCCCGACGCCGCGGCTACCGGGCGCAAGCCGGGAATGATCGCGTCCCGGGCTCCCTGCGCAGCTGGCGGTCCGTAACGGGCCGGGAACGTCATACTCCGGGCCCAGTCACGGCAGCTGCCGTCGCGATGACGTGCTGCCCAGCGACGTACGGCACAGCCATCCTCCCGAGTCTGGAGGCCAGCTGAGACCCAGCTGCCCGTTTCGTTGGAGTTATGCCCAGCTCCTTGAGCCGCAGGGATAACGCATCTAGCCTTGACTGAAACGCTAGCATGCTAGTTGGTCCGCAGACCAGCGGACGGCGTGCAGAGCGGTGGAAGGGTTTGGAGATCGTGTGTCCCGCACTAGTCACGATGTCACATTCGCCGCTGATGGGCTATACCGAGCCAGCCGGGGAAGCGCGCAGACGGGTCGACGCTGCCTTCGAGACGGCGCGGGGGTTCATCGCCCGCTTTGACCCGGACTTGGTCGTGCTGTTCGGGCCCGATCATTACAACGGCTTCTTCTACGACATGATGCCGCCATTTTGCGTCGGGGCCGCCGCGGAGTCGATCGGTGACTACGACACTCCGGCCGGTGATCTGTCTGTCGATCACGAAGCGGCAGTTGCGCTGACCCAGGCGGCGCTGGACGCCGGGGTGGATGTAGCGCTGTCGGAGCGGATGTATGTCGATCACGGATTCGCCCAACCCCTCCAGCTGCTGTTTGGCGGCCTGGATAATGTCCCGGTCGTGCCGGTCTTCATCAACTGTGTCGCTGAGCCGCTCGGCCCGCCGCGCCGGTCACGGCTGCTCGGTGAGGCGCTCGGAGGGGCAGTGGCATCGGCCGGCCGGCGCGTCGTGTTTCTCGGTTCCGGTGGCCTGTCGCATGACCCGCCGGTGCCGACCTTGGCGGGAGCGACGCCCGAGGTCACGGAGCAGCTCATCGGGGCAGGCCGCAGCCTCACCCCGGAGCAGCGGGCAGCCCGGCAGATGCGCGTCATCCAGGCTGGCCGTGACTACGCGGCAGGAGTGTCGACCATCCAGCCACTGAATCCCGAGTGGGATCGGCATGTTCTTGCCGTGCTGGCCGCCGCGGACTTCGAGACGGTCGATGGGTGGAGCACGGACTGGTTCACCGAGCAGGCCGGTCACTCCGCCCACGAGGCGCGCACCTCGATTGCCGCCTACGCCGCCCTCGCCGCCACCGGCCCGTACACGGTCGCCAGCTCATTCTACGAGCCCATTCCCGACTGGATCGCCGGCTTTGCGGTGACTACCGCCCAGCCTGCCTGACCAGACCGCCGTTAGGAGACGTCATGGACCTGAACCCGCGCCGCTTCGCGGTTATCGCCGTGCACATGCAAAACGACATCGTCACGGCCAAGGGAGCCTACGGCGGCTTCTTCGCAGCGCAGGCCGCCAGCCGCGATGTGATCGGGATTACGGGCAAGTTGCTCGATGCGGCCCGCACCGCCGGCTCGGCGGTCCTGTACACGCGGGTCGCGTGGCAGCCCAGCTATCCGGACCTGGTCGTGAACTCGCCGCTGCTCGGGATGGTCGTCCAGTCTCAGTGCCTCGTCGAGGGCAGCCAGATGGCCGAGATCGTGCCGGAGCTGGCCCCCAAGGACGGTGACCTGGTGGTCACCCACCAGCGTGTGAGCGGGTTTTCGGGCAGCCAGCTGGACGTGCTGCTGCGCGCCCGCGGCATCGACACCCTGGCGTTCGCGGGCGTGGCCACGAACGCCTCGGTGGAGGGAACCGCCCGGCAGGCCTCCGACCTGGGCTACCGCACCATCGTCGTCGCCGACGCGTGCAGCGCCGCCGACGACGACGCGCACAACGCGTCGATCAACTCACTCGGGCTGCTGGCCGAGATCGCCACTAGCTCTGAGCTCATCGAAGCGCTGGCCGGAGCGGCGGCAAGCAGGTGAGCGAGCGCGGCGATTTCGACACGGACGTCCTGGTCGTCGGCACCGGCCCGGCCGGCGCGACCGCTGCGCTCGCGCTGGCCACGTATGGCGTGGCGGTCCGGGTCGTCACAAAATGGAACTGGCTGGCCAACAGCCCGCGGTCGCACATCACCAACCAGCGTGCCCTCGAAGTTCTCCGCGACCTCGGCGTCGAGGCCGATGCCACCGCGGTGGGCACGCCCTGGCACCTGATGGGCGACACGGTGTTCACCACTAGCCTGGCCGGCGAGGAAGTCGCCCGGATGCGCACCTGGGGTACCGGCGAGAACCGGATCGGCGACTACCTGCAGGGCAGCCCCTGCCCGCTGCTAGACATACCACAGCCTTACCTCGAGCCTGTCCTCGTCAAGAATGCTGCCGCACGCGGCGCCGACATCTGCTTCAACACCGAGTACCTCTCCCACACCCAGGACAACGAAGCCGTTACCTCCCTGGTGCGGGACCGGCTCACCGGCCGCAAGTACCACATTCGCAGCCGCTATCTCGTCGGCGCCGACGGCGCCCGGTCCCGCGTCGTCGACCAACTCAGCCTGCCCATCGAGGGCCGGATGGGCCGCGCCGCGACCCTCTACACCCTGTTCCGTGCCGACCTGACCGAATATGTGCAGCACCGGCCCAGCGTCCTGCACTGGATCATGACACCCGGGTCGGGCTACGGCGAGATCGGCATGGGCACCCTGCGGGCCATCCGGCCATGGACGCAGTGGATCGCCGGATGGGGTTACGACATGGCTGACGGCGAGCCCGATACCAGCGCCGAGGCGGTGCTGCCGAAGATCCGCGAGATGATCGGCGACCCCGACGTGGCGATCGAGGTGGAGAACGTCACTACCTGGCAGATCAACCAGGCGCACGCCACCCGGTACTCCTCCGGGCGGGTTTTCTGCGCCGGTGACGCCGTGCACCGTCACCCGCCCTCCAGCGGCCTCGGGTCGAACACCTCCATCCAGGACTCCTTCAACCTGATGTGGAAACTCGCCTACGTCATCAGGGGCTGGGCAGCTCCGGCGCTGCTCGACAGCTACTCAGATGAGCGAGTGCCCGTCGGCATGCAGGTGGTCGCCCGCGCCAATCAGTCCCGTGTCGAGTACAGGCCGGTCAACGAGGCATTCCGCACCACCGGCCAGGCTGACCCAGTCGCGGCCGGCCTGGCCCGGCTGCGTGACCCGGGTCCGGACGGGGTGGCCACCCGCGAAGCCATGCGCTGCGCTATCGACTTGAAGAACACCGAGTTCAACGCGCAGGGCATCGAACTCAATCAGCGCTACCAGTCTGGTGCCATCATTCCTGATCTCGACGCCGGCGAGGAAATCTGGCGGCGTGACAAGGTCCTCTACCTGCAGGCCACGACCCGCCCCGGCGCCAAGGTCCCGCACGTTTGGCTCATCGACGGCACCGGGCGGCGGGTGTCCACGCTCGATGTCACCGGCCACGGCCGGTTCTGCCTCGTCACCGGCCTGGCCGGCCGAACCTGGGCCGCTGCCGCGAGCCAGCTCGACCTGCCTTACCTGCGGACAGTCATCGTGGGAGCACCGGGCAGCCGGGACCCGTATTTCGACTGGCATCGTGCCCGCGAGATGGACGAGGCCGGAGCCATCCTCGTCCGGCCCGACGGCTACATCGCCTGGCGGCACACCACCGCCGCGGATGGGCAGCAGGAAGCCCTCGAACTGCTGCACAGCGCAATTGGCTCAGTTCTCGGCTGGCCCTCAGGCCGGGACGTCCGGCCGCTAGCGCGCCCTGATCCGGGCCAGGGCGCGCTGAGGACCGGATCGCCGGCATCACGGCTGGCGGTGACGACTACGTCACTAAGCCGTTCAGCCTGGAGGAGGTGCTTGCCCGGCTGCGCGGACTGCTGCGCCGCGCCGAGACCGCCCGCGCGCACTACGACAGGGAGCTGGCCGTGGCCGACCTGACGATGAACGAGGATGCCCTGGAGGTGCGCCGGGCAGGCAAGCTCATCGAGCTGACGGCCACTGAGTTTGAGCTGCTCCGCTTCCCGGTGCGCAACCCGCGCCGCGTGCTGTCCAAGGCACAGATCCTCGACCGGGTCTGGAACTACGACTTCGGCGGCCAGGGACACGTCGTCGAGCTGTACATCAGCTACCTGCGCAAGAAGATCGACGCCGGCGGCGAGCCGCTGATCCACACCGTCCGCGGCGTCGGCTACGTACTCAAGCCGACGACCCGGTGACCAGGTGGCGGCGATGGTGGGCCGGCCGCACGCTCCGCGCCCGGCTCGTCCTCGGCGTCCTGCTCCTCTTCCTGGCCAGCTGCGCGGCGGTTGGGACAGCCACCGTCGTCGCGCTGCACATCTTCCTGCTCGGCCAGCTCGACTCGCAGCTACCCCAGAATCAGCAGCTGGCATTCTTCGTCGAGTCTCAGGCACGCGGCCGCGGTGGCTCAGACGGCTTCGGCAACCGTGGCCCTGTCGGCGCCGCCGGCACGCTGGGCGCCTGGATCTCCCGCGGACGGCTGGCCGGCACCGACGAGGAAACGCGGTCCGGAGCGAAGAAGGTCTCGCTCTCACCCGCTGCCAGGCGGATCCTGCTGCGCCTGCCCGTAAACCGCCAGCCCTATACACGCACGCTGCCCGGCCTCGGCGAGTACCGGCTCATTGCCATCCCCGGCCAAGAGGCCGACGTGTACATAACCGGGCTGCCCCTGGCCGAGCTGAACTCCACGACCACCCGGCTGGGACGCATCGAGATGGTGGTCTTCGGCACCGTGCTCCTGGTGACCGGGCTGGCCGTCTTCGGCGTCGTCCGCCTGTCCTTGCGCCCCCTGCGCAAGATCACCACCACGGCCAACCAGGTCACTCAGCTTCCCCTGGCCAGCGGAGAAGTGGACCTGTCCCACCGGGTGCCCGACGCCGACCCCAGGACCGAAGTCGGCCAGCTCGGCTCGGCGTTCAACCGGATGCTTGGCCACATCGAAAACGCACTCGACCGTCGGCAGGCCAGCGAAAACCAGCTGCGCCAGTTCATCGCCGACGCGAGCCACGAACTGCGCACCCCGATCGCCGGCATCCGCGGCTACGCCGAGCTGGGCCTGCGCGCCCCGGAGAACTCTGACAACGCGCTGCGCCGCGTGCAGGCCGCGGCGCAGCGGATGGGCCGGCTGGTCGACGACCTGCTGCTGCTCGCCCGGCTCGACGCCGGCCGCGCACTCGCCGACGAGCTGGTCGACCTCACCCGGATGGCGCTCGAGGCCACCAACGACGCGCGGGTAGCCGGCCCCGCCCACCAGTGGATCCTCGACTTGCCCGGCCAGCCGGTCGCCCTCCGCGGTGACGAGTACCGGTTGCACCAGGTGCTCGCCAACCTGCTCGCCAACGCACGCACCCACACCCCGCCCGGCAGCACGGTAACCGTCAAGCTGAACAGCGGCCAGGACGGCCTGGTCACCATGACCGTTACCGACAACGGACCGGGCATCCCCGCCCAGCTGCAGCCCACGATCTTCGAGCGATTCGTCCGGAGCGACACCGCCCGCACCCACGCTGGCGGAGGCACCGGCCTCGGACTGGCTATCGTCCACGGTATCGTCACCGCGCACCACGGCCGCGTCACCCTGTCCAGC
>JBEKFH010000248.1:0-7267 GCA_050013415.1 Streptosporangiaceae bacterium | reverse complement strand
TGCCTCCGCGGCTCTGAGTTCCGGTGCTCCGGCTGCCCCGTCCCGGGCAGCCCGGTCCTGGGCCGTCACCGGGCACGATCCATCAGCTCGCAGAACTCGCCGAACAGGCCGGCCGCGTCGTGCGGCCCCGGCGCCGCCTCCGGATGGAACTGCACGCTGAAGGCCGGCGCGCTGAGCAGGCGCAGTCCCTCAACGACGCCGTCGTTGAGGTTCACGTGGCTTATCACGGCCGGGCCGAACGCAGTTTCGAAGGGTGCTGGCCCGGCCAAGCCGGCGGCCATCCATGGCCGGTGTTCCGGCGCCGGCCCTGGCGCCGACCCCGGCTGCGGTCCGGCCGGCGATTCCAGGGCCTGGGGCGTGCCCGGCATCGCCACGGCGAATCCGTGATTGTGGCTGGTGATCTGCACCCGGCCGGTCCGCAGGTCCTTGACCGGCTGGTTAATGCCGCGGTGGCCGAACCGCAGCTTGTAGGTGCCCAGCCCGAGCGCCCGGCCGAGGATCTGGCTGCCCAGGCAGATGCCGAAGACCGGAACGCCGGCCTCGAGAACGCCGCGCATGGCATCGACTGCGTAGCCGGCCGCGGCAGGATCGCCGGGCCCGTTCGAGAAGAACACCCCGTCCGGGCCGGTGGCGAGGATCTGCTCGGCCGTGCTCGCGGCCGGCAGCACGTGGACCCGGCAGCCGAGCCGCGCCAGGCACGCCGGGGTCGCGGCCTTGATGCCGAGGTCGACCGCGGCCACCGCGAACCGGGCCGGGGTGCCGTCGGGCGGCTCGACGGTGTACGGCACCGGCGTGGATACCTGGCGGGCGAGGTCCGCCCCGGCCATCCGCGGGCTGGCGAGGACGCGCTGGAGCAGCCCGGCGGTGTCGCCGTCCGCGCCGCCGATCGCCGCCCGCATCGCGCCGCGCTCCCGCAGGTGGCGGGTCAGCGCGCGGGTCCCGTTGATCGCGATCGCGGTCACGTCCTGCTCCCACAGTTCCTGCTGCAGGGTCCGCGCCGCGCGCCAGCTGGACGCGATCCTCGCGGGCTCGCGGATCACGTAGCCGCTCACCCAGATCCGGCGGGACTCGGGGTCGTCGTCATTGACGCCGGTGTTGCCGATGTGCGGCGCCGTCATGGCCACGATCTGGCCGCGGTAGGACGGATCGGTGAGCGTCTCCTGGTAGCCGGTCATGGCCGTGTTGAAGACCATCTCGCCGAAGGCCTCCCGGGCGGCGCCGAACGCGGTGCCGGGGAACGTCCTGCCGTCTTCCAGGACCAGCATGGCCGGCCGCAGGCCCGTAATCGCGCCGGTCATCAGGCTGGTCATCGCGCCGCTCATCGTGCCAGCTTCCCGTCGATGACCGTCGGGCTGCCGCGCAGGAAGGTGGCCGCGACGTGGCCCGGCAGCGTCATCCCGGCGAAGGGGGTGTTGCGGCCCTTGGACGCGTGCGCCGCCGGGTCCACTGGCTCGCGGCCCGCCGGGTCGTACAGGACGATGTTCGCTGGGGAGCCTGGCGCCAGCGGGTGGCCGTGCGCGGCCAGGCGGCCGATCGCGGCCGGCCGGGCCGACATCCGGTCGGCGACGGCGGCCCAGTCCAGCAGGCCGGTGCCGACCATGGCCTCGTGCACCACCCGAAGCGCCGTCTCAAGCCCGGTCATGCCGAACGCCGCCGCCTGCCATTCCGTCTCCTTGTCCTCGGTCGCGTGCGGCGCGTGATCGGTGGCCACGCAGTCGATGGTGCCGTCGGCGAGACCGCGCCGGAGCGCGGCGACGTCGGCCGCGGTGCGCAGCGGCGGATTGACCTTGAACACCGGATCGTAGCTGGCGGCGAGATCGTCGGTGAGCAGCAGATGGTGCGGCGTCACCTCGGCCGTCACCTGCCAGCCCTTGGCCTTCGCCGAGCGGATGATCTCCACGGAGCCTGCGGTGGAGACGTGGCAGACATGCAGCGCCGACCCGACGTGCGCGGCCAGCAGGCAGTCTCGGGCGATGATGGCCTCCTCGGCGACCGCTGGCCAGCCGGTGAGGCCGAGCACGCCGGAGACCGCGCCTTCGTTCATCTGCGCGCCCTCGGTGAGCCGGGGCTCCTGGGCGTGCTGGGCGATCACGCCGCCGAACGCCCTGACGTACTCCAGCGCGCGGCGCATCAGGACGGCGTCGGATACGCACCGGCCGTCGTCGGAGAAGACCCGGACCCTGGCCGCGGAGTCGGCCATCGCGCCGAGCTCGGCGAGCCGGCTCCCGGCGAGCCCGACGGTGACCGCGCCGACCGGCTGGACGTCGCACCGGCCGGCCTGCCTGCCGAGCCGCCAGATCTGCTCGACCACCCCGGCGGTATCGGCCACCGGCTCGGTGTTGGCCATCGCGTGCACCGCGGTGAACCCGCCGAGTGCCGCAGCCGCGGTGCCGCTGGCCACCGTCTCCGCGTCCTCCCGGCCCGGCTCCCGCAGGTGCGTGTGCAGATCCACCAGGCCGGGCAGCGCGATCAGGCCGCCGGCATCGATGACCTGGCCGCGCCCGGCGGGCAGGGAGGCGCCGGGGCCGATCTCGGTGATCAGGCCGCCGGTCATCAGGATGCTGGCTGGTTCACCGCCGAGCGGACTGGCGTCCTTGAGCAGCCAGGCTTCCTGGCTCCCCGGCGCCCCGGTCATGACTGCGCCTCCGCGCCGCCGAGCATCAGGTACAGCACGGCCATCCGCACGCTGACCCCATTGGCCACCTGCTCCACGATCGTCGACCTGGCCGAGTCCGCGACCTCGGCCGCGATCTCGACGCCGCGGTTCATCGGGCCGGGGTGCATGACGATGGCGTGCTCCGCCAGCAGCGCCATCCTGGCCGCATCCAGGCCGTACCGGCGGCTGTACTCCCGGACACTGGGGAAATAGGCGGCGTTCATCCGTTCCTGCTGCACCCGCAGCATCATCACCACGTCGCTCTTGGGCAGCGTCGCGTCGAGGTCATAGCTGGCCGAGCACGGCCAGGCGCCGACCGCGACGGGCAGCAGGGTCGGCGGCCCGACCAGCGTCACGTCGGCGCCGAGCGTGCTCAGCAGCAGAACGTTGGACCTGGCCACGCGGCTGTGCAGGACGTCGCCGACGATGGCGACGCGGAGCCCGTCGAGCCTGCCCAGCCGCCTGCGCATGGTGAACGCGTCGAGCAGCGCCTGGGTCGGGTGCTCGTGGCTGCCATCGCCGGCGTTGATGACGCTGCCCTTGACCCAGCTCGCCAGGCGGTGCGGTGCTCCTGACGCGCTGTGCCTGATCACCACCGCGTCGGCGCCCATCGCCTCCAGCGTCAGCGCGGTGTCCTTGAGGCTCTCTCCCTTGGCGACGCTGGAGCCCTTGACGGTGAAGGTGATCACGTCGGCCGACAGCCGCTTCGCGGCCGCCTCGAAGGAGATCCTGGTCCGGGTGGAGTCCTCGAAGAACAGGTTGACGACCGTCCTGCCGCGCAGCGTGGGGAGCTTCTTCATCGGCCGGTCGGCTATCTGGGCGAGTTCCTCGGCCGTGTCGAGGATGAGCAGCGCATCGTCCTCGGTCAGGTCGCCGGCCGAGATCAGGTGACGATTCACCGGCTGACCCGGTTCATCGGCTCATCCCGTCGCCGCCGGAGGCACCAGGGCCCTCGCCGAGCAGCACCGCATCCTCGCCGTCCACCTCGGTCAGCAGCACCCGGACGACCTGCCGCTGGGAGGTCGGCAGGTTCTTGCCCACGTAGTCGGGCCTTATCGGGAGCTCCCGGTGCCCGCGGTCGACGAGGACCGCCAGCTGGACGACGCGCGGGCGGCCGATGTCGCCGAGCGCGTCGAGCGCGGCGCGCACGGTCCGGCCCGAGTACAGCACGTCGTCGACCAGCACCACGATCTGGCCGTCGACGCCGGCCGCGGGCACGGCAGTGTGGCCGAGCGGCCGGGCGGGCCGCAACCGCAGGTCGTCCCGGTACATGGTGATGTCCAGTGATCCGGCCGGGAACGGGTGGCCCTCGACCTGCTCCATGCGCCCGGCCAGCCGGTGCGCGAGCGGCACACCGCGGGTCGGGATGCCGAGCAGGATGACATCGCCCGCGCCACTGGTTCGCTCCAGGATCTCGTGCGCGATCCTGGTCAGCGCCCGGCCGATCTCGGCAGGTTCGAAGACCGATCTGCTGCCCTCTGCCCTGGTGCCGCCGACAACGGGATCGCGGGTAACGGGATCGCGGGTAACGGGATCGCGGTCTTCGTGCTGAGCCGCGTGCATGAGTGACCCCCTTTCCCGCCTCTCTGGACGGGCCTTAAAGGACGTCTGACGCCGTCACCTTAGCAGCGCGCGATCACGTTACCGGCGCGTTGAGCCGAAGCTGGCCGGTGAGCTGACGCGCTGGGTCCCGAGCCGACGGTCGCTCCAGGTGTCCTCGGCTGGGGTGGTGCCAGGCGCCGCCGGCTGGGTGGTGCCAGGCGCCCCCGGCTGAGGTAGTGCCAGGCTCCCCGGCTGGGGCTGATGTGACTGTGAGTGATTAATATCACATTATGTCTTAATTTATAATGAATGAGGCTCCAGCGGTTCGATCCTCGGGCACACTCCCATCGCCGACAGGCCAGGCGCCGCCGGGCTTCCCGGGTAGAAACCAGGTGGGCGGAGGCCGCTGCAGGCACGCCGGGACAGCTGGTGAAGATGAACCAGGCCGGGTAAGTTCGACCGCTTTTTGCCATTCGGCTTGACCTTGTCGCCATCGCGGCTTACCGTCACAGAGCGTAACCATTCACTGATCAGACAAACTGGCCTGGGGGCCGACGAAGATGCCATCTGAGTACGCCAAGACGCTGGGCGCGCGACTGCGCGCCATCCGCACGCAGCAGGGCCTCTCGCTGCACGGAGTCGAAGAGAAGTCGCGCGGCCGCTGGAAGGCCGTCGTCGTGGGCTCCTACGAGCGCGGCGACCGCTCCGTGACCGTGCAGAAGCTTGCCGAGCTCGCGGAGTTCTACGGGGTCCCCGTTTCCGAGCTGCTGCCCGGCGATGTGCTGCCCACGGTCCTGGCGCCGTCCCCCAAGCTCGTGATCGATCTCGAGCGGATGAGCCAGCTGCCGAAGGACAAGACGGGCCCGCTCGCGCGCTACGTCGCGACGATCCAGAGCCAGCGCGGTGACTACAACGGCAGGGTGCTGTCGATACGCCAGGAGGACCTGCGCTCCCTCGCGGTCATCTATGACAAGTCGCCGACCGACCTGACCGAGGAACTGATCAGCTGGGGCATCCTGGACGCCGACGCACGGGGAGCCATCGACAGCTTCTGAGCCGCCACGACATACTGCCGCTCCGGATCGCCTACCCCGCGGTCCGGAGCGGCAGCGGCGTCTGGCCAGTTACCCCGAGGGTGCTCTCGGCCAGCGACACGAAGGTCTCCGCGTCGTGGAGCAGATCGTCAGCCTCGCGGAAGGAGACGGCGCAGCGCAGGCCCGCCTCCGCCGCGGCTCGCTTGCTCGCGCCGGCCGCGAAGAACGCGGCCCATTCGGACAGCGCGGGCTCGACGCGCGGCAGTAGTTCCCATACGCTCTGCGGCCTCTTCCGCCGCGTCGACGTGGCCGGCTCGGCCCGAGCGGCGACGACCGCCGCGGCGGCCCGGAGCGCCGCCAGGTGCGCCGCGACGTAGCGGCCGCCGGCCGAGCCCTCGTCCTCGGCGCCCGCCAGTCCCTGCCTGGCAGAGGCAAGCAGCGTCAGCGCCGACGGCGCGACCCTGCAACGTGGCTGGTCAGGACGCACTCGCAAGACCGAGCTCATGACCGTGCCTCCCATGGCCGTACCTCCCATCGTGCCGAGCCCGAGCCAGGCCGGGCCGGGCGCTTCCCCGTGCCCTGCCCGCCAGGCCACCGGCCGGCGCTCGGATACGGCGCTGCCGGGTGCCTTCGCTCAAGCCCTATTCGAACATAGATTCGTCTGAACGTCTACTCTTTGGACCTGAGTTCGAAGTTACAAGGCGGGTCCGACAGAATGCCGCCTGGCGCTGCGCCCGGGCCCGTGCCCTGGCGGGTGGCAGACTTGCGACATGCCGTATGAACGCGATGTGCGGGCGTTCGACCAGCGCGCCGCCACGTACGACTCCGGCTGGCTTGGCCGCATGCATCACGAGATCTCCGGCCGCGTCGCGGATCTGGCGCTGCGCCAGGTTCCCGCGCCGCGCCGCGTGCTCGATGTCGGCGCAGGCACCGGTTACCTGCTTAACCTGCTGGCCAGCAGGCTGCCTGACGCCGACGAGTTCGTCGGCGTGGACGCGGCTCCGTTGATGGTCGCCGCCGCGCGGGCCCGGACGGCCGACCAGCGCGTGCGCTTCGCGCAGGGGACTGCGGAACGGCTCCCTGTCGACGACGGCAGCTACGACCTGGTGGTCAGCGCGACGTCGTTCGATCACTGGCAGGACCAGGGCGGCGGCCTCGCCGAATGCCGCAGGGCGCTCGCGGCCGGCGGTCACATGGTGCTCGCGGACCAGTTCTCGCTGCTGCTGTGGCCAACTGTGCTGGCCGGCCGCCGCGGCAAGGCGCGGACCAGGGCGCGCGCTACCCGGCTCGTGCTGGCGGCGGGGTTCACGTCGCCTGAGTGGCACCGCGTGTACGCCGTGATCATCCAGGCCGTGACCGCAGTCAGGTGATGGCCAGGCCGCGCTGCCAGGACCGCTGGCCGGTGAAGCCGCCGGGCCGGTGGAATACGCTGGCCGCCGTGCGCAACGCAACCGCGCTGCGGGTCGTCGGCCCGGCAAGCTTCCTGGCCGAGCTCGATGCGCTGCTATCGGTCTACGGCGCGGCAATGCGGCCCCCGCCGCTGCACCTGCCCGGACGGCGCTCGATCATGGCGCGGCACGCGGGCTACGCGGAGTTCCGGGCCGTGACCGTTGCTGACAATGGCGGCGATGGCGGTGATGGCGGTGATGGCGGTGATGGCCAGCTCATCGCGTTCGCCTACGGCTTCCGCGGCACCAGGGGGCAATGGTGGCACGACGTTGTCCGCACCGGGCTGACAGCTGCCGCGGGGCAGCACGTCGCCGCCGCCTGGCTGGCTGACTCCTTCGAGGTCGCCGAGGTGCACGTGCGCCCGGGGTATCAGCGCCGCGGCATCGGCCGGGCCATGGTGCTCGGCCTCACCGCGGGCTGCCCGCGCCGCACCGCCCTGCTCTCCACGCTGGATGCGGCATCTCCGGCCCGGCGGCTCTACGCCAGCCTGGGCTTCACGGACCTGCTGACCGGATTCAGCTTCCCCGGGAACGAGCCGCCCTACGCGGTGATGGGGGCCGCCCTGCCGCTGAGGGAAAGCCCGGCC
>JBEKFH010000247.1:0-7326 GCA_050013415.1 Streptosporangiaceae bacterium | reverse complement strand
ATCGCCGACGCCCGACTCGGCGTTACGGGCGATGGCCACCAGGCTCTGCCCTTCCGCCAGGTTCATCAGCCGGACGCCCATGGTCTGCCGGCCCGACAGCTTGATCTGGTCCGCCGCGGTCCTGATCACCCCGCCGGCCGAGGTGATGGCGAACACCTCGTCCTCGGGCCGGACCATCAGCGCGCCCACGAGCTCGCCCCTGGCCTCCACGATCCTGGCCGTCAGCACGCCCCTGCCGCCTCTGCCCTGGACCGGGTACTGGTCCGCGGGCGTCCGCTTCGCGTAGCCGCCGCCGGTGGCCACCAGGACGTCGGCGCCCTCGCGCACCACGTGCATGCCGAGCAGTTCGTCGCCGTCGCTGAAGCGCATCCCGATCACGCCGGAGGTGGCCCGGCCCATCGGCCGCAGTGCCTCGTCGCCAGCCCGGAACCTGATCGCCTGGGCGTGCTTGCTCACCAGCAGCAGGTCCTCTTCCGGGGAGACCAGCCGGGCGGCGATCACCTCGTCGTCCTCGCGAAGGTTGATCGCGATGATGCCGCCCGAGCGCGGCGAGTCGAAATCGCCCAGCCGCGACTTCTTCACCAGCCCGGAGGACGTGGCGAGCACCAGGTACGGCGAGACCGAGTAGTCCCGCAGCGCCAGCACCTCGGCGATGCGCTCGTCGGGCTGGAATGCGAGCAGGTTGGCCACGTGCTGGCCACGGGCGTCCCGGGCGGTGTCGGGCAGCTCGTAGGCCTTGGTCCGGTAGACCCGGCCCTTGTTGGTGAAGAACAGGATCCAGTGGTGGGTCGTGGTGACGAAAAAGTGGTCCACGATGTCGTCGGTGCGCAGCTGCGCGCCCCGCACGCCCTTGCCGCCGCGGCGCTGGGCGCGGTAGAGGTCGGTCTTGGTGCGCTTGGCGTAGCCGCCCCGGGTGATCGTGACGACCACGTCCTCCTCGGCGATCAGGTCCTCGATGGACATGTCTCCGTCGTAGGCGATGATCTCGGTCCGCCGGTCATCGCCGTGCTTGGCGACGATCTCGGTGAGCTCGGAACCGACGATCTCGCGCTGCCGCTCCGGCGCCGCGAGGATGGCCTCGTACTCGGTGATCTGCGCCATCAGCTGCTCGAACTCGTCCACCAGCTGCTGGCGCTCGAGCGCGGCGAGCTTCCGCAGCTGCATGTCGAGGATCGCGCGGGCCTGGATCTCGTCGATGTCCAGCAGGTCCATCAGGCCCTGCTGCGCGGCCGCCGCCGAGGCGCTGGCCCTGATAAGCGCGATAACGCTGTCTATCTGGTCGATCGCCTTGAGCAGAGCACTGAGGATGTGGGCGCGCTCCCGCGCCTTGCGCAGCAGGTACCTGGTCCGCCGGACGATGACCTCGATCTGGTGGGTGACCCAGTACCTGATCATCTGGTCGAGCCGCAGCGTGCGCGGGATCCCGTCGACGAGGGCCAGCATGTTCGCGCCGAACGTGTCCTGCAGCTGGGTGTGCTTGTACAGGTTGTTCAGCACCACCTTGGCGATCGCGTCCCGCTTCAGCACGATGACGAGCCGCTGGCCCTTGCGGTTGCTGGACTCGTCACGCACGTCGGCGATGCCGGTGATCCTGCCGTCGCGGACGAGCTCGGCGATCTTCAGCGCCAGGTTGTCCGGGTTGACCTGGTAGGGGAGCTCGGTGGCCACCAGGCAGGTCCGGCCCTTGCGGTCCTCCTCCACCTCGACCACGGCGCGCATGATGATCGACCCGCGGCCGGTGCGGTAGGCCTCGCTGATGCCGCGGCGGCCGACGATCTGCGCGCTGGTCGGGAAGTCCGGGCCCTTGATCCGCTCGATCAGCGCCTCGAGCAGCTCCTCGTCGGTGGCGTGGTAGTGCTCCAGGAACCACAGGGCGCCGGCTGCGACCTCGCGCAGGTTGTGCGGCGGGATCTTGGTCGCCATGCCGACCGCGATCCCCTCGGACCCGTTGACCAGCAGGTTGGGGAATCTGCTGGGTAGCACCACGGGCTCCCGGGAGCGGCCGTCGTAGTTCTCCCGGAAGTCGACGGTGTCCTTGTCGATGTCCCGCAGCATCTCCATCGCCAGCGGGGCGAGCCTGCACTCGGTGTAGCGGTGGGCGGCGGCCGGGTCGTTCCCCGGCGAGCCGAAGTTGCCCTGCGGGTCGACCAGCGGCATCCGCATCGCCCAGGACTGCGCCAGCCGGACCAGCGCGTCATAGATCGCGCTGTCGCCGTGCGGGTGGTAGTTGCCCATCACCTCGCCGATGACCCGCGCGCACTTGAAGTAGCCGCGGTCCGGCCGGTAGCCGCCGTCGTACATCGCCCAGAGGATGCGGGTATGGACCGGCTTGAGGCCGTCCCTGACGTCCGGCAGCGCGCGGCCCACGATCACCGACATCGCGTAGTCGATGTAGCTGCGCTGCATCTCGACCTGGATGTCGACGGGCTCGGTACGGTCGTGACCCTCGGCAGGCGTGCCGGGGGCGTCCACTTCAGTCACTCGCTAGCCTTTCGGAGTTCGGGGCGGATCCTGCGGCGGCGGATCGTCAGATGTCGAGGAACCTGACATCCTTGGCGTTCCGCTGGATGAACGCTCGCCGTGCCTCGACGTCCTCGCCCATCAGCACGCTGAACAGCTCATCGGCCTGCGCGGCGTCGTCCACCGTGATCTGCCGCAGCACCCGCCGCGCGGGGTCCATGGTGGTTTCCCACAGCTCGATCGCGTTCATCTCGCCCAGGCCCTTGAACCGCTGCACGCCATCGCGCGACCGCGGGTCCTTTCGGCCTGCCGCGATGCCGGCCTCGATCACCCTGTCCCGCTCCGGGTCGGAGTAGGCATAGCCGGGCAGCACCCCGCGACCCTCCCACTTGATCTTGTACAGCGGCGGCTGCGCCAGGTAGACGTGGCCGGCCTCGATCAGCGGCTTCATGAACCGGAACAGCAGGGTCAGCAGCAGCGTGGCGATGTGCTGGCCGTCCACGTCGGCGTCGGCCATCAGGATGATCTTGTAGTACCTGAGCTTGGAGATGTCGAACTCGTCATGGATCCCGGTGCCCAGCGCCGTGATCATCGAGTGCACCTCGTTGTTCTTCAGCACCCGGTCGATCCTGGCCTTCTCGACGTTCAGGATCTTGCCGCGGATCGGCAGGATCGCCTGGTACATCGGATCGCGGCCGCCCTTGGCGGAACCGCCGGCCGAGTCGCCCTCGACCACGTAAATCTCGCAGCGCACCGGGTCGCCGGACTGGCAGTCGGCCAGCTTGCCGGGCAGCGAGGTGGAGCCGAGCAGGTTCTTGCGGGTCAGGTCGCGGGCCTGCCGGGCGGCGATCCTGGCCCGCGCGGCCTGGGTGGCCTTGATGATGATGGCCTTGGCCTCGCCCGGGTTGCGCTCGAACCAGTCCCGCAGGTGATCGTTGCAGACCTTCTGCACGAACGACTTGGCCTCGGTGTTCCCCAGCTTGGTCTTGGTCTGACCCTCGAACTGCGGCTCGGCCAGCTTGACGTGGATGATCGCGGTGAGGCCCTCGCGGACGTCGTCGCCGGTCAGGTTGTCGTCCTTGTCCCGCAGCATCTTCTGCTCGCGCGCGTACCGGTTCACGATCGTGGTGAGCGCGGCCCGGAACCCCTCCTCGTGCGTGCCGCCCTCGGCGGTGTTGATCGTGTTGGCGAAGGTGTGCACGGACTCGGCGTAGGAGCCGGTCCACTGCATGGCGATCTCCGCCGAGATGCCGTCGCCCTCCTCGCCGAAATCGATCACCGTCGCGTGCACCGGCTCCTTGGTGGCGTTCAGGTACCGCACGAAGTCGGCGATGCCGCCCTCGTAGCGGTAGCTGACGACGTGCGGCTCGCCGTTCACGTGGTCGGGCCGCTGGTCGGTCAGCGTGATGGCCAGGCCCCGGTTGAGGAACGCCATCTCCTGGAGCCGGCGGGACAGCGTCTCGAAGGACCAGGTGGTCGACTCGAAGATGTCAGGATCCGGCCAGAACGTGACGGTCGTGCCGGTCTCACCGGTCGGCTCGTCCCTGCTGAGCTCGGTGACCTTCGCGCCGCGCTGATAGGACTGCCGCCACGTGTAGCCGTCCCTGCTGACCTCGACGTCGAGCCGGGCGGACAGCGCGTTCACCACGGACAGCCCGACACCGTGCAGGCCGCCGGAGACCGCGTAGGACTTGCCGTCGAACTTGCCGCCCGCGTGCAGCGTGGTCAGCACCACCTCCAGGGCGGGACGGTGCTCGACCGGGTGCTCGTCGACCGGGATGCCGCGGCCGTCGTCCCAGCCGCGGACGCCGCCGTCGGCCAGCAGCGTCACCTCGATCCGGTGCGCGTATCCGGCCAGCGCCTCGTCCACCGCGTTGTCGACCACCTCGTACACCAGATGGTGCAGCCCGCGCTCGCCGGTGGAGCCGATGTACATGCCGGGCCGCTTGCGGACGGCCTCTAGGCCCTCAAGGACCGTGATCGAATGTGCGTCATACGACAAAGTGGATGCTCCTCCTGGAACGGACACCTGCGGGCGCCGCGTGCCCCGCCGCCGTCTGCCCTGGTGCCGTACCTATTTTACCTGGGAGCACCGTCAGGCTCAGCCGTACGTGTCACGCGGCCCGCGGCTGTCTCGCGCCTTCCACTGGCCGGGGCGCCTCGGCGGCACGGGGCCGCGCACCGTCACCCGCCGGACGGCGCCGTCGCCGAGCTCGTCATTCAGCCTGCGGACCAGCGCGGCGGCCAGCAGCCGGACCTGCGTCGCCCACGCGGTGGAGTCGGCGGTCACGGTCAGCTCGCCGTCGGCGAGGCCGTCCGGCCGGGTGTGCGCGGCGACATCCGGGCCCACGATCTGCTCCCACCGGCTGAAGACGGAGCCAGCCGCGGCGGCAAGCTGCCAGCCGCGGGCCTCGATGAGCCCTGCGATGGCGGCGTTCAGCGTCTCCGGGTCGTCCCGGCGCCGCCGGCGCCCGTCACCCGGCTGCCCCCCGCCGGCCCGGTCAGCGAGCCGGGCGGGACGGTTCCCCCTGGCCGCGGCGTCAGCTTTCGCGCTCATCAGGGCCTCCCGGGCGAGCCGCGCGCGGCCGGCCGGATCAGCGGCCGGCCTGGCGGCGTCCGTCGGCCCGGTGTCCTCAGGCACGGGTGACCGCCCCGTCGGCCACCTCGAAGCGGGTGCCGGCCAGGATGGCCGGCACGTCGGCCGGCACGGCCGCGGTCACCAGCACCTGCTCGGCCCCGGCCACGAGGACAGCCAGCCGCTCCCGGCGCCCGGCGTCCAGCTCGGCGAACACGTCATCCAGCATCAGCACCGGGTCCTCTCCGCCCGACCGCAGCAGCTCATAGGCGGCCAGCCGGAGCGCAAGCGCCAGCGACCAGGACTCGCCCTGGCTCGCGTAGCCGCGCGCTGGCAGCTCGCCGATCCTCAGCTCAAGCTCATCGCGGTGCGGGCCGACCAGGCAGACGCCGCGGTCGAGCTCGGCCGGTCGAGCGGCGGAGAGCGCCTCGCGCAGCGCTTCCGCCAGCTGGGCCAGGCCTGCCGCCGGGTCGACCGCCGGACCGGCTGCCGGCTCCCGCTGCCCGCCGAACGGCTGGCGGTAGGTCATTCCCGCCGCGCCGTCGTCGCCCGATACGGCTGCGTATGCCGTGGCCACTAGCGGCCGGATCGCGGCGACAAGCCCCAGCCGGCCGGCGGTCAGCTCCGCGCCGGTCCGCACCAGCTGCTCATCCCAGGCATCGAGCGCGCCAGGCACGCCGCCGCCGCGGGCCCGGGCTGACTTCAGCAGGGCGGTGCGCTGCCGCAGCACCCGGTCATAGTCGGCTCGGGTGCCCGCGTACCGCGGCGCGGTCGCGACCAGCAGGTCATCGAGGTACCGCCGTCGCTGGTCGGGGTCGCCCTTGACCATCGTGAGGTCCTCGGGCGCGAAGAGCACGCAGCGCAGCGTGCCGAGCACCTCGCGCGGGCGGGACAGCGGAACCCGGTTCAGCCGGACCCGGTTCGCGCGGCGCGGGTTGACCTCGATCTCCACCAGGCTGTCCCTGGCCTCAGCCGTGATGACCGCCCGCAGGATCGCGCGGTCGGCACCGCGCCGGACCAGCGGCGCGTCGGTGGCGGCCCGGTGACTGCCCAGGGTCGCTACGTACCCGGCGGCCTCGATCAGGTTGGTCTTGCCCTGCCCGTTAGCCCCCGTGAACGTGCTGACGCCGGATTCGAGATTCAGCTCAGCCGCTGCGTACGACCGGAAATCGGTCAGCGCGAGCCGGGAGATGTGCACGGCAGGCCAGACTACTGGCGGGCAGTGTCATCGGCCGTGCGCGCCGGGTGCCCGCCGGCCTCGGTCCGCAGGGCCGGCATGGCTAGCCGCCGAGCCTGATCGGCATCAGCAGGTACCGGTAGTCGGGCTGGCCGTCGGGCTCGGGCTTGCCGGTGATCAGGGCCGGCTTGCCCGACTCGGTGAACGAGATCCTGGCCGTGTCCGAGTCGATCGCGGCCAGGCCGTCGAGCAGGTACTGCGGGTTGAACGCGATCGACAGGTCATCTCCCTCGAAGCTCGCCTCGACGGTCTCCACCGCCTGGGCCTCGTCCCCGGTGCCCGCCTCGAGAACGACCTGGCCGGCCGTGAAGGCCAGCCGGACGGCGGTGTTGCGCTCGGCCACCAGCGCGACCCGCTTGACCGCCTCGGCCAGCTGGCCGGCGGACAGCTCGGCCACCGACGTCACGTGCGTCGGCAGCAGCGCCTGATAGCGCGGGAACTCGCCGCCGAGCAGCCGGGTGGTCGTCCGCCGCCCGGCGCCCTCGAACCCGATCATCCCGTCACCGCCCGACCCCGGGTCCCCGGGCAGCGCCAGCGCGATCGACACCTCGGCGCCCGATGTGAGCGAGCGGGCTGTCTCCGCCAGCGCCCTGGCCGGGACGAGCACGGCGGCGCTCAGGTCGGGCCGGGCCGGGGTCCACCGAAGCTCGCGCACGGCCAGCCGGTAGCGGTCAGTCGAGATGAGGGTGATGGCGTCCCCCTCGATCTCTATCCTGACCCCGGTCAGGGCGGGCAGCGTATCGTCCCGGCCGGCCGCGGTCGCCGACTGGCTGACCGCCGAGGCGAACGCGTCGCTGCCGACCGAGCCCGCGGCGGGCGGCATCTCCGGCAGCGCCGGGTACTCGTCCTCCGGCATGGTCAGCAGCGTGAACGTTGCGCTGCCGCAGCTCAGCACGGCGCGCGAACCGTCCGAGCTGATCTGCACGGGCCGGCTGGGCAGGCTGCGGCTGATCTCGGCCAGCAGCCTGCCGGACACCAGCGCGGTGCCCTCCTCCTCGGCTGCCACCGGTATCCGGGCCTGCGCCGATACGTCGTAGTCGAAGCTGGACAAGGT
>JBEKFH010000246.1:0-7340 GCA_050013415.1 Streptosporangiaceae bacterium | reverse complement strand
TATCGGCGCGGTGCGGGACCAGCGGCGTCCAGGCCGTCGGTTCCGCGTACGGCGCGGTCGCGATCTCGAAGTTCTCCGCGTCGCCGTCGTTGTGCAGGATGAGCAGCCGGTCCCCGGCGTCCTCCACGTCGTAATCCAGGCCGTGCCTGCGCGGCGCCACCACGGCGAACTCGCCGTCTGGCGTGGCCGCGTCCAGCATCCACACCTCGGTGGTCAGCACGCTGGCGGTCTTGATCATCAGGTAGCGCTCGCTGCGGGTCAGGTGCACGTAGACGTGGAAGCGCTCGTCCGGCTCCTCGAACACCATGCTGTCCTGCGCCGCGGGGGTGCCGATCCGGTGCCGCCACACCCGGTACGGGCGCCAGGCGTCGTCCACGGTGACGTACAGCAGCGCCGATCCGTCCAGCGACCAGCCGAGGCCGTAGTAGGTGCCCGGTATCTCGTCGGGCAGCAGCTCCCCCGTCGCAAGATCCTTGATGCGCAGGGTGTAACGCTCGCTGCCCGCGAAGTCGGTGGAGTACGCGAGCAGCCGGCCGTCAGGACTGGGCGCGAACGCCCCGAGCGCGAAGAACTCCTGGCCGGCGGCCAGCTCGTTGCCGTCGAGCAGCACCTCCTCGCCGTCCAGCGGCGCGCCGCCGGGCGTCATCGGCGGCCCGGCGTCGCCGGGGCGCACCGCACGGCGGCAGTGCACCGGGTACTGACTGCCCGCCACTGTCCTCGCGTAGTACCACCAGCCGCCCTTGCGCGAGGGCACCGAAAGGTCCGTCTCCTGGGTACGGGCCTTGATTTCGGCGAAGATCGACTCGCGGAGAGCTGCCTGGTCCGCCGTCATCGCCCCGGCATAGGCGTTCTCCGCCTCCAGGTAGGCGATCGTCTCCGGGTTGCCCGGATCGCCGAGCCAGGCGTAGTCGTCGGTGAACGTGTCCCCGTGGAACGTCCGCTCGCTCGGAATCCGCCGGGCGACCGGCGCCGCCACGGTGCCCAGTGCACCCGCGCCCGGTGCCCCCGTACCCAGTGCCTCAGCGCTTGCTGGCTCGATGCTCATGGCCGATGAGTCTATGGAGCCGCGCTGATGGTCGCCTTTCATGATCACGGAAATTCCTGGTAGCCAGGGCAACCACTGATTTCCGCGGTAATGAAATCGGCAGCCCAAGCGGGACGGCAGGCGGGTCAGACGTTGAATCGGGAGGGTCAGACGTTGAAGCGGAAATCGACCACGTCGCCGTCGCGCATCACGTAGTCCTTGCCCTCGATGCGCGCCTTCCCGGCGGCCCGGGCGGCGGCGATCGACCCGGCGGCCATCAGGTCGTCGAAGGACACGATCTCGGCCTTGATGAAGCCGCGCTGGAAGTCGGTGTGGATCACGCCGGCGGCCTCCGGCGCGGTAGCGCCCGCCGGGATCGTCCAGGCACGCGACTCCTTCGGGCCCGCGGTCAGGAACGTCGAGAGGCCGAGTGCCGCGAAGCCCGCCCTGGCCAGCTGGGCCAGTCCCGGCTCGCCGAGCCCGAGCTCGGCCAGCAGCTCGGCGGCCTCGTCCTCGGGCAGCTCGACGAGTTCCGCCTCGGTCTGAGCGTCCAGGAAGATCGACTCGGCTGGCCTGACCAGCGCGGCCAGCCGCTCCCGCAGCCCGGCGTCCGCCAGCCCGGTCTCATCGCAGTTGAAGACATACAGGAACGGCTTGGCCGTCAGCAGCTGCAGCTCGCGCAGGTCAGCCAGGTCGATGCCGGCCGCAGCCGCCCCGGCGAAGGCCGGTGTCCCGCCGTCCAGCAGCTTCTCGGCTCTGGCGGCGGCATCGGCTACCCGGATCCGTTCAGGATTCTTGGCGGATTTCGCTTCCTTGGCCAGCCTCGGCACGGCCTTCTCCAGTGTCTGCAGATCGGCGAGGATCAGCTCGGTCGCGATCGTCTCGATGTCGCGTTCCGGTGACACGTCGCCGTCCACGTGGCTCACGTCCGGGTCGGAGAAAACGCGCACGACCTGGCAGATCGCGTCGGTCTCCCGGATGTGGGACAGGAACTGGTTGCCGAGTCCCTGGCCCTGCGAGGCGCCCCGGACCAGGCCGGCAATGTCCACAAACCGGACGGTGGCCGGCACGATCCTGGCGGAGTCGTAGAGCCCGGCCAGCGCCCGCAGCCGCGGGTCCGGGATTCCGACAATGCCGACGTTGGGCTCGATAGTGGCGAACGGATAGTTAGAGGCCAGTGCCCCAGCCCTGGTCAGCGCGTTGAAGAGGGTGGACTTGCCGACGTTGGGCAGGCCGACGATGCCGATGGACAGGCTCACCCGGGCGAGTCTAGGGCGCCCGGCCGGGTAAGCCTGCCCGCGCGCGGCATCGCCCCCCCGGCGGCTGGGCATGCCACGGCGGAACGGCAGTTAACGGCGCTTGCCAGCGTGTCAGGCGGGAAACTGTCGGGCCGGGCTGCGAGCATGGCCAGAATGAACGCGATCTCGCTGCTGGCCGGCCTCCTGCTGGGCATCGCTCTCGGGGCCGTGATCGGCTATCTGCTCGCCCGCGGGCGGCTGGCAGCCGCCGCAGCGGACCTGACCGGGCGCGCCCGGGCCGCCGAGGAACGGGCCAGGGCTGCGCAGGAACGGACGGCGCAGGCCGAGCACACGGCGAGGGAGCGGGCCGCGCTGATCGATGGTCAGCTCGCCGAGCGGTTCCAGGCGCTGTCGGCCGAGGCGCTGGACCAGAGCAACCGGCGGTTCCTGGAGATCGCCGAGGGCCGGCTGGCCGCGGCCGGCGTCACCGCGGCCGGCGAGCTGGACAAGCGCAAGGCCGCCGTCGAGCACCTGGTCGAGCCGCTGAAGGAGACCCTGGCCCGGGTGGAGACCCAGCTCCGCGAGTCGGACGCGGCCCGCCTCCGGTCGCACGCGGCGCTCGCCCAGCAGGTGACCGACGTCCGGCAGAGCTCGGAGGACCTGCGCGCGCAGACGCAGGCCCTGGTGACCGCGCTGCGGCGGCCGGAGGCCCGCGGCCGGTGGGGCGAAATGCAGCTGCGCCGGGTGGTCGAGCTGGCCGGCATGATGTCCCGGTGCGATTTCGACGAGCAGGTCAGCCTCGCCACCGCCGACGGCGCGCAGCGCCCGGACATGGTGATCCGGCTGGCCGGCGGCAAGAACATCGTGGTGGACTCCAAGGTCACCCTCGCCGCGTACCTGGAGGCCGCCGAGGCCGCGGACGCGGCGGTCCGCGAGGCCCGGCTGGACGCGCACGCCCGGCACCTGCGCGACCACGTCGACCGGCTCGCCGCCAAGGCCTACTGGACCGCGCTCAGCCCGGCGCCGGAGTTCGTCGTGCTGTTCATCCCCGGCGAGGCATTCCTCGCCCCGGCGCTGGAACGCGACCCGGGCCTGCTGGAGCACGCGATGGCCCGCCGGGTCCACATCGCGACGCCGACCACCCTGGTCACGATGCTGCGGACGGCGCAGTACGCCTGGCAGCAGGCCGCGCTCTCGGACAACGCCCGCGCCGTCTTCGACCTCGGCCGGGAGCTCTACGAGCGGATCACCGGGCTTGGCAGGCATGTCGACGGCCTCGGCAAGGCGCTGACCAGCGCGGTGTCGAGCTACAACCAGGCGGTCGGCTCGCTGGAGAGCCGGGTTCTCGTCAGCGCGCGCAAGCTGAACGAGCTCGGCGTCGTGGAGGCCGGGCTGGAACCGCCGCGGCTGGTCGAGGAGGCCACCCGGGTGCTGTCCGCGCCCGAACTCACCGCCGAGTCAGGCCCCGGGCTCGCCGCCGCCGGGCCCGACCGCGGTGCCGCGCAGGCCGGGCAGCTCGTGCCCGGCCCCCGGGCCGTCCGCGCGGCGCGCTGAGTCCGATGCGGCGCCCCGAGGATCTGCCGTGGCAGCGGGAAGGAGCTGCGGTGTCCCAGCGCGGATGGCAGCCAGCGCCCGGGCCAGCGACCCCGGCCGCACCTCAGGAAACATTCAGAACGGATGGCCGGGGGCGCGCCGGGCGGCAGAGCCCGGCGCCCGCGGGCGGACTGCCGGGAACGCCATCGGAGGCCGCGGGTCACCCCGCAGCGGGGGCTCAGGCTGGTCCCGGTCCCGCCCGGTCCGCTGACGGCGCCGCATCGTCTCGGCTCACCGCCCGGGGCAGCGCGCTTGCCATGTTCTCGGTTTTCTTCCCCGGCGTCATGACGGCCGGGTGGCTGCATTTCGGGACGCTGGCCGGGCTGAGCTTCCTGGCTGGCTGCGTCATCGCGGGCCTCTACACCAGGCGGGAAGACCTGCTCACGGTGGTGACGATGCCGCCGGTGATCTTCCTGGCCGCGGTGATCTGCGTCAAGGCGATCACCTCGACGGGAAGCGCGCTGATCTCGACCGTCGAGGGAACTGTCCTGACGCTGTCGGCCGCCGCGGCATGGCTGTTCGCGGGCGTCGCCGTCACGCTGATCATCGCGCTGTGCCGCGGGCTGCCGCGGAGCATCGCCGAGTTCCGCGCAGCCCTTCGGGACAGGCCCGGCCCCGCTGATCCCGGTGACGGGCGGTACTAACCGCAGGGCGCGCGGCCCTGGCGCTAGGGCGCGCGGCGCAGCTCGTGCGGCAGGGCGAAGACGGTGCGCTCGCGGACCGCCTCGACCTCCTCCACGTCGCCGAACCCGGCTTGGGCGAGCCAGTCGAGCACCCCGGAGACTAGTTCATCGGGCACCGAGGCCCCGCTGGTGACGCCCACCGTTGCCACGCCGTCCAGCCACTTCTCGCTAAGGTCGCAGGCGTCGTCGACCAGGTAGGCAGCGGCGGCTCCCGCGTCCAGGGCGACCTCGACCAGGCGCACCGAGTTGGACGAGTTCGGCGAGCCGACGACGATGACGACATCGGACTGGGCCGCTATCTGCTTCACCGCGACCTGCCGGTTCTGGGTGGCGTAGCAGATGTCGTCGCTCGGCGGATCCAGTAGCTGCGGGAACCGCTCGCGCAGCGCGGACACGGTCTGGTTGGTCTCGTCCACGGACAGCGTGGTCTGCGACAGCCACGCCACCCTGGCCGGGTCCCGTACCTGCACGCCGTCGCTGCCGCCGGGCCCGTCCACCAGGTGAATGCGGGCAGGTGCCTCGCCGGTGGTACCGACGACCTCCTCGTGCCCTTCGTGGCCGATCAGCAGGATGTCGTAGTCCTGCGCGGCGAAGCGCTTCGCCTCGTTGTGCACCTTGGTGACCAGCGGGCAGGTGGCATCGATCGTGCGCAGATTGCGGTCGATCGCGTCCTGCCGCACCTGGGGCGCGACCCCGTGCGCGGAGAACACGACGACAGCGCCCTCCGGCACCTCATCGGTCTCCTCGACGAAGATGGCTCCTTGCTTCTCCAGGGAGCGGACCACGTGCGTGTTGTGCACTATCTGCTTGCGGACGTAGACGGGCGCGCCGAAGCGCTCAAGCGCCAGCTCGACGGTCTGCACGGCCCGGTCAACCCCAGCGCAGTAGCCGCGGGGCTTGGCGAGCAGGACGCGTCGATTCGGATCGGGCATAAGTCCATGGTAGGCGACCCCCGTCCGGACATGGCAGGATGCCGGCGGCCCCCCTTGCCGCGCCCTGTTCCCGGTGACAAGAATCATCTCCAGGAGACACCGGGAACCACCGGGGTCCAGATGAGCGTGGGTCCAGATGAGCTTGGCGCAGCATGCGCGTCCCGGAGGATCGAGCACGTTCCAGGAAGGATCGAAATGCGCGTCCCGCAGGTCACAGAACGCATGAAAGAGGCTCCGGCGCACGCGCTCCGGGCCGTGTTCGCCGGGATCGGCCAGGTCCTTCTCGTCGCTGACCGGATGAGGAGCCGGGCAGCGAACGGGGATGACTCGCCGCGCGCTGCCGCGTCGGCCCCCGGAACTTCCGCGCCCGCTGCGCACGACTCTCCCACCCCAGCCGCCCCATTCGCCCCATCTACCCATTCCGCCCCACCTTCCTCAGCCTCAGCCGCCGCCCCTGCCTCAGCCTCAGCCGCCGCCCCTGCCTCAGCCTCAGCCGCCGTCTCAGCCCCAGCCGCCGCTTCTGCCCCAGCCGCCGCTACTGCCTCAGCCGCCAAGGGGCTGGCGAGCGATGACCTGCCGCTTCCTGGCTATGACGAGCTCACCTTTGCCTCCCTCCGGGCCCGCATGCGCAGCCTCGACCCGGCCCAGCTGCGCTCGCTGGTCCGCTATGAGAGCGCGCACCAGGGACGGGCCGGCGTGCTGACCATGCTCGAGCGCCGCATCGCCAAGGTCGAGGGCGGCGAAAGCTGACGGCGCCAGCATCCGGCCACGCTGACGCTCACTGCCATGCCGCTCGATAACTCCGCAGACTCGCCGGTCCCGGTTCGCACGGTGCTCCGGCTAGTCGGTGAATGGATTGGCCGCCTTGGCCGGATCTGGGTCGAAGGCCAGATAGCCGAGCTGGCGCGGCGCGGCAGCACGGCCTACCTGACGCTCCGCGATCCGGTCGCGGCGGTGTCCGTGCGGGTGGTATGCCCGCGGGCGGTGCTCGACGCGACCGAGCCGGCACCTGCCGAGGGCGCCCGCGTTGTCGTCTGGGCGAAACCGGACTTCAACATCAACCGCGGGGCGTTTGCGCTCACCGCGATCGAGATCCGCGCCGTCGGGATCGGCGAGCTGCTCGCCCGGCTGGAACGGCTGCGCCATGCGCTGGCAGCCGAGGGGCTCTTCGCGACCGCGCGGAAGCGGCCGCTGCCGTTTCTGCCGGGCGGCGTCGGGCTTATCTGCGGGCGCGAGTCGGCCGCCGAGCGGGATGTGCTGCGCAACGCCGCACGGCGGTGGCCAGCGGTCCGGTTCCGGGTGGAGAACGTCGCTGTCCAGGGCACCTACGCGGCCAGCGAGATCACCGAGGCATTGCAGCGCCTGGACGGGGACCCCGCCATCGACGTCATCATCATCGCCATCCCGCTGATCGTGGGGTGGACGTTCATATTCGTATTCGGCCTTGTCACATTCGGCCTGGGCTGGGCGCTGTTCTGGCTGATGTCGCCGGGCTCGGTGATCTGGGCGCTGCTCTACTACGGAGTGACCCTCGGCGGCCCGGCTTCCGCCACCATCGGCATGCGCGCCATGGAAATCGAAATGCGCACCTGGTACGGCGCGCCGGCCTATTTCGTGCTCGGCGCGGTTCATGCCGTCGTCTTCTGGATCAGCATCAGCGTGCTGAGCCCCTTCATTCTTCTGGTCGGCTTTTTCAACGCCCGGCGCCGGCTTTTGCATGACATCCTGGTCGGCACCGTCCTTATCAACAACGCGTCGCGGGCGGCTTCGCTGCGGGGACACGCGACGGCCTGACGCGCAATTGGGCTTTGACGCGGAATGAGTCTCGGGCGATCCTAGGCAGGGCTGGGCGCTTTCCCCGGCCGCCAAG
>JBEKFH010000245.1:0-7349 GCA_050013415.1 Streptosporangiaceae bacterium | reverse complement strand
GCCGCCGAGCCCCTCGATCTCGGCGGTGGAGTCATCGAGATCGTCGACCACCAGGTCGAGGTGCAGCCGGTTCTTGCCGGACTTGGCCTCGGGCACCTGCTGGAAGCCGACGGTAAGACCATCTGCTGTCTTGGACAGCACGATGAACTGGCCGTCACCGATCGACTCCTCGACGTGCACGCCTAACAGCCCGCACCAGAACGGCGTCAGCTGCTGCGGGTCGGTCGTGTCGATCACCAGGTAGCCAACTGATGCGGGCATCGCGGATCCCTATCTTTCGCGGCGAGCCGGCCTGTCGCGGCGAGCCGGCCTGTCGCGGCGAGCCGGCGGCCGGATCACAGGAGGTCGGCGATCAGGTTAGCCGCGCGGGCCGCGCCGTCGCTAGTGACTGGCAGATAGCCGACCGAGCAGCCGATCTCCCCGCGCGCTCGCGGCTGCGATGTCGGTCGGCTGCTGCGCGGTCTCGGGCCGCGGGCGGATAGAGCCAGGCAGCCTGACCGCCAGTCTCGTGATATTTCTGGGTAAAGTTCCGATTGGTTCTGGAAAGGCCCACATTGGGGATCGGGCGATAGTTGACGGCCGCCGAGATCTGGAGGGCCCAGCGATGACCGCAGAGGGCGCGGCGTTCGGCACGAGGCTGAGTGCCGGCCGCCGGTCGGCCGGGCTGTCCCAGGCGGAGCTGGCAGAGCGGTCGGGCATGAGCGTCCGCGCGATCAGCAACCTGGAACGGGGCCGTACCAGATGGCCGCACCCGGATACGGTGCACCGGCTGGTTGATGCGCTGGAGCTACCCGGGGAGGCCCGCGCGGAGTTCGGAGCCGCCGCCGGGCGGCGGCTCGGTCGTGCCGTGGCCGGCCCGGTGACCACATCCCCGGGGGACCGGCCGCCTCAGGCGGGTGACGGGCGGCTGGTGCCGCGGCAGCTGCCAGGTCCGGTGCGGCAGTTCACCGGCCGCCAGCATGAGCTGGCGGCGCTGGCCCGTCTGCTGGACCCGGCTGGCGCCGGCGGGCCGGCTGGCGCCAGCGGGCCGGCGGCAGCCGTGATTTCAGTGCTCGGCGGGATGGCCGGGGTGGGGAAGACGGCGCTGGCGGTGCACTGGGCGCATCAGGTCGCCAGCCAGTTCCCCGACGGCCAGCTATTTGTCGACCTGCGCGGCTATGACGTCGGCGAGCCGATGCCGGCCGGTGACGCCCTGGCCGGATTCCTGCGTGCCCTGGGCGTGCCAGGCCAGGACATCCCGGACGGCACTGCGGAGCGCGCTGCGGCCTACCGCAGCCGGCTGGCCGGGCGGCGGGTCCTCATTGTGCTGGACAACGCGCGTGACGTGGCGCAGGTGCGGCCGCTGCTGCCCGGCAGCCCTGGCTGCCTGACGCTGGTGACCAGCCGGGATGCGCTTGGCGGGCTGGCGGCTGGTGATGGCGCGGTGCGGCTGGAGGTGGACCTGCTGCCGCTGCCCGAGGCGCTCGGCCTGCTCAGGAGCCTGATCGGCAGCGGGGTGCGGGATGACCACGGTGCTGCGGTGCGGCTGGCTGACCAGTGCGGCCGGCTGCCGCTGGCGCTGCGGGTGGCGGCCGAGCTGGTGGTGGCACGCAACGGCGCCGCGCTGGCGGACCTGACCGCCGAGCTGGCTGACCTGAGGCACCGGCTGGACATGCTGGAAACCGGCCGGGACGAGCGCACCGCGGTGCGGACAGTTTTCACCTGGTCCTACCAGGACCTGGATCCGGCGGCGGCCAGGATGTTCCGGCTGGTGGGAGTTCACCCCGGCCCCGATATCTCCGCCCCGGCCGCAGCGAGCCTGGCGGGCCTGCCCGTCGCCCGGGCGCGCCGGGCGCTCGGGGAGCTGACCAGGGCGCACCTGCTCTCAGAGCATCTACCAGGGCGGTTCTCCTGCCACGACTTGCTCCGTGCCTATGCCGCCGAGCGGGCAACGGCACTCGACAGCCCGCCGCAGCGGCGCGCGGCAGTGCACCGTGTGCTGGACCACTACCTGCAGACCGCCTGCGCCGCCGACCGGCTGCTGCGCCCCTCCAGGGATGCGGTTGCCCTGCCTCCGCCGCAGCCGGGAACGCTGCCGGAGAGCCCGGTCGGCCCGGACCAGGCGCTGGCGTGGTTCGACGCCGAGCACAAGGTCCTGCTGGCGGCCACCGTGCATGCTGCGGGCGCTGGCTTCAGCCGCCATGCGTGGCAGCTGCCCTGGGTCCTCGCGACGTTCTTTTCCTTGCGCGCGCATTACGACGACCTCGCCGACACTCAGCGCACCGCGCTGGCCGCCGCGGCATCGCTGGGAGATGTGGCCGCCCAGGCCCGGGCAGGCGATCAGATCGGGTTCGCTTGCCTGTTGCGCGGCCACCACCAGGCCGCCGCCGCGCATTTTGCGCAGGCACTCGAGCAATTCCGGCAGATCGGCGACCAGGCCGGCGAAGCCAGCACCTGCCTGAATGTCTCTTTCCTGCTCGAGCGTCAGGGCCGCCACGGCGAAGCGGTCCAGCACGACGAGCGCGCCCTCAGCCTGTTCCAGGCGGCGGGCCGCCCTGCCGGGCAGGCTCTCGCGCTCAATGCCGCCGGCTGGCACCTGGCCCTGCTCGGAAACCACGAGCAGGGCCTTACCTGCTGCCAGCAAGCCCTCGCCCTGCAACGCGAACTCGGCGACCCGCTCGACGAGGCGAACACTTTGGACAGCCTCGGCTACATCCACGACCGGCTCGGCCGGCCTGAGCAGGCTGCCGCCTGTTACTCCGAAGCCCTGGACCTGCTCGCCCGGAGCAAGGAGCGCTGGCGGCAGGCCACTGTCCTGGACCATCTCGGCGATACGCGCCAGGGCTCAGGCGACCCGCAGGCCGCCCGCCACGCATGGCAACGGGCCCTGGCCATCTTCGACGGCATGAACCACCCTGACGCTGAGGCCATCCGCGCCAAGCTCGCCGTCGGCAGCTGAGGGCATCAGCGGCCAGCACACCGTAAATCGCGGGCCTGCCCGGCCGGACCGGGCAGCTGGCTATATTTGTGCCATGCCGAGATGGGCACGTTCCGCGTGACGGTCGGGAGCGGGGAGCCGGCCGACGCGGCAGCGGCAGTGATCATGGCGGCGCAGGCGGCGCACGCTGGCGCCCAGGTACTCCGGCAGGCGCCCGCCGATGCCCTGGACGAAGCGCTGAGCGCCATGGCCGCGCGGCTGGACCAGGGGTCGGCCGAGATCCTGGAGGCCAACGCCAGGGACGTGGCGGCGGCACGCGCCGAGGGCCTCCCGGCTGCCGTTGCCGACCGGCTGGTGCTCGACCGCGAGCGGATTCGCGGCATCTGCGCCCAGCTTCACGAGCTCGCGCAGGTGCCTGCCGAGCCGGCCCAGTTCCACGTGCGCGACCTGCCCGGCGATCTCGGGCTATGGGAACGGCGCAGGCCGGTCGGCGTGATCGGGGCGAATTTCGAGGCCAGGCCCAACGTCGTGGCGGACATCGCATCCCAGCTCATCAAGTCGCGCAACGCAGGCGTGCTGCGGACGGGTTCCGCCGCGCTGCGGTCAGCCAGCGCGCTCGTCGATCAGGTCGTCGGTCCCGCCCTGCGCGATGCCGGGCTCGATCCCAGCGCCATCCAGTTGCTCAGGGCTGCCAGCCGGGAGAGCGCGTTCGCCCTGGTGCGGCAGCCACGGCTGATCCCGCTCGTCATACTGCGCGGCAGCGGCGCCAGCACCAGAGCGCTGGCGCACGAGGCGGCGCTGCACGGCGTTAGGACGCTGGCGCACGCCGACGGCGGGGCTGTCATCTACATCGACCTTGCCGCCGACGAGAACCTGGCCCTTAGGCTGATCGAGCGCAGCCTCGACAGGCTGGGCGTCTGCAACCGGCTGAACCTCCTGCTGCTGCATCGGCAGCGGTGGGATTCCATGATTCCGCCCATTACAGATCTTGCCAAGCGCTTGAACATCAGCCTCTCGCTGCCGCCGCACGCCCACCCGCTCGGTCATGAGTGGGCACTGGATGCCGGGCGCGAGGCCACGATCACCGTCGCCGAGGCAGCCAGCGCGAAGGATGCCGCCGAGATCGCGAACAGGGAGACGTCCGGGCTGGCCGCGTCGGTTGTCAGCGCCGACGAGCAGGCGGCGAACCAGTTCCTGGACGACTACGCAGGCTGCGGCGCGTTCTGGAACGCCAGCCCGCGCCTGCTCGACGGATTCACGCTGCTTGCCGTGCCGGAGACGGGGATCAACATCGACGTCGTTCCCGGGCCGCGGGGGCCGGTGACCTTCAGGGACCTGCACCTGAGGCAATACGCCGTGGTGCCCAGGGCCAGCTAGCCGGGCTGTGCGGGCCGGTTGACCGGCTGTGCGGGCCGGTCAGCCGGGCTGCGGCGGCCGACTCTAGCGACCTGGCGGGTAGACGACGAGCGATTCCCGGTGCACTGCATGGATGTTCCTGAACGTACGGCGCGCCGCTGGCTCAGCTGGCACGTGGCCGAGCATGAATCCCCTGTCCAGCAGGATCTCTGCGCACAGCTGCGGCTGGGTCAGCATGAGCGAGTCGGCAAGCTCGCCAATCCGGTCTGCGGAAGATGCGGCCAGCTGGGCCAGCGCTTCCCTGCTTGCCGTGGAGCCGCCTGCTGCCAGTTCCTTGCAGTCCTCGAACATATCCGGGTCCGTCAGCGCCGCCACCGCGGCCGCGCGATCCCCCGGGCCGGCCCGCGCCTGCGGCGCCGGCGCGCGCCAGAGCCGCAGCAGGACCGAGATGGCGCAGGCAACCTCCTGCGGCGACAGGGCGCGCAGCAGCCGGAGGGTGCCCGAGGGCAGGGCCACCGAGCCGCGGCCGATCAGCCGTTCAGGATGACGGACGTCCAGTAGTTCCACGACCGAGCCGACGCCGAAGTCTCCGTCCACGCGCTTGACGCCAGAGAGGAACAGCGTGCTCCCGGAACGGAGGCTCTGCTCGGCGTCCTTGTTGACGTGGATGGAGCCCGCCGAGTAGGCCATGCCGCCGACCCAGCGCTGCGATGGCTCCAGGCTGCGGCCGGCCGCGCGGACGACCGTCCCCAGCCTGGCCCGCGGGTTGATGCTCCTGGCCACCACGTCAGGCTCGCGGGCCGAGCCGATGACGCACTCGATGCCGCAGCAGGCTGCCCGCGCCGCGGCGCTGAGCTTCGATCCCATCCCGCCTCGTCCCGCGCCGCCTGCCGTGATGCGCAGGGCTCGCGCCTCGTCGGGGGTGAGCCGGGAGATCCGGTCCCTGAAGGCCAGGTCCCGGTAGGCAGCCCGCACGTCGGTCAGGAACAGCAGCCGCGAGGCCCCGGCCGCGACGGAGATCGCCACGGCTACCTGGTCATTGTCGAGCGCGGACACCGGATCCATCGCGTCGTTGCCATTCACGACGGGAAGCAGGCCGCGGCCGAGTGCCTCGTTCAGCAGGCTGCCGAGGTCACTCATCGCCCTGGCCGATGCCAGATCACTGCGAGACACCAGGATCTGGCATACCTCGATCCCGACGGCCGCAGCCAGCTGGCGGTACATCGCCATCAGCGCCGGCTGGCCCACCGATGCTGGCAGTGCCACATCGACAGCCTGCGGCATCGGCTCCGCGCTTTCGTAGCGCCGGAGTGTCTCCTGCAGGGAGCCGATGAGCCGGGCGTAGTCGGCTGCCTCCCCCATCGAGGACCGGACCGAGCTGACGAGCGCCCGTAGCGCAGGAGCCGCTCCGGCGGTCGGACCCTCGAACGACAGCAGCCGCCGGCCAAGCCGCGCTGCCCCGGAGGTGACCAGGATGATCTCTTGCCCGGCTCGCTGCACCGCGGCGATCTGGGAGACAAGGCCGGCAATGACGTCAAGCGCCAGCCCGTCGCCGCTGGCAATGGAGCTTGAGCCGAGCTTGACTACCTGCCGGGTCACGCGTGGACCTTACCAGCACGACCCGCCTCGGCTGGCTCACCCAGAACTCACGCCTTGCTCACCTGCTGCCCGCAGGCGGGCCGCCTATAGTGACGTCGGCGTGGCGGCGTCGGCCTGACCGCGAGGACGTGGGCATGAGCGAGGCGAGGGGCACTGAGCCCGGTGAGGTGACGCCGCCGGGCCCAGCCGCGACGGTGGATCCGGGTTCGTCAGGTCTGCACCGGCCGGCCAGGTTCAGCAGCCTGACGCGCTGGGATCTGGTGGATGCAGGGCTGGCGGCTGCTGCGTTCGCGGCGCTCTGCATCGTGATCTTGAGAACTGCGACCTTTATGCCGGAGCCCGACGATTATGCCTATCGGGCCTCGATCGTGGCCATGACCGACGGCCATTTCCTGACCCTGTCTGGCGCGCAGGTCCGCGAGCTGGCCCGCCAGCTAGCCGCCGGCCCGCGGTCCGGCGGCCCTGGCCTGCCGGCGATCGTGCAGTGGGTGCAGCTATCGAGCGGGCGCTGGATCAGTGAGAAGGATCCTGGCTTCCCGTTCCTCGCGGTTCTGTTTCAGGGCCTGGGGATCATCCGGTGGGATCAGCTGTTCTACGGGGCGATCGCGTGCGCGGGCCTGTTCGGCGGGGCTCGGCGGTGGCTTGGCCGGTTCGGCGGTGCAGCGGCCGTGGGCCTGTACTGCTCGTCCGGCGCGGCACTGCTCTGGGGCTGGCGTGACTACATGCCGACGTTCAGCGACGCCTCGCTGATCGCGGCTGGCACGGGGGCGCTGGTCTGGTCGTTGCTCGCCATCGAGGCAAGCGCGCGCCGCCGCACCGCCGCCGGGCTGGCCGGGTTCGTGGCGCTCGAGCTGGCGACGTTCGCCAGGTACACCGACATCGTGGTGCTCGGCTGCGCCGTTGTCGCGGTGCTCGTGGCCTGGCAGCTGCCGGCGGTGCGGTTGCCGCGCTGGACGCTGCGGTGGTGGCTGGCTTCTGTCGCGGTCTTCGCAGTGGGCGTTGGCATCTTCGATGGCCTGGTGTACGGCGGGCCATTGACGTCGGGTTACCGGCCGGGCGAGATCCAGTTCAGCCTCAGCGCGATCTGGCCCAACCTGAGGTACATGCCGGCCCACCTGATGCAGGCCATGCCGGCCCTCGTGCTCGGGCTGGCGGCATTGGCATGGATCATCGGGCAGCGGCGGGTCCGGGCAGGCCCGGTTCCTGGCGACGGGCTGGCGAGCACAGCCCGCCGGGACCTGGCGGTCGGGCTCGCCCTGGCCGCCTCGTGGCTGGCGGTGTGGGGGTTGTACTCCGCGTACACCTGGACCGCCGTGCCGTTCGGCACCACCCTGCAGGTCGCCAGGTTCTACGTCCCCGCGCTCGGCGCCATCTCGCTGCTCGGCGCCTGGCTGGTGACCCGGCTGCCGCGCCGTGAATCGCTGCCCGCGGTAACGGCACTGGTGACGGCGGCAGCCATCGCCGTGATGTTCGTGCT
>JBEKFH010000244.1:0-7444 GCA_050013415.1 Streptosporangiaceae bacterium | reverse complement strand
CACCGACGTCGTGGCCGGCTGGGCGCTGGCGTCGATCATCATCCAGCTGGCTCTCCGGCTGGGCAGGGGCACGGCTCGCGGCTCTGCCATGAGCCGTCCGGGTACGGCCAGCGAGCGTGATTATCAGGCCGCGGCCCGCGGGCCGGGCTGAGAACCAGGCGCTACGCTCGGTCCCCGGGAGGACGACATGACGCGGATCGGCGGGATGTACGGACCTGATGCGACGTTCCTCGGCGTGGCCGCCGCGGATCTGGCGGACCCGGCTTCCTGGGCCGGGACCGATATCATGATCATCGGGGCGCCGTTCGACGGCGGGACGTCGCACCGGCCGGGAGCCAGGTTCGGCCCGCAGGCGATCCGGTTCGCCGATTACCTGCCGCACGACGGGTCACGGCCGCACCTGGCCCTTGGCGTCGACCCGCTACGCGAACTCCGGGTGGCCGACGCCGGCGACGTGGAGATGCCGTCCGGGGACACCGAGGTATCGCTGCGCCGGCTGGAGGAGGCGGTGCACCGGGCCTGCCGGGGCGGGGCGATCCCGGTCATCCTCGGCGGGGACCACACGGTGGCCTTTCCCGATGCGACCGGGGTGGCGCGGCACGTCGGCTGGGGGCGGCTCTCGATGATCCACTTCGACGCTCACGCCGACACCGGCGACCTGCAGTTCGGGTCGCTGTACGGGCACGGCACGCCGATGCGCCGGCTGATCGAGTCCGGCGCGGTGCGCGGCGACCGGTTCCTGCAGATCGGGCTGCGCGGCTACTGGCCGGAGCCGGAGACGCTCGACTGGATGGCCGAGCGCGGGATGCGCAGCTACGAGATGGCCGAGATCGTGCACCGGGGCCTGGACGAATGCCTCGGCGAGGCGTTCGCCATCGCGACCGATGAGTGTGACGGGGTGTTCCTCTCGGTCGACGTCGACGTCGTCGATCCGGGCATGGCGCCGGGCACGGGCACGCCGGAGCCGGGCGGGCTGACCGGGCGCCAGCTACTCGACGCGGTGCGGCGGATCGCCATGGAGCTGCCGCTGGCGGGGATCGACGTGGTAGAGGTGTCGCCGCCGTACGACCATGCCGAGATCACCGCGTTCCTCGCCAACCGGGTCGTGCTGGAGGCACTGTCGGGGATCGCCTGGCGGCGGCGGGCCGGTGCCGGCGGGGCCGGTGCTGGCGGGGGTGAGGCCGGCGGGGCCGGGGCTGGGGGCGGCGGGGGCGTCCGACGGCCGGAGGCACCGCTGCTGGAGGGACGCGGGCACGCCTGAGGAGGGCACCGACCGCGTGATCGCGTTGGCGTGAACCCCGGCGCTGCCGAGACTGGCCCGGTTACCGGGTTGTCCTGTCCGTGGACCGGCGCGGGCGTACCTTGAGCAGCGCGAGCGCCGCGACGAGAGTGAAAGTGACGAGGTTGGCAATCACCACTGCGGGCTGCGCGACAAGCAGACCGTAGGCCAGCCAGCCCAGCACACCGGCAGCGAACACCAAGAGATAGCCGTAGGAGATGTCGTCGGCATGGCCACGGCGCCAGGTTCGCAGTAGCTGCGGCAGCCACGCCCCGGTGGTCAGCAGGCCGGATAGCAGCCCCAGTGCGACAATCACGGCCGCTCCGGCGGGGCGGCGGTGCTCGTGTCCGGCGGGGCGGCGGTGCTGGCGTCCGGCGGAGGGGCGGTGCTGGAGCGGACGACGAGCCGGGTCGGGTGCAGCCGGACGGGACCCGTGCCGGGCGCGATCAGCCGGCCTGCGCAGTCCTGGCCCTGCTGGTAGAGGGACTGGTGCACGGTGGTCAGCGAAGGGAGCGCCCTGGCGGATTCCGCTATGTCGTCGAAGCCGACCACCGACAGGTCGCGGGGAACCATCAGTCCCACCTCGCTGGCTGCCTGCAGCACCCCCAGCGCCAGCACGTCGGTACTGGCGAGCACCGCGGTGGGACGCTCGAGCAGGGGAACGCCGAGCAGAGCGTGTCCCGCAGCGCAGCCGTCGGCAATGCTATGGCCGGGCTGTTCCCACACCCGCACCGCCGTGGCCGGCAGCCCCGACTCGGCCGCTGCGCGCTGGTAGCCCAGGAGCCGCAGGCGGAACACCTCGTAGCACGCGCTGGTCTGCCGGGCCTGGTCGACCCAGCCCGCGTACCCGTCGGGACGCAGCCGCCAGGTGACGACGCCGAGCTGCCGATGGCCGAGCTCGATGAGGTGCCGGGCAGCGCTCGCGGCGGCCGCCTCGTTGTCGACCGTGACGCAGTCCGGTCCCGCCGTGCTTGGCCCGCCGGAGATCACCGTGGGCAGCCTGCGGCGCAGGGCGGCCGCCAGCGCCGGGTCATCGTCGGCCGGGCTGTGAGCGATCAGCCCGTCAACCGCCGCGTCGCGGACGAGCCGCTCCGCGCTATCCGCGCGGGCAGGGATGAGCTGCAGCGCCAGGCCGGCAGCGGCCGTCGCTGCCGTCACCCCGTGCAGGAAAGAGACGGTGCCCGGATCCCCGAACGCGTACGGCAGCGCTTCGGTGAGCAGCACCCCCAGCACATCACTGCGGCCCCTCTTCAGCGCCCGGCCCGCCGCGCTCGGGCCGCCGTAGCCCAGCTGCTCCGCCGTCGCCAGCACCCGCTGGCGCAGCTCCGCCGACAGCTGGTCCGGGCGGCTGTAAGCGTTGGATACCGTCATCCGGCTTACCCCGCAACTTGCCGCCACCTCGGCGAGCGTCACCCGCGATCGTTCCCGGGCAGCGTTGCTCATGAGCCTTACTGTATCGATAAAGTACGCGGAGAGCAATGGCTCCCTGGTCAGGAGGCCGACTCCCTCCCGGCTAGCGAGCCTGCTCCCTCCTGGCTCGCGATCCTGCTCCCTCCCTCTCCCTCCCTCCCTCCCTCCCTCCCTCCCTCCCTCCCTCCCTGGCAACCAGATCGGGCGGATAGTGGCTGCTTGCGGCTGCTACCTGCCTGCAACGCGGTGCGCACCATTCCGGTAACCCCCGGGCGTGATTGTGAAGTCAGGACAAGGAACCCCGCCGCCGTCCCCCGGCTGCGGACCCCCGCCGCAGTCCCCCGGCTGCGGACCCGCGCCCCCGCCCGCGGCCCCCCAGCCGCGGGTCCCGGGACCTGATGCCTTGGACCCTCCCCCCGTAGGGCCCAGGGCATCAGCCATCGGCTGCCCACCGCCAGACGGGAACCCGTCCGATGTGACGCCGTGCGGCATCCAACTCGCGCGATGCCACATCGAGCGGGTTGCACGCCGGGACCGCAGCCACCTCCATCAGCCCGTGCCGGCCTTGCCCCGCGTGGCCCGGGGCCCGCAACCCGTTGAAACAACGTTTCAACGACGCCCAACCCGCCCAGATGCATATTGAGCGGTTACAGCCCAAGGCTGACCTTGCCCCGTCGCCGATTGGCCCCCGGCTGAAAAGCCCTTGTCACCAAATTGCCCCGGCCTCGGGTTGCGACGGGCAGCGAGGCGCGTGGACGCGGCCTGGCCGAGGTACTGTAGATATCGATAGCAGATACCTCAGATATCCAACCTGGCTGCCTAAAGGCCCCCAGCCTGGCCGCCTGAAGGAGAGTGGTGAGCCGTGGCCATGATGAAGACGCCAATCGAGATCGACCAAGAGGCCCTGAGGATTGCCGCTGAGGTTCTCGGGACCACCACCAAAAAGGACACGGTCAACTCGGCGCTCCGTGAGGTTGGCCAGCGGCTCGTGCGGCTGCGGGCACTGGCCGGGCTCGGCGAGATGGCCGACCGCGGTGATTTCGATGAGTTCCTCGGCAACAAGGCGGCATACCGAAGGTGAGCATCGGAATCTACCTGATCGACACATCGGGGATGTTCCGAATCCTGCAGGGTGAGCTGCGGAAGGCGTGGTCGGACCAGCTCGCCGCGGGCGTCATCGCGGTCTGCCCGATCGTCGAGCTGGAATTCCTGTACTCTGCGCGGTCGCTGGCTGACCGGCTGGAAAAACAGCGGCTGATGCACGACCTGTTCGGCTGGGTGCCGATGCATGACGCGGCCTATGAGCGCGCAGGGGACGTTCAGCAGTTGCTGACCGAGAATGGAGCGCATCGATCGGCCGGCCCGGTCGACCTGCTGATCGCCGCGACCGCGGAACGCGAAGGGCTCACGGTGCTGTGCGACGATCGTGATTACCAGACGGTCGCGGCGGTAACCGGCCAGCCGGTCAAGCTCGTCACCGATGTCTGATAGGTTCCGTGGCCCGTCCCAACCTGCCCTCATGCCGGATATCTCTGGCAAGTCCGCCGCCTGGTCACGGCGACCAGAGAGTAGGCGACCAGAGAGTAGGCGACCAGAGAGTAGAGGGGCCCGGGTCTGACGCCAGATCGCTCAGCCGCCGCGGGAAATGAATGAAGGAGGGTTGCGTCCTATCGACGGCCCGGAAGAACTAGCCAAACCGGATCTCCGTCGCGTGCCTGGCCCGCAGGCGGATACCGGCCAGGGCGAAGCGGTGCTGAGCCTGGCGCTCTCCGCCTACCAGGCAGCCCTGGGTTCGCGCCTGATCGCCGGCTATGCGCTGGGCAGCCTCGCCCACGGCGGCTTCAGCCCGCTGGTCAGCGACGTCGATCTCGGGCTCATCCTGCAGGACCCGCTCAGGGCGTCAGACCGCGCGACCATCCGGGCGGCGGCCCGCTCCGTGAGAGCCGGCGGATCGGCGCTTCAGCAGCGGCTGTCGGTGTTCTGGGGAACGCCATCGACCTTGCGGGGCCAGGCCCGCGGCGGCCGGTTCCCTCCGCTGGACCGGCTGGACCTGCTCGAGTACGGTCGCCTGCTGGCCGGCCGAGACGTGCGGCACAACGTGGCCCGGCCGACGCAGGCTGAGCTTCTCGTGGCGGGCGCGGAGTTCGCTCTCGGCCATCTGGGCGGAACTCCGCGGAACCTGCCGGATCGCGTCCGGGGCTGGGCCCGGTTCCGCCCGCGCCACGACGCTGTCCAGAGCGCGATCCGCGCGCCCTCGCTGCTCGTGTCCCGCGGGCCCCGGGAGCTGACCAAGATCGTGCTCTTCCCCGTCCGCTTCCTGTTCACCGCAGCCACCGGGCAGGTGGGCACCAACGCACTCGCGGCCGAGCACTACCTTGCCAGCGCGCAGGCGCCGGCCGCTCGGCTGGTCACCGCAGCTCTGGCCTGGCGCCTGGCGCCCCCGGCGGACGATGCGGCGGCCGCGCTGCTGGGCCGGGAGCTTGGCCCGCTTTACGCGCATTACATCGACGACCACATCACGCGCCTCCGCGCGATCGGCCGCCACCGGCTGGCGGGCCGCTTCGAGCAGTGGCAGGCTCGCCTGTCAGCATGAGCAGCCCTGCATCGGGCTGCCCATGCTGACCCGCCCGAAGGGCCTCAGGCGATCGGGAACGCGGCGAGCGAGGAGTCATTGACTGCCGTCGCTGCTGGCGTGGAGCCCACCTGGGTCCGCTGTCCCATCGAGAACGACCAGTAGGTGGCAGACGGCAGGCCCTCGACCAGGGTGCCATTGGCGGGGGTGGCGTTCACGTGGGCCTGCGAGGTCGCCGGGTTGGCGATGGCCCACGGATCCACCAGCACCGGGCTCGCGCAGCCTCCTATCGCGGCGCAGCTGGACAGGGTGAAGGGGTACCCGCCCGCCACGCGGTAGTCAGCGCCTGCGTCGGTCGTGAGGAATGTCCCGGCGGCAGGCACGGCGAGCACGTGGCTGAAGGCATTCCAGGGATCGCCGGGCGAGGACGTGTAGGTATAAAGAGCGGCGTTGTCAACCTTGGTGAACGGCGGCGACCCGACGTTGGCCCAGCTCTGAACGGCCAGCGGCGCTCCGCCGGCGAACACGTAGCCCCACCCCGCGGCGGCCACGGCGGTGCCGTTGGCGGGGTACTGACGCACGTGGCTGTAGGCCTTCCACGGGTCGCTGGGCGAGGAGGCGTAGGTGTCGAGCGCGTTGCCGTCGACCACCGTCCATTTCGGGCTGCCGACGTTGGCCCAGTTAACGACCGCCAGCGGCGCCCCGCCCGCGAACACGTACCCCTCGCCATGGCCAGTGCCGGGATTGCCGACCGCGACGGCCGTGCCGTTGGCGGGATACTGCGGCAGTGCGTCGAACTGCGCCGTGGTGAGGGCGATGGTCTTCTGCGGGCCGCCCACGTCGTTCCAGTTGCTGACGTAAAGCGGCGCTCCTCCCGCGATCCGGAAGACGGCACCGTCGTAGGTGACGAAGTCGCCGTTCGCTATCGAGGGCTTGAGCTCAAGGAACGGGGCGGTGTTCCAGAACGAGGAACCGGGCAGCTGGACATGGCCGTCGTGCGCTCCGGTCATGTCGATGCGGGCGGTCTCCTCGCCGGCCGTGTTGTCCCAGTTCTGCGACATGATCGTGAAATTGCCGCTGGAGTCCGGCGCGGACACCACGACCGCCGTGTGCCCGGCCGAGCTGTCGATGTCGCCGCCCTCGCTGAAGCTCATCACGTCGCCCGGCTGCGGCAGGCTCGACGGGCCCGGGCTGCCCACCGCGACCGACGGGTGAGCCGAGTGATACAGCGACACCAGCGCCGCGCCGTCCACATCACTGCCGAAGATCGGCGCCAGCCCGTCGACCGCCCACAAGAACCGCTCCGACAGCTCCACGCACTGAAACGACGCCGTGCCGTTGGAGTCAAACGGCGTCGGACCGGTGGTGTCGTCAGGACCGCATGCCCACACGTTCTCGTAGCTGAACAGGCCTTTCACCCCGGCCGTGCCGTACGTCGTGCACCACCCCGCGCCGGTCCCCTCACCCGGCGACAGCCCCGCCACCGACGGCGCCCGCCGGCCAGAGACAGCCCCCGCCGGCTGGCTCTGGCCTACCCGCGCCAGGGCCGCACCCGGAGCGATACCCAGGAGCGTGGCCGCGAGCAGCCCGAACGCCATCCGCCTGACCATGGGAACCTCTCCTTCCGGGCGCTCCCTCCGGGCCGCTTACCGCCTCGACCCGGCCACGGGCGCACCCGCCGCTGCCGCTACTGGCCAACGCCCGGCTCGTGGCCTTCCTGCCAGGCTGTTTCCGGCAAGTCTGCGGCGGTTGCCAACAGGGCCACCAGGGGTCGAAAGACCCACAGGTCAGCCGCGGCGGTCCACTAGGCCGAGTTCCATCGCGTAGCGGGTCAGCTCGGCCCGCCGCCTGCGGCATGTCTTGTCGCGGATCCGGTCCAGGTGCGAGGCGACCGTGTGCTGGCTGATCGACAGGGCGGCCGCGATGTCCGCGTTCGTCATCCCCTGGGCGAGCAGGCGCAGGATCTGCCGCTCGCGCGGCGAGAGGGAGCCAGCTGCCTGGTCGGCGGCGACCCCGTGGCTGGCCGCCAGCCGGCTGATTTCTGCCGCTGTCCCGAGCGCGCCGATGCCGGTGAGGATGCCGAGCGCGTCGCCGACGAGTGCCGCGCCGGTCTCGCCCTCACCGCCGCCAGCCCCGCCGCCGATAACCCCGCCGCTGCCAGCCCCGCCGCCGCCACAGCCAGC
>JBEKFH010000243.1:0-7445 GCA_050013415.1 Streptosporangiaceae bacterium | reverse complement strand
GTGACGATGTGCGTGTCCTCTCAGGCGGGCTGCGGGATGGCCTGCCCGTTCTGCGCTACCGGCCAGGCCGGGCTGACCAGGAACCTCTCGGCGGCGGAGATCGTCGCGCAGGTGGTGGCAGGCGCCCGGGCGCTGGCTGACGGCGAGGTCCCCGGAGGGCCCGGCCGGATCTCCAACGTGGTGTTCATGGGCATGGGCGAGCCGCTCGCCAACTACGCCGCGGTGCTCGCCGCGGTTCGCCGGCTGGCTGACCCGGTGCCCAGCGGGCTCGGCATCTCCCAGCGCGGGATCACCGTATCCACCGTTGGCCTCGTCCCGGCGATCGGGCGGCTCGCCGCCGAGCGGCTCTCGGTGCGGCTGGCGGTGTCGCTGCACGCCCCGGACGACGGGCTGCGGGATGAGCTGGTGCCGGTGAACCGGCGCTGGAAGGTCGCCGAGGTGCTGGCGGCCGCCTGGGCCTACGCGGAGTCGACCGGCCGGCGGGTCTCGATCGAGTACGCGCTGATCCGCGATGTCAATGACCAGCCCTGGCGGGCCGACGCGCTGGCCGCGCTGCTAGCGGGCCAGCTGGCGCACGTGAACCTGATCCCGCTGAATCCCACTCCCGGCTCCCGGTGGACGGCGTCGCGGCCTGCGGACATGCGCGAGTTCGAGGCCAGGCTGGCCGGCGCGGGCATCCCTGTCACGGTCCGCGACACCCGCGGCACGCAGATCGACGGGGCGTGCGGGCAGCTCGCGGCGTCGAGCCGCCCCGTGACGCCGACCGCTCCGGCGGTTCCCGGCGGCCTGGCGGCTCCGGCTGGCCCGGCGGTTCCCGGCGGCACCGCAGTTGCCGTAACGGCTGGCCGCGTCGGCTAGCCCGGTCATGCTCCCGCTGCGGACTGAGCTCCGCGCCCGGTGCCGTTCCGCCGTCTCCGGCCTTGTCCATCAGGCGTGGCGGGCCGTTCAGCAGGCGGGGATGATTACCGCCGACACTCCCGCCGGGCGCAGGTTCGCGGCCTTCGGCCCCCACTCGCTCATCGTGTTCCCGACCGGCTCCGTCTACGGCGAGGGCTGGATCGAGATCGGTGACGAGACCATGATCGGGGCCCAGGTAACGCTCTGCGCCGGGATGCTGCCAGGACAGGATCTGGGGGAGAGCCCGGTGCTGCGGATTGGCGACCGCAGCGTCATCGGGCGCGGCAGCCACATCGTGGCGCACCACTCCATCCGCATCGGCGATGACGTCTTCACCGGCCCGTATGTTTACATCACCGACCAGAACCACGGGTATGCCGATCCCGAGGTACCGATCGGGCGTCAGCTGCCGGTGAACGCGGCGGTGTCGATCGGCCCGGGCAGCTGGCTAGGGGCCGGCGCTGTCATCCTGCCGGGAGCGACCATCGGCAGGAACGTGGTGGTCGCGGCGGGCTCGGTCGTCCGCGGCGAGGTTCCCGATCAGTGCGTGGTGGCCGGTGTTCCGGCCAGGGTCGTCCGTGCCTACGTCGCGGGAGGCGGCTGGTCACCTCGCCCGCCAGGAGCGGGCTGAACACTTCCCGTAAGGCCTGCGGCACTTTCCCGTAAGGCCTGCGGCACTTTCCCGTAAGGCCTGCGGCACTTTCCCTGTGACGCCTCGGCGAGTCTGGAATCATGGTCCGGGACAGCCTCCCGGCTCGGCGAAGGCTGCGGGTGAGACTCGGCCGCCGCCAGGCCAGGCATCGCTGGCCCGGACGGCGTGACAGGCATCAAGAGGGCATGTGCAGGCACGGGATGATCTCGTCGCGACCGCGGCATACCAGCCTGAACCAGCGGCCGCTGCTGCAGCGCGCCGTTTCATCCGCGACACGCTGCGGACATGGCAGCTGGCCGGGCGCGACGACCTGGTCGATGATGCTGTGCTGCTCACCAGCGAGCTAGTCACCAACGCAGTGGTGCACGCCGGGACGCCGGTTCAGGTGACCTGCCGGCTGGTGCACGGGGCGGTGGAGGTCGTGGTCCTTGACCGTCACCCGGTTCAGCTGATTCCTGATCCTCATGACCAGCCGATGGCGGCGGAACGCACCAGCGGGCGCGGCCTGATGCTGCCCGCCGAGCTGGCATCCTCCTGGGGCGTCACATACGCGCGCACCGCCAAGGCGGTTTGGTTCCGGCTGGGGATCACGGGCGAGGAGGCGGCAGGCGCGGGCGACGCGGGAGATGCGTCCGGGATGCTCACGGGAGCAGGGACGATCGCCGACAGCCCGGCCGGCCGGCCCGCCCGCCCGTCGCGGCGCACGGCGACGGCCGCCCCGGGAGCCGCCGGCCTGCCAGTCTGGGAACGCCGCGATCTCGGCAGGCTCGGCTACGCGGAATTACTCAGCCACACGGTCGAGGCCGCGCGGGCGATGACCGCCGCTGACAGCGCCTACCTGCTCGCTGCCGCCGAGGATGGTGAGCTCCGGGTGGGAGCGGCGGTCGGCCGCGGGCCGGCCGCCCCAGCGAACGTGACAGGCCCAGCGGACGTGGCAGACCCGGTTGGCGTGACAAGCCTGTCGCAGATCCCCACGGGCACGGCGATGGTCGGCGCGGAGCCGGTCAGGGCCCTGGCCGACGCGGCGCTGTCCCTGATCACCGTCCCGCTGCTGGCGGACGGGCGCGTCGTCGGGGTTCTCGCCGTGGCAGCCGCGGAGCCCGGCCGCTTCGGTGAGCGCGACGCGACCAGGTTGCAGGAGCTGGCTGACCGGTCGGCTCCTGCCCTGGAGCGGGCCAGGCTCGGCGAGCTTGAGCGGGCCCAGCGGGCGCGCGCCAGCTTCCTTGACCGGGCCAGCGAGGTGCTGGCCGGCCAGTTAGACCCGCAGAAGATTGTCGCGCTGGCCGTCCGATTAGTCGTGCCCGCGCTGGCCGACTGGTGCGCGGTGCTGCTGGCCGACGCCGATGGCGTGCCGCGGCCGGTCTACCTCTCCCATGTCGACGAATCACGCGCCGACCCGCTGGCCTCGCTGCTGGAGTACGCACTGCCGGCCGAGGCCGGCGAAGGCACGGACGTGCCACGCGGCGCCGCGACGGCCGGCAGGCGCTGGCAGCTGAGGGTCCCGTCCGGGACGGCATCACTGACTGGCGCTCCGCCCGAGGCCGCGCCGACGGCTGGCGCCGCGCCCGAGACGGTGCCGGCGGCTGGCGCCCGGCCCGAGGGCGCACCGGAGGCTGGCGCCCCGCCCGAGGGCGTACCGGCGGCTGGCGCCCCGCCCGAGGGCGTACCGGCGGCTGGCGCCGCGCCCGAGGCGGTGCAGCTGGCGGCCGACGGGGCGTGGTGCTTCCCGCTCACCGTGGCCGGCCGCAGCCTCGGGCTGCTCGTCGTCGGTACCGTGGCCGGCGGCCGTCCGGATGCTGAGGTAACCGAGCTGGCCGAAGGCGTGGCCCGCAGGGCCGCCCTGGCCCTGGACAACGCCCGGCGGCCGCCCGGGCCCCGGTTAGCCAGCCGGGTGCTGCGGCCGGTCCGGCTGCCATCCGGCACCCCTCGCCAGACGCCTGAGGCAGACGCCTGAGGCAGACGCCGGGGGGCAGACGTCTGAGGAGCGTTGTCAACTGAGCCCAGTCCCGGCCGGCTCGGAAGCACTTTTCCTGACTACGGAAATAAATGGTTGCTGGAACTACCACGGGTTTCCGTGATCAAGAGATGGCGCGATTGGCGACGGGCCGATGGATGCTTGGAGCGACATAAAGTGACGAACAGTACATATGCGGATACTCTCGGTCGCAGAGCGGGTGGATGCGCCGGGACCGCTCGCGGCGGCGACGGCGCTGGGACCGCTTGCGCCGGCGCTAGCGGCCTTCCAGCCGCGGGGTGAACGTCTCGCCCCGCAGCCCTCGCCCGACCAGGTCGACGGCCAGGGCGGTGGCGACCAGCCTGCTGCCCTCGGCGCGGTAGGCGGCGAGCACCGCGTCGATTCCCTGCGGTGGCAGCACCTCGCCGAGCTCGGTCCGCGCGCCGCGGTATCCCCGCCTGGCCCCCTCGACGCAGGCGGCCAGGTGATGGTGCGCGAGGACGGCGAGCGCGATCGGATGGCGGCGCAGTATCCCGTGCAGCCGGTAGTCGGGCGGGACGACCTCCAGCAGCCAGGCGACCGCCGTCTGCTCGAAGTCCTCGCTGCCCGGCGGATGCACGCCGTCCGGCCAGCCTGGCGGAAGATAGACAGCCACTTCACCATGATATGCCGTAGTCGAACCTTTGTTCTATATAACGCAGCGGGCGGGCCGGCCGCCGGAACGACGCCGCGCGCAGCCTGGCGCCAGTGATCATTTGCCCGCGGTCACTGCCTGGAGTCCTTGCCCGCGGTCACGGCCTTGAGTTCGTCGAGCGACTCCCGGATGACCAGCGGCAGGTCCGCCTGGCAGGCGTCGGCGACCCAGCGTTCGAAGGCGATCCTGAAGACAGCGATCCCCGCCTCGGCCGCCAGGCTCGCGGCCGGGTCCGCGACTCCGCGCTGGCGCAGCGTGCCGGCCAGCGCAGCGGCGAGCGCGGAGAGCTTGATCAGCTCGCGCTCTTGCAGGTCCGCGTTCGCGGCAATGATGGCCTGGCGCTGCCGGGCATAGTCACGGCGCTCCTGGAGCAGGGCGCCGGCCGCCTCGAGGGCTGCGGCTACCGCGTCGATCGGCGCTGCGGAATCGGGAATGCCGGCCAGGGTGCTCACCAGGAATTCCTGCAGGTGGCCGGCACCCGCGAACAGGACCTCGCGCTTGTCGGCGAAGTGCCGGAAGAACGTCCGCTCCGTCAGCCCGGCCCGCGCGGCGATCTCCGCCACGGTTGCCTGCTCGAACCCGCGCTCGACGTAGAGCTCCATGGCCGCCCGCTCGAGCCGGCCGCGCGCGTCTGGCTCCCACCGGCTCATGCCCCGATGCTACGTGACGGCAGCGACTGACATCGAGGTGTATAGTGATGACAGTAACTGACATCGATATGCCCTGGCGCGCACCGCGCGCCGGGGGCAGTCGACCATCGGGAGGTTCTTCTCATGCGAGTATTCGTTACCGGCGCGTCCGGCTGGATCGGCTCCGCCGTCGTACCGGAGCTCATCGGCGCTGGTCATCAGGTTACCGGGCTCGCCCGCTCGGAGGCGTCAGCCGTTGCCCTGACCGCGGCCGGGGCGCAGGTGCACCGCGGCACCCTCGATGACCTCGACGGCCTGCGGGATGCGGCGGCCGCATCGGACGGCGTGATCCACCTCGCGTTCAAGCACGACCTTGCCTTCACCGGGGACTTCCAAGGCGCTGCCGAAGCGGACCGCCGCGCCGTCGAGACTTTCGGCGACGCTCTCGCAGGTTCTGGCCGTCCGCTCGTCATCGCCTCCGGGACTCTCGGGGTCGCGCCAGGGCGGGTCGCGACCGAACTCGACGGGCACGGTGCGCCCGACCCGGCGCTGGGCGCCTGGGGCAGCGGCCCGCAGGCCCGGCACGAAACCGCCGAGTTCACGCTCTCGCTCGCTTCCCGCGGCGTCCGCTCGTCGGTCATGCGGCTCCCCCCGACGAATCACGGCGACGGGGACAACGGCTTCATGGCGACCATCGTCGGCATCGCCCGCGCCAAGGGCGTCTCCGGCTACATCGGCGACGGGTCCAACCGGTGGCCCGCCGTGCACCGGCTCGATTCCGCGCACCTCTTCCGCCTCGCCGTGGAGAACGCCCCGGCGGGCTCGACGCTGCACGCGGTCGCCGACGAGGGCGTGCCCATCCGCGACATCGCCGGAGTGATCGGCCGCCACCTGGACGTGCCGGTGGCCTCCATCTCGCCCGAGGACGCAACCGGGCACTTCACCTGGCTGGCCGGCTTCCTCGCGCTCGACGCCCCGGCCTCCAGCGCGCTGACCCGCGAGCTGCTGGGATGGCACCCGGCCCAGCCCGGGCTCATCGATGACCTGGAGAAGGGCCACTACTTCGACAACTCATCCGCCTGACCGGCCGCGCCGAAGGTCGTGCGGCGCCGGGCGCGGCGTGCCCGCCGGGCACGCCGCGCTGCGGTGGCGGACGTCTGCATGTCCCTGACATGCTGGCTGGCGAGATCCTGAAGAATCATTGGATGCACGTGCTGCCTCCCTGGCCTGCGGGCCATGTACTGACCCGACACCCTTGAGGCTCGCCGTAAGGCGGCACCCGCCGCATCGGGCGGATGCCTTATCTGTCCGCCTCCGGCGGCTTAGGCGCTCATCGGCCCGGCCCCAGCGGCGTTCCTGGCCGGCGCCCGGCGGCGCTCCTGGCCGGCCCGCGGCGCGCTGGCCGGCCGCCGGTGACCGGCGGGAGCATGTGCGTTACATATCCGGGAGCGAATAAACTAAAAACGCCGTGATCTTGGCGCTTCCCTGCAGCTATCGGAGTCTTCCTGTCATGCCTGCCCCTACCGTGCAACTCGCCACCCGCGATGACCTGCGCAATGTCGCGATCGTCGCGCACGTCGACCACGGGAAGACCACCCTCGTCGACGCGATGCTGTGGCAGTCCGGGGCGTTCCGCGCGAACGCCCAGGTAGCCGAGCGGGTGATGGACTCCGGCGACCTGGAGCGGGAGAAGGGCATCACGATCCTGGCCAAGAACACGGCGGTCACGCACGGCGGGCTGACCATCAACATCGTCGACACCCCCGGCCACGCTGACTTCGGCGGCGAGGTCGAGCGCGGCCTTTCGATGGTGGACGGCGTGCTGCTGCTGGTGGACGCCAGCGAGGGACCGCTGCCGCAGACCAGGTTCGTGCTGCGCAAGACGCTGGAGGCCCGCCTGCCGGTGATCCTCGTGATCAACAAGGTGGACCGGCCGGACGCCAGGATCGCCGAGGTGGTCGACGCGTGCTACGAGCTCTTCCTGGACCTGGACGCGACCGAGGCGCAGATCGAGTTCCCGATCGTGTACGCGTCGGCGCGGGCCGGCCGGGCCTCGCTGAACCGGCCCGCCGACGGCACGATGCCGGACTCGCCGAACCTGGAGCCGCTGTTCGCCGCGCTCCGCGCGACCGTGCCGGCGCCGTCCTATGACCCCCACGAGCCACTCCGCGCGCACGTCACCAACCTGGATGCCTCGTCCTACCTGGGCAGGATCGCGCTGTGCCGGGTGTTCAGCGGGACGATCACCCGCGGCCAGCAGGCGGCGTGGTGCCGCCGGGACGGGTCGATCGAGCGAGTGAAGATCACCGAGCTTTTTAGAACGGAGGCCCTGGAGCGGGTGCCTGCGGCGTCCGCATCGGCCGGGGACATCATCGCGGTGGCCGGGATCGGCGAGATCATGATCGGCGAGACGCTCGCCGATCCCGACGATCCGCGGCCGCTGCCGCTGATCACGGTCGATGAGCCCGCCATCTCGATGACCATCGGGGTGAACACCTCGCCGCTGGTCGGCCGGGAGAAGGGCTCCAAGGTCACCGCGCGGATGGTGCGCGACCGGCTGGACCGCGAGCTCGTCGGCAACGTCTCGATCCAGGTGCTGCCCACCGACCGCCCGGACAC
>JBEKFH010000242.1:0-7569 GCA_050013415.1 Streptosporangiaceae bacterium | reverse complement strand
ACTTTGCCGCCGAGGAAGCGGGCGTCGCTCAGCGTGGTGGAGGTGAAGATCTCGTTCATGATGACGATGCTGCTGGGTGTCGCGGTCAGCAGGATCTTCTGGATTCTGATGAGGTCGTCTTCCAGCTTTCCGCTCAGGTTGGCAATGTCTTCTTCCCGCTCGAAGTGGGCAAGGATCTGGTCGGCCAGGAAGAGGCGCGCCGCGCTGCCCGGCACGGGGCAGCCGATGCTGGCCAGATGGTGGAGCTGCCCGAAGGTCCGGGCAAATGTCGTCTTGCCGCCCTGATTCGGCCCGGAGATGACGACGATCCGTTCGGGGCCGCTCAGGTGAAATTCGTTGCAGACGACGGGCGCACCCCTGGCGGCCAGCTTGGCCGCAAGCGCCAGGTCAAAGGTGTCGCTGGCAAAGATCTCCTTTGAGTCAGCGGTGAGCTCTGGGAGGCAGAAGCTGAGCCCTGCCGAGCGCATCGGCTTGATGTGGCCCAGGTACGCCAGGTAGAACTGGAGATCGCGCTCGAACTGCTGGACCGTCGGGTCAAGGAACGCGGCGTGTCGACGGCAGTAATCAGCGAGCGCGGAGAACTCCTCGCCGAACAGGCGGGCCACCAGATCGATGATCTGAGCGCCGACATGGCTCATGCCCGGCGAGAACCGGTACTTGATCCGGTAGTCCTTCACCGCGCCCTGCTGGAATCGCTCGAATGTCTTCTCAATCTCGGCGCTGTAGTCGGCCTCGCCGTGGTAGCGGCTTACCTCCACCCGCAGGCCCTTGATCCGGATCTGGTAGATGACCTGGGCAAGGTCGTCCTTGCGGGCCGCGGTGTCGGAGGCAAGGCCAGCGAATTCGGCGGAGGCGACGTAGGAGGTCAGGAAGTCACGGAACGCCAGCAGGCCACGCGAGGTGATCGGCCGGGAGGCAAGGTTGCTGGCCAGTGCGCGAACGGCCTCGCAGTAGATCGCCGCTGCATCGAGGAACCAGCCCTCCCGCTGGTGGCCGGACTGCATCTTCTGAAGCTGGAAGATATGCGAGCGCACCTGCCTCATCTGCTCGGCAAAGCGCTCGGCCATTTCGAACAGGCCAGGATCCTCGAGGTCCCGGAAGACCTCATGGCGATACTGCAGGGTGCCGATGTCGAGGACCCGCTGGTAGAACAGGCCCGTCAGCAGGTCATGCTCCTCCCTGTCACCTGCGACAGCATCGACGATCTGATCGAGGTGCAGGTCAGAGACGAAAGCGCGATCTGCCTGTTCCTCGGCGCAGTTCCGCCCGGCCGCGGCGGCAAATAGCAGGCTGCTGAATTCCCCGGGCCGGTCCGGCACCGGCGGAGCCGGAGGCAGGTCTAGATGGCTTCGCATGGCACTCTCCTGTCCTCGCCGAAGCGAACTCAACAGGAGCCATCAGCCAGCAAGGCGGTTTCGTCGACGAGCCCCATCGCCACTGCCAACTCTACGGTGAGCGGCCCGACCCGAGAACATTCGGGCCGACGCGGCTCCGGTGGCTCCGGTGGCTCCGGCGGCTCGGTCAGAGCGGGCCCGGTATGCCGCCGCCGTAGACGCGGCCGTCGATGAGAGCCACGGCGCGGCGCCACGCAGTCATCTCCTGGCCCTGCGCGTCATGCCGCCCTTCCCACATCCGCTTTCTGAAGGCGTCTTCGAGTTCCGATATCAGGGACTGCGCGCTGGCAATGGCCATCTGGACCGCACTGGCAGCGGACCGCGGATCCTCGGCGCGCAACTCCAGGACGTGGCGCAGGCAGAGCCGGGGCGCGGACGCGTGCGTGCCGGGCAGCAGAGCGGAAGTGTGCCCGCCGGGAGCAGGAGCTGACGAGTGCCTGCCGGGCGGCAGAGCGGCCGTGAGCCGCACCTGCGTCATCGCGGATCGGACCGCGGCGCGGCGCGCCGCGCAAGCCGGGCATCCGGCTGCGCCGGCGTCATGGCCGGCTTCCGTTTCGGTGCCGGGCCGGCGCCTGGTACCCGCGGGTGACGCCGCCTCGACGAGCCGGCGACCGCGCAGACTGAAGGCGTCCCTCATGCCAGGCCGATCGGCAAGGCGGCGGACCTCGGCCAGGGATCGTTCGGCCTGCCACTCCAGTAGCCTGGCGCAACTGCCGGACGTCGGCGTCCCTGCCGTCTCCGAGCAAATTTCCTGCAGGTGCGCTCGGCACAGCCCGGGCGATGACCCGGCTGGCGCTCGCTCGCTTGCCGCTGCCATGGCCGTTACCTCGGCAAGTGCCTCCCGCTCCGCCAGTGCAGCGGCCAGGCATGCCGGGCAGGCGTCCGGCCCGAGATCGCCGTCCAGGCCCGGCAGGTCGTCCGCGGACGATGCCGTGAACGCCGGAAGCCTGGCGCGCAGCCGGATGCGGAGGACGGAGTCGGAGGCCATGTCCCCGGCGACTAGTGCGGCGCAGGACGGATCCTCTGTAAGGCGCGAGACCATGACGTCGGCGAGCGCGGCCACGCGGCGGCGTCCGCGCCGTCCGCCGGTTGCGGCGGCGTCGCGCAGGTGCGGCAGGCACAGGCCCCCGGCTTCGGCGTAACGATCCCAGAGGTCCTCGTCACCCAGCCCGGTCAGCAGCGTATCTAGCGCGCGCTGGCCGGCCTCGGCTTCCCGGGTGCACCCGAGGCACGGGTCCGATGGCGAGCTGCCATCGGACAGATACCGGACCGCCGCCTGCAGCAGGTAGCGGTACACGGCGGTAAGCCGCTGGCCGGCACCTGACTGGCCTGCGATCCCGCGCGTGTGCACCGGGCACAGGCCCAGAGACGCGCACAGCCGGGTGGTCATGCCCATGTCGGCATGGCCTTCGAGCGCGAACCAGCCGTAGAAGCGATCAGTGTCGTCTGCCGTGTAACGGCAGACGGGGCAGCCAGCCACGCTGAGCAGGTCGGCGGCGCCGAACAGCACGAGGCGGGCCGGGCCGCGCGGCAGCGGGGTGGCGCTAGGCAACGGACACAGCTCCCGGATGGGAAAGGTCAGGCCGACCGCGCCGCGCCGTCATCGGCCGATCCGGGTCACGCCCGGCGACAGCAGCTCAAGGAGCCGCTGGCACGGCCAGCCGGCCCGCCTGCGCTCGGTCTGCTCCAGGGTCTCATCGAAACTGGCCAGCCGGTCATCGGGCTGCCCATGCCACCGCGGGCAGCTTGCGTACAGCGGGCACACGCTGCTGGGGGGCTGGCCACGAGGGCCGCACGGCGGACGCGCGCCGGACCGGAGGGCCCGCACCGCCCGCCACAGCAGCAGGACCTCGTCATCGCTCACCAACGGCATCCAGCACTCCTGTCCGTCGGTGGTATCGGCCGGCCAGCGGCGGCACGGGCAGTTGGCGCAACGGCACGGGCAGTCACCGCGGCGGCCCGCCACGTCGGCGTGTTCGGGCGGCGCCGGCCACGTGGCCGGCGTCGGACGCACCAGGCACATGGTCCGCCAGGACCAGCCATGTCTCGGCGAAGAGCCAGCCCGCCAGGACGTCGCCTGGCCAGTGCACGCCCAGGCAGACGCGGCTTGCTCCGACCCCGGCAGCGGCGAGCATCGGCGCGGCCCGCCGCGGCACCGCGCCCAGGCCCAGCGCGCGGGCGCTGGCTCCCGCCGTCAGGGCGGCGATCGTCGTGTGCCGGGATGGCAGGCTGAACCCTGCCGGCTCGGCCAGCCACTGGGAGGCAGGCGGCCGGGGGCGCGCGATGACCTCCGATAGCTGGCGCCGGACCACCGCCCCGCTGGCCACCACCAGGCACGGCAGGACCGCCCGCTGCCAGCGTTGGCCGCGTGCCGCGACCAGCCCTGCGGCCGCCAGCACCGGGTAGACGACGGCCGGCTCGGCAAGCCCGCTCACCGCCCGGGCCGCGGCGATGACCGCCGGGCTGCGGTGCGCCAGCACGGTAGCGAAGATCGCCCGGTCCGCGTCCGCGAACCTGGCGCCGCAGCGCCGCGGCGTGACCAGGCGGGCCGCATGCCAGGCCCGGACCTCGGCGGGCAGCCGTCCGGCGGGTCTCATGGGCGGGCGTCCCCGGCGCGGGCATGCGGCTGCCCGGTGGCGCGAGGATGCTGCTGCCCGGTGGCGCGAGGGTGCGGCCGCCCGGTGGCGCGGGCATGCTGCTGCCCGGTCAGGGCTGGCAGCGCCAGTTTCCCCGTAACGGTGGCGGGCGGCGTGCGCAGGCCGGGACGTCCGCGATACGTAGCGGCGGGTCCGCCCGCCAGCTCATTCATCCGCTGTGCTGTCTGCGGTTACCGCGGCTGCGGGCCGGGGTAGCGCGCCGAATATGCGCTGGTAGAGATCCTGGCCGTAGCTCGTGGGCAGCGGCTCGCCCTCGGCGAGCCGGAAGGTCCGCTGTCCGTCAGCCTGCCTTTCGGCGCGCAGGAACAGGGCGGTACCCGCGTGCTGCAGGTAGAGATTGTGCGCGAGGTCGTAGAAATGGGTAACGAAGATGGTCCTGACGCCTGACTCCGTCAGCGCGCGGATTATCTGGCGCGCGATCTGTGATCCCTCCCGCTCGTTGGTCGCCGCGAACGACTCGTTGAACAGCACCATGCTGCCCGGCCCGGCGCGGTCGGCGATCTCGCTCATCCTGCTGAGCTCCTCATCGAGCTTCCCGCTGTTCATCGTCGCGTCTTCTTCTCGCTTGCAGTGCGTGAACAGCCGCTCGCAGACGCTGCCGGCGAACGACTCCGCGGCGACCCGCATGCCGCACTGCGTCATCAGCTGGGCCAGGCCCACGCTCCGCAGGAACGTCGACTTCCCGCCCTGGTTCGCCCCGGTGATCATGATGAGTGACTTGCCGTCCGCGTCGATATCGTTCCCCACCGCCCGCGCGGCGATCCGCAGGCTCAGGCCGACGTCGTAAAGGCCGCGGCAGGACAGGGCGGGCCAGGCCGCGGCCAGCGGCACGGGAAAGCACAGCGGCTCTCCCTTCTGCGCGAGCTGCTCCTCCAGGTTGAGGCAGCCGATGTAGAAGCCCAGCTCGCAGCGCAGCAGGGTCAGGAAGCTGAGGATGTGGTCGCTTGACTGGGCGAGCGCGTTGGCCGCCAGGTCGATTCCCCTGTTGCGCAGCTCCGCGAGGGCTCGGAAGCCGCTCTCGTCACGGGGATTGATTCTCAGGGTGTAGGCGGAGGAGCGGGTGCCTGAGATCCGCCGGAGCCAGCCCTGCCTGGCCTGCTCCGGCAGCCGCAGGACGTAGTTGCTCCCCTTGTTGCCCGCGCCGAGCTCGGCGCTGACCAGCACTCCGTCACGGAACCGCAGCTGCCGCAGATGGTCTTCTACGGCATGGAAGTAGTCCTCTCCGAGCTCACGGGAGAGGGTGGCGAAGAGGGCCGTGAAGCCTTCTGACCGGAAATCCGCCGCGTGGGCGTCGGCGATGTGGCGCAGCCGCCGGAGTATCCCGACGAACAGCTGCATTGCCTCTACCGACCAGCGCAGGGTCGAGTCGGGGGACTGCGCGAAAATCCCGCGGTAGATCTTCTTGCTGCCGGTGACCGCCTCGACCGCGAGATCGTAGATCTCCCTGGCGACGGGGGCCTGCTCCAGGCAGTCCGCGAGGACGCGCTGGCGGTAGCCGATCGCGCCGGCGTCGGCCAGGCTCGACAGGACCGCCCGCCGGGCCACGTCGAACAGGAACTCATCACCGCGAGCCATCGCGCCGAACAGCGTCTCGAGGTCCAGGTCCCTGGTGAGGTCCGGCTCGTTGTCCGGGAGCTCGCCGCCGATGTCGACGTCCTGGTCCCTGTACATGAGAAAGGCCTTCACCGGGCTACCCGCTGCCTGAGTGCCTCATAGGTCAGCCGGTACTTCTCCGCGATGGCCATCGCGTAAGAGAGGCCGTCGGCAGGCCGCCTGACGACCTTGTACGTGCGCACCGCGGGATTCTCCGGGACGACCGCGGCGACCATGCTCACGGTCGATTCGCTCAGGGACGCGAGCTCGTCGACGAACGTCACCCACACGCAGAGGGCGTCCAGCGCGATGATCTCCTCCAGCACCAACGCGCCGAGGAAGACCGCGTCATCCAGCGTCGTGGAAGTGAAGATCTCATTCATGATGATGAGGCTGCCGCCGGTGGCCTGCCGCAGGATCTCGTGGATCCTGGTCAGGTCGTCCTGCAGCTTGCCGCTGAGATCCTCGAGGTTCTCGCCCCGCTCGAAATGAGTGAACATCCGGTCGAACAGCAGCAGCCGGGCATCACTGCCGGGTACCGGGCACCCGATGCTGGCGAGATAATGCATCTGGCCGATGGTCCGGGCGAAGGTGGTCTTGCCGCCCTGGTTGGGGCCGGATACCACGAAGACGCGCTCGGGGCCGGTCAGGTGGAAGTCATTGCAGACGATCGGCTCGCTTTCCGGCGGCAGGACGTTGGCCAGCGCGACGTCAAAGGCCTCGCGGCCCAGGATGGCTTTCGACCCGGCCGCGACGCGGGGATAGCAGAAGCTCAGCCCGGCTCTCCTGAATCTCGCCATGAAGTCGAGATACGCGACGTAGAACTGGACCTCCCGGTCGAACGCGGCAACCGTCCGGTCAAGATAATCGCGATGACGGACGCAGTAATCATCGAGCGCCGAGAAGATGACCGGGTACAGCTGCGCGACCAGATCCAGGATGCCGGCCTCGATGTGGTCCATGTCGGCCAGGGAATGGAATTTCTTCCGGTAGTCCTTGACGTCCCGCTGCCGGAACCGCTCGAAGGTGGCGGCCACGTCGGCGCCGTAATCAGCCTCCGAGTCATATTTGCTGACCTTGATCCGGTCGCTGAGGATGCGCAGGCAGTATCTTATGCCGGACAGCTGATCCTTGAGCGCCCTCGTATCGGCGGCGAGCCCGGTGAACTCGCTGGACTCGGCATAGCCGGCCAGGAAATCGCGGAAGTCCGCGAAGCCGCGGGATCCGAGCTCGGCGCGGGTCAGGTCGCCGACCAGGGACGTCACGGCGTCGCAATAGGCATCCGCGGCGTCCAGGAACCACCTTTCCTGCTGATACCGGTAGCGGAGCTGGGCGGACTGTGCCAGCCGGTCGCGCATGTCATGCATCTTCTGCGCGAACGATCCAATGTGCCCGAGCAGGGCCTTGCCATCAAGATCGCGCATGACGTCATGACGGTAGTTAATCGCGTCGGCGCTGCGCAGTGAAGTGTAGAAGAATGGCGTGAGGTCGTATTCCTGCCGGCCGGCCGTGATGGACTGCACGACCTGATCAAGATTCAGGTCAGTAAAGAAATCCGGCACTCGCCGCTCAGCGGTTTCCGGCTGATGGGCGGGCTGGTCAAAGAGTATGCTGTGGAATGACATAGAGAGGATCACCTCCCGGCCATGGCACGGCGGAAATCCGGGTTACCCTGGCGCGACCCCAAGGCGGCGCTCCTCCCACGCTCGGTGCATGGTAGGAGCCGTCAGCGGCCTGGGCCACGGTTTCTTCGGCGAGCCCCATCGCCTCCTCGCCAGTATCGCTCAGCCGCGGTCGTTCGGCCAAACCCGGGGCCGGTCCATAATCCCGTGGTTTCGGGTGACGTCCCGGCGAGTGGCGGCCGGTCCGTGGAGTCCTCGTCCGGGCGGCGGTCAGGTCAGCCGGGCGAACCGGCGCAGCGAGGC
>JBEKFH010000241.1:0-7575 GCA_050013415.1 Streptosporangiaceae bacterium | reverse complement strand
CCGCGTTCCTGGCGATCGGGCTGCGCAACTTCCGGCGGCGCGTGCTGTCCTAACCCAGCTCGCCTGTTCCGCCGCTCCGCCTGAGCACTGGCCCGCACATGGATCAGGAACGCGACAGGCTCCGCGGGACCGGGCCTGGGCCGGCGCATTGCGCTGGCTTGACATAATGTACTTATGCAAACTATAGTAAGCAGTTAACTAGCCAGGAGGAGCCAATGGTCGACACCCGCGTTATCAGCCAGGAGCTGCAGGACAAGGTCCGCGGCCGGGTCCGCAAGGGCCGGGAGCAGATGCGCAAGGGCCAGGAGACAGTGACCGAGGCCATCAAGACCGCCGCGGCGGCCGCACAGTCCGTCAGACCGGACCTGCCGTCCCTGACTGACAGGCTTCCCTCCCGCGACGACCTGGTGGGCAGGCTCCCGTCCCGCGACGACCTCGTGGGCAGGCTCCCGTCCCGCGACGACCTGGTCGGCAGGCTCCCCTCCCGCGACGATCTCGAGGGCAGCGCCCACCATCTCGCCGGGCGGCTGCTGACCGCGCAGCGGAAGCTCACCGGCCAGGCTCGTGACGCGGTTTCGCCGCTGCTCGCCAGGGCAGGCGTGACGCCGGTCAGGTCCGTCACCAGGCCGGCCAGGTCAGTCGGCCAGACCACGTCCGCCAGGGCCGCGGGCACGCACGCCCCGGCAAAGCCGGGTGCACCGGCGGCCCCCAAGACCCCGGCCAGCAGGAAGACTGCCGCCGCCGGCCGGACCCCTGCCGCTGGCAAGGCAGCCGCCGCTGGCAAGACAGCCGCGGCCAGCAAGGCCACGACCGCGGGCGGGACCCCGGCCGCCGCCAAGACTGCCGCCGCCAGCAAGGCCGCGGCCGCCAAGGCCCCGGCCGCGGGCAAAGCTGCCGCCGCCAAGAGCACGAGCGCCAGGAAGACGACCCCCGCCAGCAAGACGGGCACCGCCAGCACGGGCACCGCCAAGTCCGCCAGCAACGCGGCGAAGGTGGCCGACGACACCGGGAAGTGAGTCACGCGCGGCGGACCGGCTGTCCTGGTCCGCCGCGCGTGCGCAGCAGGCTCAGCCAGATCGGCGCAGGCACAGGCTCAACCCGAGGCGACCGTGAAAGACCCGTGGGACACCCAGATGGACGCGCTCGGCGCGTTCATCCGCAGTACCCGTAAGCAGGCGAACCTGTCGCTGCGCCAGCTGGCGGAGATGACCAAGCTGTCCAACCCGTACCTGAGCCAGATCGAGCGCGGCCTGCATCAGCCGTCCGTTCGCGTGATCAAGCTCATCTCCGACGCGCTCAACGTTTCCGCTGAAACGCTGCTGACTCAGGCGGGCCTGCTGAACCCAGCCGGCCCCGGCGAGCCCGGCGACCGGGCCGCGACGCCATCGCAGGACAGCACAGTGGCCGCGATCCAGGCCGACGAGCGCCTTACCGACGCGCAGAAGACAGCCCTGATCGCCGTCTACAACAGCATGCGCGGGCCCGAGTAGGGCGCCGAGGCGGCAGGACACGCCGCTGGACCAGCCAGATCCCGGAAGGGGGATCATGCTCGAGCAGGCGCGACTACCATCTGTGGGCGTGGACGACGCCAGCGAGGCCCCCCAGCCGCTTCCCCAGCGGCGCCCGGCCGCCGCGCCATCAACCGGGCTATCGACCGGACCGGCGCCCGGGCTGACCAACGGCCAGCTGCCACGCCGGCCATCACGTGTCCCGGCAGCCGGGCGGCATCGCAGCCCGCACCGGCTGACCCTGCCGCCGGACGCCCCGCCCCTCGTCATCGCGATAGCAGGCGCTGCCTGCCCGTCCAGTGACGAACTCGGCGCCGACATAGCGGATGCGGTCGGCGTCTCCTGCCCGGGCGCGACCATCCGGCTGGCCTATCTCGATGGCGCGGACCAAAGCCTCTCGGTGCTGCTGGGCCCGCCAGACCAGGACGAAGCCCCGCCGACGCATCCCGCCATCATCGTGCCGCTGCTGACCGGCCCGCATCCGCTGTCGGACGCGGTCCTGACCAACGCGGTCGCCACTGCCGCCATACCGGTCATCCTCACTGGCCCGCTCGGCCCGCACCCGCTGATCGCCGAGGCGCTGCACACCCGGCTGGCCGAGGCCGGGCTGGCCCGTGCGGCAAGGACCCGCGGGCTCAGCGTCTCTAGCCCGACCAGCGGCGTTATCGTGCTCGCCGACCGCGGCCCGGAGGCCGCGCAGGCGGCGGAGGTCGCGGCGGTGCTGCTCGCCTCCCGGATCGCCGCGCCGGTCGCGGCTGCCTCGCTCGGCGACCAGGCCAGCGTCGATGCCGCGATCGCCAGGCTGCACGCCGCCGGGGCATCCGAGCTGGCGGTCGCGCCGTGCGTGATCGGCCCGGAGACCGACCCGGGGGAGCTGGCGGCGGCCTGCGAGGCAATCGGGGCGGAGCACTCCGCCGCGCTGTCCGCCCATCCTGCGATCAGCCAGCTCGTCGCGATGCGCTACGGCGCCGCGCTGGCCGACCGCCGCCTGGCCGGCTAACACAGCGGCGCTCCAATGACGTGGTTGGGACTCCACTGCGGAAACAGCGACAGTGGAGGGACTACCACGCTGAATCAGGGGACGCCGCAGCGGGGAAAACGCCGAGCAGCGGGCACTCATGGCCTACCCGGGAAGCTGCGCCCGGCTGGCACGCCGAATTCTGGGTGGTTGGTCACGGGAAGGGCCTGGCCGGTGGCCTGAGTCCAAGCCAGAGGAGCAGTGTCAGTCGTCCGGCGGGAGGTAGCGGACGTCCGGCGGGAGGTAGCGGATCGCCCGGTCGGCCTGCTGATAGATCGCGGGGCCCGCCGGGCGGCGCATTTCCTCGGCCAGGTGCCCGAGCAGCCCGGCGGCCCTGGCCAGCAGGGCGAACCCGCGCAAGGTGTCCGGCTCGAAGCCGAGGTCGGCCAGCGCTGCGCCGCAGACCCCGGCGCCGTTCAGCGGCAGCGTCCGGCCGAGTATCTCCGGATGCACCCGGCCGACTGCCTCGAACAGCAGCAGATGCGGCCCCAGCGTCCCGGCCTCGGCGGCGATGCGCAGCAGCGCCGGGGTGCGGGGATCGCCGGTCTTGTGCAGCGGGTGGCCGAGGCCGGGCACCAGCAGCCCGGCGTCGCGCTGGGTCCACACCGCGGCGGCGGCGATCACGTCCCAGCCCTCGTCATCGGCGGCGGCCGGCAGCGGCCCGTCGTGCGCGGCCAGCGACTCGGCCAGGAACCGGCCGCAGTCCTGCGTCACGCCGAGGAACCGCGACCCGCCGCCGAGCAGCCCCGCGGCCATTGCGCCCTGGACGGACTCGGGCGCGCCGGTCAGGGTGAGCCGCGCCGCGATCGCCGACGGCGTGAAGCCGTGGTCGGCGAGCGCGACCAGCACCGCCTCGAACACCCGCAGCTCGCCGGGGGACGGGCGGCGTAGCGCCACCAGCCAGAACGCCAGTTCGCCGAAGCTCACGTGCCCCATCAGCTCGCTGGCCAGGTCATGCCCGAGCACCGAGATCGAGGTCGCGTCCGCGGTACCGATGGACGTGAGATACGGATCCGTCATGGCTATTCCTCTCCGCCGGGCGCTGTGGCCGCGGCGCCGGTCACCCCGGCCGCCCCCGCGCCGGTCACGCCGGGCGCCGCCTCGGCATCGTATTCGCCGGGCGGATGACCGGCGGGCAGCAGGTGCCTGGCCACCCGGGACGTCGGGGTGCGCGGCAGGTCGCCGACCTGCTGCCAGTACCTGGGCACCTTGAACGCGGCCAGCCGCCCGGCGGCGAACTGCCGCAGCTCGCCGAAGTCGAGCGCGGCGCCGTCGGCGGCCACCACGAATGCCTTCACGTCCTCCTCGGACAGCTCGGACGGTACGCCGACGACCGCGCACTCGAGCACCGCGGGATGGGCGGCGAGCGCCTCCTCGACCTCGAGCGGGGAGAGGTTCTCGCCGCGGCGGCGCAGCACCTCCTTCACCCGCGACACGAACGTGTAGGTGCCGTCGGCGCCCACCGTGACCAGGTCCCCGGTATGCAGCCAGCCGTCGGTGATCACCCGGGCGGTCTCCTCCGGCATCCCCCAGTACCCGGGCGTGACCGTCGGGTTGCGCAGCAGCAGCTCGCCGGTCTCCCCCGGCCCGAGGTCCGCGCCGGAGCCGCCGGTCACCCGCGCCTCGTTGACGACGCCGAGCACGGGATGCTGCCGGACCGCGCCGAGCGTGCCGAACGGCCGGGTGCCGCGCGGCCAGATCAGCCCGTACGGCGACTCGGACATCCCGTAGCCGACCACGATCCGCAGCCCGAACCTGGCCTCGATCGCGAGCTGCCGCGACCGCTCCGGGGCCGGCCCGGTGTAGCAGAGCCGCAGCAGGCTGTCCGCGTCATCGGCGCGGGGCGGCTGGCGCATCAGGATCTCCAGCATCGCCCCGATCGCGTTGAACTCCGTGGCCCCGTGCCTGCGCGCGGAGTCGAGGAACCCGCTGGCGGAGAACCTCGGCAGCAGCACCAGGCCGGCCCCGCAGGCCAGCGACCCCAGCACCGAGTAGGCGGGTGCGTTGATGTGGAACAGCGGCAGCGACGTCATCAGCCGGTCAGCGGCGGTCAGCTCCATCCAGAACGGGAACCCCTCCCCCGCCATTGCGTACGCCCGGTGCGTCTGCATCACCAGCTTGGACCTGCCCGTGGTCCCCGATGTCGGGATCACCGCCGCGAGGTCGTCGGGGTGAACGCCGGCGTCCGGCAGCTCGGCATAGCCGCGATCGGGGCTGAGCGCGTCGACGTCGAGCACCCCGAGCTCGGGCACCGTACTGACGCCGGACGCGCCTGCCAGGCCGGCCAGCCCGGCGTCGGTGATCAGCGCCCGCGGGCTCACCTGCCGGACCAGCCCGGCCAGCTCGGCCGGGGCGCTGCGCGGGTTCGCCGCCGCCGTGACCGCGCCGAGCGAGGCCAGCGCCAGCCAGCACAGCAGGTACGGCGGCGTGCCGCGCGCCGTGACCACGACCAGGTCGCCGCGCCGGACACCCGCCTCGCGCAGCGCGGCGGCCACCGCGCCGACCCGCCCCGCGGCCCCGGCGAAGGTCAGCCCGCGGCCCTCGGCGAAGGCAGGCCCGGCGTCGTCGGCGCGCAGCCAGATGCCGTCCGGATCCCGGCTGGCCGCCAGGGTGAGCAGCTCCGGAATGGTGCGGGCGGCGATTGGTCCGGCGATCATGAGCCAGACGATACGTCCAGGCCGCCCGCCCGCGCAGGCGGCAGGCCGCCCGCGAGTACCCGCAGCAGGTCGTCGAGCACGTCGTCGGGCACCCGGCCGCCCGCGGTCCACTCCGCCCAGCGCATGCCGACGAAATTGCCGAGGCCCGTGTAGACGTAGGCGACGACCTCGGGGTCGTACCGGGCGTCGACCTCGCCGCCGAGCTGCGCGGCCCGCACGCCGCGGGCGTACCCCCTGGCCAGCCGCTCGTAGTACTCCCGGAACAGGGCCGGGGCGACGAACTCCGCCTCGCGCACGATCCGGTATATCCACGGCCGCTCGGACATCAGGTCGAAGTACGCGCGGAAGCTGGCGCGCTCCCGGTCCCGCTGGCCGTGGCCGGCATCCCGCACCGCGGCGGCCATCGCGGCCCGCAGGTCGGAGTTGATCCGCCGGAGCACGGCCGCGAAGATGTCCGCCTTCGAGCGGTAGTGCGCGTAGAAGCTGCCGGTCGCGATGCCCGCCCCCGCGCAGATCCCGGCTACGGTGGTCCGCCGGTAACTGCGTTCCCCGAACAGCTGCTCGGCCGCCACCAGCAGCCGCTCCCCTGGCGGCCTGTCATCGGCCGCGGCCGGCCTGCGCGCTGCTGCCACGGTCACCCGGATTTCCCCGTTATCAACGCTGAACGGGCTCCCCATGGCCGGTCCGGCGGGCAGCGCGGCAGCCCGGCTGGGCGCCAGTGCCAGTCCGGCGAGCTGGGGGGCAGCCCGGCGGCCGCCCCCCAGCGCCCGGTCATGGCGCGGGAATCCCGCTGGTCGGCGCGGACGGCTGCGCCGTGGTGTACGGGGTGATCGCGCCGGTCGGGCTGGTGTCAGTGACGAGCACCGGGCCCTTCTGCACGAGCTCGCCGTTCTTGATGATGCCGATATAGGCGCCGGTCATGCCGTTGTGGTCAGTCGCCGAGTAGGCGTACGGTGCCACGGCCGGACCCTGCGGCAAGCCGCCGTTGATGGCTGTGAGCAGGTCCTGCCTGGTCGGGTTGCGGCCGGCCTTGAACATGGCCTGGACGAACGTGTAGGCGGCGGCGATGCCGTAGGCCACGTTGCCGTCAAACGGGAGCTTGGGCAGGTACTCCTTGTGGATCTTAGACAACAGAGCGATCCAGCTGTTGCTCATGTCGCCGAGCGACGGCAGGTAGCCATCGGTGATGATGCCCTGGGTGAGCGCGTTACCCGACACCGTCGCGCCGCCCTGCTTGGCGAACGACTCCAGCAGGCCAGCCAGGGTGATCGGGTCGGAGCCCACGTCGCTGACCGCGAGCTGCGGGGCGAACTTCAGCTTCAGGCTGTTCAGCTCGAGCAGCGCGGTGAAGGCGGGCACGCTGAAGGAGATGACTACCTGGGCGCCGGCCGCCTTCAGCGCGGCCACCTGCGGGCCGACGTTGATGTTGGCCGGGTTGTAACTCTCCTTGGCGACCACCTGGGACTTGGGGATCTCGTAGTTCAGGCCCTTGACGCCGTCCATGCCGAACTCGTCGTCCTGGTAGAAGTAGCCGATCTTCTTGCCCTTGAAGTGCTGCTCGATGTAGTTGCCGAGGATCTTGCCCTCGCGGATGTAGTCGAGCTGCCAGCCGTAGGTGTACGGCCAGGTGGCCGGGGCGTTCCAGCACTCGCAGCCGGAGGCGACGAAGACGTCGGGCACCTTCTGGGCGTTCAGGAACGGCGCGACCGCCAGGTGGGTCGGGGTGCCGAGGCCGTTGAAGATCGCGTAGACGTTGTCCTGCAGCACGAGCTGGTGCACGACCGTCGAGGTGATGGCGGGGTTGTACTGGTCGTTGAGGTACTTGTAGACGATCTTGCGACCGTAGATGCCGCCGTGGGCGTTCACGTACTGGAAGTAGGCGTTGGACGCGGGGGCGATCTCGTCGTATCCGGGCGCGGCGACGCCGGTCAGCGGCTGGTGGCTGCCGATCGTGATCGTGGTCGCCGTGATGCCCGGCGCCGAGGCGGTAAGCGCGCCCGAAGAGGAGGAACCCGCGCTCGGGCTCGAGCTCGGGGTCGAGGTGCCGCTCGAGCCGCAGGCCGCGACAGCCATCGCGACGACGGCCAACCCGGCGACGAGGGGCAGGCTGGCCCGGTGTGTTCTTCTCATGTAGTGCCTTCCTCCTGTTTATCACTGGCCGGCCCACGCCGGCGCAATACGTTGAATGGCCCGCTCGCCGCTGGCGCGACGGGGCCGAGCAGGCGGCGCAGGCCGCCCTGGATACCGGACGGGAACAGCAGCATGACCGCGATCAGGACGACGCCGTAGGCGGCGATCGGCACGTTGGAGCTCGCCCCGCTGGACAGGCCGTGGCTGGTGGCCACGTCGGTGACATAGGTGGGCACGAAGACGAGCACGAGGCTGCCCCAGA
>JBEKFH010000240.1:0-7655 GCA_050013415.1 Streptosporangiaceae bacterium | reverse complement strand
AGTGCTGCCAAAGATACGGTGCGTGCCGATGCGCCGCCACCGCACAACAGCTTGCCGGATGCCGTCAGCGAGGGTGACCGCAGCCCACGGGAAGCTCGACGTCATTCGAGCTGAGCGTGCTGGTCCGGTCCGCCGAGAAAGCGCTGTCACCGCTGGCAGGCGGCGGGTGGCCGTAGCCGCACCAGTCCATCGGCTCGGAGGCCGTAGATGTCACCATTCACGGCGACCGGGTCCATGGTGATGATCGGGCCATGGGTCTGGTCTCCTGGCTGCTCGGCCAGAACCCGCCCGGTGTCCGGCTGCAGGCAGGCGAGGGCATTCTCGGCAGTCAGCCAGGTCACTCCGGCGATCACGGCGGCCCCCACGCTGTTCTCGAAGATGGAGAAGTGCTTCTCTTCCCGGCCATGGGCCAGCTCGCCGGCGCCGAGGACAAGCCGGACCTTGCCCAGGCCGGCGGTGAACAGCCGGACCTGGCCGGTGGTGCCGCCCCCGGTCGTCACCCACAGCGCGGCGCGGGCAGCGGAGACCGGGCCATTGTTCAGAGGGTCGGAGACGGTGCCGGTGTGCAGGAGCCGCCAGCCGGGCAGCGCCCGCTCCTGAAGCTGCGGGCCGCGCCCGGCTCCGGTGCGGGCGACGGCCAGGTAAACCCGGCGCCGGCCAGGGCTGAAGGACAGCCCCTGCACCTGTCCTGAGCGGACGCGAAAGGTGCGCAGCACCGTCCACGGCACCGGCCGGATCAGCCGGACGGCCGGCCCGGCGGACAGCCACAGCCGTCCGCCCGTCCATCCGGTCAGCGTGGCCCACCCGCAGCAGCCGCTAGGCCCTACCGTGCGCCGGCTGATCAGCCGCATCGTCGCCGGGTCGAATCGGTACAGCGTCAGCGGGCCGAACCGCTCCACGTTCCGGCTCAGCCAGGCCCGGCCCAGCAGCCACACCCCGGACCGGCTGACCACGACCCGCGCCGTCCCTGACACCGGGACCAGCCGGCGGGCGTAGCGGACCGTCCCGGTGCGCAGGTCCGCGCGCACCAGCAGCTGCATCGGCTCCGCCCGGTGCGGCAGGGTCTCCATCAGGTACAGCACGTCCCCGGCCGTCACCACGTCAGTGAACGCTCCGGCCAGCAGCAGCTGATGCGACCACGGCCGGCCCGGCGCCGGGCTCCCTCCCGCCGCCAGCAGGCTCCGTGGCAGCAACTTCCGGCGCGGCACCGCGACCGGGTACAGCGCCGACGCCGACGCGGCAGGCGCCGGACTGGCTGACGGCAGCGGAGACCGCCGGGGCAAACCGGGCGCCGGACTGGATGCGAAGAGCGCACACCCGGCAAGGCTCAGCGCCGCAGCGGCGGCGGCACCCGCCACCCACCCTGAAGACCGGGACCGTCCGGACATGCGCATCACTCACCTCGCAAGCTGAGACGCCGTTTCCCAGCCTGAGGTTGCCGGCCGTCGCCACGGGGCGCCAGGCCAAGCGCCTCGGGCTAAGCTCACGCGAGAGTCCGCCATCCGGTCGGAGGCAGCTGGCACTCGTGCCCAGGGGCCCGTTCCCTGGCTTAGCTCGGCTGCCGTGCCTCGGCTGGCCGCAGGCTGGGGATGATGGCCTGAACCTCGTCCCGCAGCCGCCGGAGTTCCGCCGCCGTGAGGCCGAGCTCGTAGGCGTGATGGTGGCCGGCCTGGGACAGCGTTGCCCAGGCAAGCTCAGCGCGGTGGCTGATCTCAGGATTGCAGTAACGGGGCAGCAGGAGGAACTGTGCCCGACGCGAGCGGCATGCGGCGACGGGGAGACATGCCGATTCCCAGAACGTGGTCAGCGCAGTCTCCAGAGCTAGCCGGAATCCGGGAGTTGCAAGATATACCGCCGGGCGGGCGAGCTTGCCCGCCCGGCGAGTGACTCCGTATGGATTGCCGGGGTCAGGAACCGCTACCCAGGTGAACCGAATCCTGGCTGCGTGGCCGACTGACACGCGCTACCGAGATGGCAGAAGGAACCCGACGCTGACATCTTTTGGGCGGGTGGAGTTGGGATACCAAGGCCCTGGCCTGATCGGGACCCGGCTGCGCCGCGACTGCCACGGTGCTGCGGGGGCGGCTTCCTTCGAGCGGCCTCGCGTCAGGCTGGCTGCGCCACGGGCAGCCCGCAGGCAGCGGCGGCCCGGCCCAGTGCGGCGTCATAGGTCACGAACGCCGCGAGTTCGGAGCCGATTCGCCGGGCACTCACGAGGTGGATCGCTTCGAGAGAACCCACGCTAGGGTCAGTGGCGAACGCGCCGGCCTGGATAAAGGTGCTGGTGCTCACCACGATGAGATCGATCGAGTCCAGCAAGGCAGCGGCCGCGTTCAAACGGGCGGCCAGGACGGTCCCGTCGACTTGCCGGCTCTGCTGCTTGTCGTAACGAGCCCGGCGGACCGAACGCAAAACCTCGGTCAGCGCGAGCTCGCAGCTAACAATCTCGGATCGCCTGCCGTCCAGATAGCGCTGCAGCGCTGACGTTTCTGGCTCAGTGACGACGAGCTTCACCAGCGCGCAAGAGTCGAGATAGATCACGTCCGTTCCAGCGCGCGCAGTTCCGCCAGGACCTCCGACAGCGCCGGGCCATCCGTGACCGGCGGCAGTGGCTCCCAGGCGTCAAGGTCCTCGCGGCGCCGGGGCCTGAGCTCCCCCGAGGTGATCATCTCAGCTCGACGCCGCTCACCTGTTGTCATCGGGACGAGCCAGGCAACTGGCCGGCCGTTGCTGGTCACCGGCACAGGATGGTCAAAGCAGGAAACCTGCTCCGCCGTGAGCTTGCCTAGCTGGCGCATGCTGATGGAGGTTACGGCGACCTCCGCGGAGTGATGTCGCCTGCGTCGTGCCGGTGACGAAGCCCGATGACTCTCAGCGGCCGGAGGACCTATCTCGATCGACATGCCCGATAGTTTACTACCCTGTCGGGCACCTCTCTACATCGTCGGGCGTCAGTCGGCGGTTCGCGGTTGGCGGCTCGCAGTGACCTGGCTGGGCCGAGATCTGTGCGGCGGTTGAGCATGGACAGGTTGTAGAGCAGTCAACTATTTTGGTTGCTAGATGCAAACTGATCGCGGGCGGGGGTGGAAAACCTGGAGCTGCGATCCCGGACCACGGCGCAACGGCAGGCCCCCGTGCCGGGGCAAAGGCAGGCCCCCGTGCCGGGGAAGACCCTCCCGGCTCCCGTGACTGCGTCGCTCCCCGCGACCGCGCCAGTCGCTGCAGCCGCGTCAGTCCCGGCAACCGCATCGCCGGGGCTGCGCGCGCGCCGGACGGTGACGTGGATCTTCGCGATCGCCGGGATGCTCGCCTATAACTGGTGGGTCCTGGTTCCGCTCAAACCCGGCCTCATGACCTCGCCCAGCGAGCTGTTCAGCAATCTCGAGGTGACCGGCCAGCCGTACGCCACGGTCATGCAGCACCTCGACCTTCTCTCCGGGCTGCTGCTGCTGGTGGCGTTCGCCGCGGCGGGGAGCCGGAGCATCCCGGGCGGCCGGCCGGAGTGGCTGGCCATGCTGGTGTTCGCCGTCGGGGGGTCGCTCGGCGGCCTCTTCCCGGAGGTGTGCGCCGACGGGATCAACGCGCGCTGCCGGAGCCTGGAATGGAGGTTCCAGCTTCCGGTTTCCCAGTACGTGCATGACTGCGCGGGCATCGTCGAGTTCAGCGCGATCACGGTGGCGCTGCTGCTGGCGGTCCGGCGGACCCGCGGTCGGCAGTCGCGCACCGCCAGGATCTACCGGATCCTCGCCATAGGCGCGCTCGTTGCCTACCCGCTGCTGGGCCTGGCCTACCTGGTGAACAGGATGGGCGGCGTCATGGAAGCGGTCTTCTTCGCCGGCTTCACGGTGATGGTGCTGACCCAGGTCGTCGAGCGCACCCAGGCCGCGGGCCGCAACCGGGGAACCCGGGCTGGCTAGCGCCTGGCCGCGGGCAGCCGGCTGGGGCCCACGTGGGTGTCCAGCCAGTTCTGCAGCGGCTCGGCCTGGCGGAGGAACTCGACCACCCGCGACTTGGCTTCCGGCGTGGCCAGCCAGGCCGCGGCCGGCCACTGCCGCCAGGCGATCAGCCCCTTCAGGCACAACAGGCCGATGCGCGGGTGATCCTTCGGGTAGCCCCGCGGCGCGGTCTTCAGCCGGTCGCGGGAGGTGATTTCGATCCCGGCGTTCCTCGCGGCGGCCACGATCCGCGCCACGCCGGATCCGGCAGGCTCAGCGCCCACCGCCTCCCGGTAGCGCTGCAGCTGGTCGGCGGCCATCATGTACATTCCCCGGCCCGCGGCCAGGCCGGCCGCGGACAGCTGGATGTACCCGCCGTTCTCCATGGTGGCGCCGATGGCGGTCTTGTAGGGAGACTTGTCCGCGCTGAACCGCACGTCGCGATTCGGCCGGAAGATCCGGCCCGGGCCGAACTGGCCGGCCAGCTCGGCCAGCAGCTCCTCCATGGGGCGCCGGACGGCCTGCTCATAGATGCCCTTGCGGGCTTGCCAGTACGCCTTCGAGTTGTCCTCTTCCAGCCCGTCGTAGAAGTCGATAGCGTCCGCGGTCCAGCCCTGAAACCCCACCGCAGCACCGTAGCAAACCGCGGCTGGCAGCCCGCGCCGTGCCGCGGGGCTCAGGCCGTGACCCTGGCCAGCGAGAGCACGAGGTGGCGGGCGAACGGGTCCAGGTCGGGCCACGGGTAAAGCGGCAGCGTCGCGCGCAGCGAGACGGTGCCGTGCAGCGCGACCCACACGGCGGCGGCGTCGGCCGCCACGTCGGTGCTGGCGGACGCGCCGGCCCGGACGCAGGCCTCGATGCCGTCGGCGAGCAGCGCGAATGCCTCGGCGCCGAACTCCAGCACCGGCCGCCCGTCCGGGCCGATCGCCATCGGCTCGCAGTAGTCCTTCGCGGCCATCCGGCGGGTGGAGAACAGCACCCCGTAGCGGGCCGGGTTCCGCAGCCCGAACTCCAGGTAGGCCTGGCAGCCCGCCACGAGCCGGCTGACCGGATCCGGGCCGGCTGATTCGATGCCGCGGCCGATCGCCTCGGACAGCTCGTCGAAGATCCGCGCGACGACGGCCATCACGATCGCCTCCCGGTCGGGGAAGTGAGCGTAGATCGACGGGGCGGCGATGCCGATCTCGCGGGCGACCGCGCGCAACGTGACCGCGTCGTCGGAGCCGGTCCGCTCGATCAGCGCGAGCGCCCCCGACACGATGTCCTCGGTCAGCCGGGAGCCCTGGCCGCGGGCGTTCCGCTCCCGGTGCCGCGCGCCCGGATCGCCGCGGCCGCCGGTCCCTGCCGGGCCGGTCCCTGTCCCGCCGGGCCCGCCGGGCCTGGCCCCGCGGGCCTGTGTCCGGCCGGCTTCGCCACTCGTCAGCACTGTCTCCACGAGTTCCACTTTACATGCGTTAACTCATATGTCTATGCTTACACTCGTAAGCTAAAAATTGTAAGCAAGCGGTTGTAAGGAGTTCGAGATGAGCGACACGTCCACCACCCGGCCGGACGCGGGAAACCAGGAAGACTCCCGGTGGCCCGCCGGCCATCCCCGCCGGCGGCAGATCCTGCTCGTACTCTGCCTGAGCCTGCTGGTCGTGGTGATCGACAACACGATCCTGAACACCGCGCTGCCCACGCTCGCGCGTGTCCTGCACGCGGGCACCAGCTCACTGCAGTGGATAACGGACGCCTACACCCTGTGCTTCGCGGCACTCCTCATCCCGGCCGGGGCGCTCGGAGACCGCTACGGCCGGCGGCTCTCGCTGCTCGGCGGCCTCGCGGTCTTCGCGCTCGGCAGCGTCGCAGCGGCATTCGCGCCCGGCACAGGCATGCTGATCGCCGCGCGGATCGTGATGGGCCTCGGCGCCGCGTTCGTCATGCCGGCCACGCTGTCGATCCTGAACGCCGTCTTCCCGCCGAAGGAGCGCCCGCAGGCCATCGCCGCCTGGTCGGCCGTGGCCGGAGTCGGCATCGTGATCGGCCCGACCCTCGGCGGCCTGCTGCTCTCAAACTTCTGGTGGGGCAGCGTCTTCCTGATCAACGTCCCGCTGGTCGCCCTTGCGATCACCGGCGTGCTGCTGACCGTGCCGGAGACCGCGGAGCCCGGCGGCCACCGGCTCGACTGGCCTGGCACGGTGCTGGTGGCCGGCGCGCTGTTCGCGATCGTGGACGCCATCATCGAGGCACCGGAGCGCGGCTGGATCGCCGGGATGACGCTCGCCGAGGCCGCGGCCGGGATCGCTGCCCTCGCCGTGTTCGCCTGGTGGGAGCTGCGCGCCGAGCACCCGCTGATCGACCTGCGAATCTTCGCCTCGCGGGCCTTCTCCAGCGCCGCCGCGTCGGTGACCGTGGTCTTCTTCGCCCTGTTCGGCAGCCTGTTCGTGCTGACCCAGTACCTGCAGCTCGTGCACGGCTACAGCCCGCTGTCCGCCGGGATCCGGGCGCTGCCGTTCGCGTTTGCCATGGCCGCGCTGTCGCCGGTGTCGCCGATCCTGGCCGCTCGCCTCGGCACCCGGGTGATCATCCCGGTCGGCATGGCCCTGATGGGCGGCGGGCTGCTCGACCTGTCCACCGCTGGCGTGCACACCGCCTACCCGGCGATCGCCCTGGCCGTCGCGATCATGGGCGCCGGCATGGGGCTGGTGATGGCGCCGGCCAGCACGGTCATCATGACCACGGTGCCGGCCCACCAGGCTGGGGCCGGCAGCGCCATCAACGACACGATCAGGGAGGTCGGCGGCGCGCTGGGCGTCGCGATCGTGGGCAGCCTGGCGGCCGCCGCCTACCGCTCCCGGCTCGGCAGCGTCCTCGCCGCGGCGCACGCGCCCGGGCACCTGGTGCACCTCGCGACCGGCTCGGTCGCCGCCGCCGACATCGCCGGCGGCCAGCTGGGCGGAGCGACGGGCAGCGAGCTGGTGGCCGCCGCGCACGGCGCGTTCGTGCACGCGATGGCGATGGGCATCCGAGTGGCCGCGGCCGTGGCGCTGGTCGCCGCGCTGGCTGCGTTCTTCGCCCTGCCGAGGCGCCCGCTGGCCCGTGAGACGCAGGACGCCAAGGTCGCCGGGCCGGCCACCCCGGTGCTCCTCCCGGCGGCCTGAGCCGCAGGCCGTGAGCAACAGCGTGGCTGGGACTTCACTGTCGCTGTTACTGCAGTGAAGTCCCAGCCACGTCAGTGAAAACTGGATGGGCACCCTTCGCCGGCACCCGGGGCCACGCACGACGGGGTTACCGCCGCTACGGGCACAGGCCGAAGGGCTTGCACATGTTGCTGGTACCGGCGGCCGCGGCCTGCCCGAGGTAGGGAACGCCGAGCAGGTACTCGGTCGTCTTCAGCAGCGAGTAGTGCGAGAAGTCCTCGGCGGACACGACGTGCGTGGTGTAGGGCGAGATCACGATATTCGGGATGATGCAGTTGGACGCCTGCGACGTCAGGCAGTCCGCCCCGTCCGTGCCCTTGCTTCCCTCGTCCCAGGCGACGTCGATCATCAGGTGCCCCTTGGTGTAGTCGGGCCCGCCGGTGATGATCGGGATCCACGTGGCCAGCCAGCTGTCGCCGGTCTTGATCGGGTTCGGGCAGCCGGCCACGCCGCGTGGGAACGCGTGCATGTCGTCGCAGAGCCCGGGGGTGACGAACGAGAACCTGGGCAGCGTGCCGGCGTCGACGTCATGCACCAG
>JBEKFH010000239.1:0-7685 GCA_050013415.1 Streptosporangiaceae bacterium | reverse complement strand
CCCAGCACTCCCCGGGTCCCCACCGCTCGCCGAGATCCCGGCAGTCCTCAAGGCCCTGGCGCTTCGCGCTGCTGCTGCTGTGGATCCTTATCGCCGCGTCGCTGGCCGTGGCCGGCTGCGCCTCGGCCGGCTCCCATCCAGCCGGCCATGCCTCAGGCACCCGCGCGCGCACCGACAAGGTCACTTCATGTGGGACCACCAGGACGGCAGCCAACGTGCCGGTTCGCGTCCACATCCAGCATGGTCCTGCCTCCTGCGGGATAGCGATGAGCGTGGAGCGGCGCTATGCCAGGGCGATCCTGGCGGGCAAGGCGCCGGGCAACGGCGGCGGCGGCCCGGTCCACATCAACGGCTGGACCTGCCAGGGGTTCCCCACGCCCACCGTGCTGGCCTCCGGGAAGGCATCCAAGTGCGTCAAAGGTGCCGCGGAAATCCTGGCCATCCTCCCCGCACCCGCCTAGGAAAACCAGCGTTTTCTTGATCACGGAAACAAATGGTGCTCTCAGCAGCCACAGGTTTCCGTGATCAAGAAATGAGGCCGCTCCTTCCGGGCACAGGAGGATCCGCCGCGCAGGACGGTGCTGGTCAGGATCCGCCGCGCAGGACGGTGCTGGTCAGGATCCGCCGCGCAGGACGGCGCCAGTGCGCCGCGCCGCCTCGGCGACAGCAGAGTCACGGGCAGCACTGACCTCCTCGGCGGTGAGGGTCCGGTCCATCGCGCGGAACCGCAGCGTGTACGCCAGCGACTTGCGCCCCTCGCCCACCTGTTCTCCGGTGTAAACGTCGAAAAGCCGGATGTGCTCAAGCACCGCCGCAGCACCACTCCCAGCCGACCCCTCAGCCCGGGTCTCGTTAGCCCCGCCAGACCCGGCCGCACTGTCGATCCCGTTAGCCCCGTCAGTCCCGTCAGCCCCCTCGGCACCGTTCACATCAGTCCTGCCGGCCCCGGCCATCCCGGCTCGGGCCGCTCCGTCGATGAGGGCCGCCTCGACGTCGGCGGCGGGCACCTCGACGGGCACGATGAGGGCCACGTCCTGGGTAGCGGCGGGATACGCCGAGATTGCCGGAGCCTGGATCGGTCCCCGCGCCGCCGCAGCGGTCTCGATCACGGACATATCGAGTTCCATCGCGCAGGTGCGCGGCGGCAGCCCGAACTCCGCCACGACGCGGGGATGCAGCTCGCCTGCATGGCCGGCGAGCCACTCCCTCTCCTCGCCCACCTGGACGTACAGCGCAGCGCAGCGGCCCGGATGCCAGGGTGCTTGCTGGTCGGCCCGGACCGAGAACGCCGTGCCGCTGAGCCGCAGCACCTGCCGGGCCGCCTCGACAGCGTCGGCCCAGCCCGCCGGGCGCCCGGCGCCCCACCAGCCGGGCATCTCCCGGTCGCCGGCCAGGACCACCGCGAGATGCAGCGGCTGATCGGGCAGGGCCGCGTCCAGGGTGGCCACTTCCTGGACCGAAGGGCTCTGGTCAACCCGCAGGATCGGCGCCATCCGCTGGCCCTCCGGGCGGGTGAGGAACACCAGGCCCAGCTCGAACAACGCGAGGTCGGCGAAGCCGCGGCCGATGTTGCGGCCGAGCACGCGCAGCAGCCCGGGCAGCAGGGTGCCGCGCATCAGCGGCTCGTCGTCCTTGATCGGGTTGACGAGCCGCGGCACGCTGCGCCGGGGGTCATCCGGCGGCAGGCCAAGCCGGTCGGCGTCCGCCGGTGAGCAGAACGGATTGCTGATCACCTCCACGTACCCGGCGCCGGCCAACGCCCGGCCGATCGTCCGCCGCATCCGCTGTCGCGGCGTGAGGCCATGGCCGGCAGCGGCGCGCGGCATCCGGACCGGGATGTTCTCGTAGCCCTCCAGCCTGATGACCTCCTCGGCCAGATCGCTGGGATCGGTCAGGTCCGGCCGCCATGACGGCGGGATGACCGAGAGCCGCTGCCCGGTCCTGTCGTGCCTGCCGTGGTCATTCCGTACGTGCCTGCTCGGCGGGAGCGAGAGCGGGGGCGGCGGCGAGGCCGCCGCCGACGGCGCGGCCGACGCAGCCGACGGCGTCCCGGCCTCGGCCGCCTCGCCACCGGAACGTCCCATGTCGCCGGAACCCCCGCTGCCGGAACCCCCGCTGCCGGGGCCCCCGGTGTCGCCGGATCCCGCCCCGGCCCGGGACGGCTCCGGCTCGGTCGCCAGGTCGCAGCCGACCTGACGCAGCCTTCGGATCACGGTGCTGCGGCCGTAGACCACCCCGGCCACCTGATCCGGGTAGTCGGCGTCCATCACCACCGGCCGCACCGCGACATCGGCCTCCGCGTGGGTGCAGCCGGGCACGGCCGTGCCGCCGCCCAGCGAGGCGAGCAGCGACGCGGCCCTGGCCGAGGCCCGCAGCGGCAGCTCGCGGTCCACGCCGCGGGCGAACCGCATGGACGCCTCGCTGGTCAGCTTGTGACGGCGGCTCATCCGGGCCGTGGCGTCGGCCGAGAAGTGGGCGGCCTCGATCACCAGGTCCCTGCTGGCCGGCGAGATCTCCGTGGCCAGCCCGCCCATCGTGCCGGCCAGGGAGATCGGGCCAGAGGAGTCGGTGATCAGGATGTCATCGGGATCGAGGTCGCGGACCACGTGGTCGAGGGTCTCCAGCCGCTCGCCGGGCCGGGCACGGCGGACCACGATCGGCCCGCTGAGCTGGCCGGCGTCGAACGCGTGCAGCGGCTGGCCAAGCTCGAGCATCAGGTAGTTGGTCACGTCCACCGCCAGCGAGACGCCGCGCATTCCGGCCCTGGCCAGCCGAACCCGCATCCACAGCGGGACCGGCCGGGTCTCGTCGACCCCGCGCACCTCCCTGAGCACGAACCGGTCGCAGGCGCTGGTGTCCTCGATGCTGGCCGGGTAAACCTCGTCGGACTGCGTGTCGACGGCATCGGGCTGGCCGACGCCGGCCGGGTCGGTGAACCCGGTGCCGAACGCGATCGCCAGCTCTCTCGCCACGCCGCGGATGGACAGCGCGTAGCCCTTGTCCGGCGTGACGGCGATGTCCAGCACATGATCGCGCAGCCCGGCGTACTCGGTGAAGTCCGCGCCCACCGGGGCATCGGCCGGCAGCACCAGGATGCCCGAGTGGTCATCGCCGATCGCCAGCTCCGCCGCCGAGCAGATCATCCCGTCGGAGGTCCGGCCGTAGGCCTGGCGGGCGCCGATCGTCACGCCGCCCGGCAGCGTCGCGCCCGGCAGCGCGAGCGGCACCAGGTCGCCGACGGCGAAGTTGACCGCGCCGCAGATGACCTGGCGCTCCGCGCCGCTACCTGCTGACACGCGGCAGTACCTGACCGGCCGCTTGAAACCGGTCAGCTCCTCGATATGGCGCACCTGCGCCACCACGACGCCGCTGACGTCGTGCCCGACCTGCTCGACCGACTCGACCTCCAGGCCGGCCGCGGTCAGCCGCCTGGCCACCTCGCCCGGATCAGCGTCGGCGGGGTCGAGCGGTGCGTACTCCTGCAGCCAGGACAACGGGACCCGCATTTATGCCTCCCTTCCGAGTGCCCGGCTGAACCGCACATCGCCCTCGACCGCGTCCCTGATGTCGGTCACCCCGGAGGAGATCATCAGCGCGCGCTCGATCCCCAGCCCGAAGGCGAAGCCGCTGTAGCGGTCCGGGTCGATGCCGCACGCCACCAGCACCCGTGGGTTGACCATCCCGGCCCCGGCGATCTCGATCCAGCCCTGCGACCGGCATACCCGGCACGGGGCCCCGCCGGGACGGGTGGACGCGCCGCGGCACACGTGGCATTCCATCGACACGTCGGCGGACGGCTCGGTGAACGGGAAGAAGTCCGGCCGGAGCCTGGTCCGCAGTCCCGCGCCGAACATCGCGTCGACGAACGCGCTGATCGCGCCACGCAGGTCGGCCATGGTCAGGCCCTCGTCCACGGCCAGGCCCTCGATCTGGTGGAACACCGGGCTGTGCGTCGCGTCCAGCGTGTCGGTGCGGTAGCACTTGCCCGGGCTCACCACGTACAGCGGCAGCGGGCGGGTCAGCATCGAGCGGATCTGCACGGGCGAGGTGTGCGTGCGCAGCACGACGCCGGAGCGCGGCTCACCATCCGGGCCGGCCACGAAGAAGGTGTCCTGCATCTCCCGGGCCGGGTGGTCGGGCGGGAAGTTCAGCGCGTCGAAGTTGTACCACTCCGCCTCGGCCTCCGGCCCCTCGGCGACCTCGTAGCCCATGCCGACGAAGATGTCGGTGAGCCGCTCGCCCGTCGTGGTGACCGGATGCCGCGCGCCGGACGCCGCGCGATCCCACGGCAGCGTGACGTCGACGGTTTCCTCGGCCAGCGCGCGGCGGTCCCGGTCTGCCTCGAGTTCCTGCTGCCGGCCGGCCAGCGCGGCCCTGATCGCCGCCCGCGCGGCGCCGACGCGCCGGCCGGCGTCAGCCCGCGCGGCTGGCGGCAGCGCGCCGATCTCCGCGTTGGCCTCGGCGATCGGCGCCCGGTCGCCGGCATGCGCCAGCCGGGCCGCCTTGAGCTCGTCGAGGTCGGCCGCCGCGGCAATGGCGGCCAGCGCATCATCGACCATGCGCTGCACTTCGTCGGCGGACAGCATCGTCACCTGCACGGGGTCATAGCTCTTGTTCGGTGCGGACATAGCGTTCTTGCTCTCCTGCGATCACCGATGGTCATAGACGGCGGGCACTCATCCTTTTCCTGAACGGATGACGCGGCGTCGGTCTATCCGGTTTAGGCACGCGCCCGCCTTGGGCCTGGCCAGCCGCGCCGCCGGGGCCAGGCGGCCAGGTCAGAGGTTTCCCAGGGCCCGCCGGTCAGCCGAAGTCAGGCGGCCCGGCGGGCATCGTAAATCGGAACTCCGCGCCGCCGCCGGGTGCCTGGTGCACGGCGATGTCGCCGCCATGCGCCTCGACCAGTCCCTTCACGATGAACAGGCCGAGGCCCGCACCGCCGCGGCGCTTCGCGCGCCAGAACTGGCGGAACACCCGTGCCGCGAGCTCGGGCGCGATGCCCTCCCCCTGGTCCCGGACCGACACCGCGACGCCAGGGGAACCCGCGACGCGCAGCGGCTCCACCACGGTGGTAACCGTACCAGCACCATGCCTGACGGCGTTCTCCACCAGGTTGCCCAGAATCTGGTCGACCTTGTCGACGTCCAGCCAGGTCTCCGGCAGGTCACCGCGGACCTCGAGCCGGAACCGGCTGGCGCTGTCGCCGGCCGCCACCCGGCCCGCGATGATCCGGTCCGCCCGCTGCGGGATGTCCACGAGCTGGCGGTGCACCTCGATCCGGCCCGACTCGATCCTGGACACGTCCAGCAGCTCGGTGATCAGCCGGGTGACCCGGTCCGCGTCGGCGTTCACCGTCTCGAGCATGACCTTCTTCTGGTCGTCGGTGAACCGCGGCCATTTCGCCAGCAGCGTCGCGGTGAAGCCCTTGACGCTGGTCAGCGGCGAGCGGAGCTCGTGAGCGACGGTGGATACCAGATCGGCCCGGCTGCGCTCGATCCTGGCGCGCTGCTGCGCGCCGCGCAGAGTGATCACGACGCGGCGGACCGCGCCAGGCTCGCGATGCCAGCCGCCGCGCGCCTCACGTCGGGGATCGCGAACGTAACCGACCGTGACCAGGAATTCGGTGCCGCCGGGCAGGTAAAGCGATCGCTCGGGGTGCCGGGTGCGGGTGGACAGGCCGTGATAAGGCCTGGCGTGCGCCCACCAGTTTCGGCCGTCGGCGTCCTGCAGCGGCAGCACATGGCGGACGTCCTGGCCGAGCGCGTGCTCAGGGGGGATGCCGGTGAGCCGGCCGGCGGCCCGGTTAAAGACGATGACGCAGCCCGCGTGGTCGGCGATTACCAGGCCGTCCGGCAGCTCATCGGCGGCGATCAGCCCGCCGCCCGCGCCGTCAGCCACTCGCGGCGGGCTGTCAACCACTCGCGGCAGGCCGGCCACCGCGGCCGCCTGGCCCTGGCCCGGCATGATCCCGTCCACTCACACGCCGCCTCTGCCGGCACCTGCCCCGGGCTATGAAATCGCCGCTGCCCGCGGTCCGGGGGATCCCGCAAGCTGGCACTGCCGCGTCAACGGCGGTAAGCCGGTGACCCGGTCCGGGCCACTCATGACGCAACGTGATCAGAGCAAACTCTAGCGCGTCCGGAATGCTGACCGGCACCCCCGCATACCAGGAGCATGCAAGCGGTGGCCGCATACGCTCGCCGCGCCGGGCGCGGGGGGGTCAGCGCGCGGGCGCCGGGCGGTCAGCGCGCGGGCGCGGGGCGGTCAGCCGCGGGCCGGTCAGCCGCGCAGGGCGCGAGCCGATGAGTAGAGGCAGACGGCGGCCGCCGCGGCCAGGTTGAGGCTTTCCGCCCGGCCGTAGATGGGCACGGCGACCGCCTCGTCCGCGAGCTCGACCAGGTCGCCGGGCAGCCCCCATGCCTCGTTGCCGAACAGCCACGCGGTCGGCAGCACCAGCCGTGCCGCCAGGTCCGGGTCATCGAGCCCGCGCCGGGCGCCGCCGTCGGCCGCCAGCACCCGCAGCCCGGCACCGCGCAGCGCCGCCGCGACCTCGGCCAGCGGCGCGCCCACCACGACCGGCAGGTGGAACAGGCTGCCCGCCGAGGCCCGGACGCACTTGCTGTTGTAGGGGTCGACCGAGGCACCCGAGAAGATCACGCCGTCGGCCCCGGCCGCATCGGCGGTCCGCAGCACGGTTCCGGCATTGCCGGGGTCCCGGACGCTGGCGAGGATGACCACCAGCCGGGGCGCGGCCGCGATCAGCCGGGCGAGCGGAACGTCGACGAACGGGCAGACCGCGAGCAGCCCCTGCGGCGTGACTGTCTGCGCCAGCTCGGCCATCACCTCGCCGCTGACCGCCTGCACGGCAGCGCCGCGGCTGGCCGCCTCGGCAGCAAGCTCGCCGTAGCGGGCCAGCGCCGCGACGGTCACGAACAACTCGGTGATCGTCGCGCCCGAATTCAGCGCCTCGCCGACTGCCTGCGGGCCCTCGGCGAGGAACGCGCGGGCACGCTGCCGCAGGGCGCGCCTGGCGAGCTGGCGCGCCGCCCTGACCCGCGGCGAGCGGGCACTGGTGATCTCGGCTCCGGCCGGCTCCGCCATGCCTGCGCCCCGCGCCGTCAGCGGGCGCGTCAGGCCGCGGCCGCCTCACCCAGCTCGGGCAGCGCCTTCCTGGCCACGTCCACGAGCGCGGAGAACGCGGGCGGGTCGGCGACCGCGAGCTCGGCGAGCATCCGCCGGTCCACGTCGACTCCCGCGATCTTCAGTCCCTGGATGAACCTGTTGTAGGTCATGCCGTCGGCCCGGGCCGCGGCGTTGATGCGCTGGATCCAGAGCCGACGGAACGCTCCCTTGCGGTCCTTGCGGTCACGGTACGCATACGTCATCGAGTGGAGCGCCTGCTCCTTGGCCTTGCGGTACAGCCGTGACCGCTGGCCGCGGTAACCGCTCGCCCGCTCGAGGACGACCCTGCGCTTCTTGTGGGCGTTGACTGCCCGCTTCACGCGTGCCATGTGCTTTGACTCCTTTAGCGGGCGGAGCTAGCGCCCCAGCAATCTCTTCATCTTCTTGAGGTCGGCGGGGGCGAGCGTTACCTCGACCTTGAGCCGGCGCGTTCGCGTGCTCGACTTGTGCTCGAGCAGGTGGTTCCGGTTGGCACGGCGGCGCATGATCTTGCCGGAGCCAGT
>JBEKFH010000238.1:0-7694 GCA_050013415.1 Streptosporangiaceae bacterium | reverse complement strand
CGGATTTCGCGACCGCTTCGTGCGCAACGACGAGTCGCTGATCTACCTGGACGGGAACTCACTCGGTCCGCTGCCGGTCGCCACCGAGATCCGCATCGCCGAGGCCGTCCGCCAGGACTGGGGCGCGGGGCTGGTCAGATCCTGGGGCAGCTGGATCGACCTGCCCGGCCGCGCCGGAGACCTGATCGGCCAGCACCTTCTCGGCGCCGCGCCCGGCCAGGTCGCCGTCTGCGACTCGACGACGATCAACCTGTACAAGCTGGCCTGTGCCGCGGTGGACGCGCGGCCTGGCAGGAACGTCATCGTGACCGACGACGACAACTTTCCCACCGATCAGTACGTGCTGGAGGGCATCGCCGAGCAGCGCGGCTGCGAGTTGCGGATGATCAGTTCCGACCTGGCCGAGGGCGTCAGCGAGGACGCGCTGCGAGCCGCGGTCGACGACCGGACCGCGCTGGTGAGTCTCTCGCACGTGGCCTACCGCGGCGGCGCGCTGGCCGACATGGGGCGGATCACCCGGATCGCCCGCGAGGCCGGCGCGCTGATGCTGTGGGATCTCAGTCACTCGGTCGGCGCGGTGCCCATCGAACTGGACGCGGCCGGCGCGGATCTCGCCATCGGGTGCACGTACAAGTATCTCAACGCAGGCCCCGGCGCGCCCGCGTTCCTCTACGTGCGGGGGGAGCTTCAGGACAGCCTGCGCCAGCCGGTGTGGGGCTGGTTCGGCCAGCGGGATCAGTTCGCGATGGCACCCCGCTACGATCCCGCGCCGGGGATCGGCAGGTTCCTGACCGGCACCCCGCAGATAATTGGCACCGTGGCCGTCGAGGAGGGCGCCCGGCTGCTCGGCGAGGCGGGCCTGGACCGGCTGCGGGCCAAGGGAATCGCGCTGACCGAACTGCTGATCGCGCTCGCCGACGAGTGGCTCGCCCCGCACGGGTTCACGGTGGCGTCGCCGCGGGACAGCGCGCGCCGCGGCTCGCATGTCTGCCTGCACCATCGCGATGCCTGGCAGATCAGCCAGGCGCTGATCCGGGCGGGGATCGTCGGCGACTACCGGACGCCGGACCGGCTCCGGCTCGGCCCGGCGCCGATCATCACCCGGTTCACCGACGTATGGGACGCACTGGCGGCCCTCCGGCGGATCGCCGCGGACGGCAGCTACGCCGCCGAGGGCGCCGAGCACACCCGGGTGACCTGACGGTCATTCCCACTCGATCGTGCCGGGCGGCTTGCTGGTGATGTCGAGCACGACGCGGTTGACCTCCGGTACCTCGTTGGTGATCCTGGTCGAGATTGTCGCCAGCACCGCGTCGGGCAGCCGCGCCCAGTCGGCGGTCATCGCGTCCTCGCTGGTCACCGGGCGGAGCACGACGGGATAGCCGTAGCTGCGGCCATCTCCCTGGACGCCGACCGACCGGACGCCGGCCAGCAGCACGACCGGGCACTGCCAGATCATCCGGTCCAGCCCGGCCCTGGACAGCTCCGCGCGGGCGATGGCGTCGGCCGCGCGGACGATGCGCAGGCGCTCCGCTGTCACCTCGCCGATGATCCGGACGCCCAGGCCCGGCCCGGGGAAAGGCTGCCGCCAGACGATCTCCGGCGGCAGGCCGAGTTCCAGGCCAACCTGGCGCACCTCGTCCTTGAACAGCGCCCGCAGCGGCTCGACCAGCTCGAACGCGAGATCGGCCGGGAGCCCGCCGACGTTGTGATGCGATTTGATGCTGGCGGCGCCGGTGCCGCCGCCGGACTCGACCACATCCGGGTACAGCGTGCCCTGGACCAGGAACCCGACGCTCGCTCCCTGGCTCCCCGCGTCCTCGCTAATCTGGCTGGCAGCCCGCTCGAACGCGCGGATGAACTCACGTCCGATGATCTTTCGCTTCTCCTCGGGATCGGTCACGCCGGCCAGCGCCCGGACGAACACGTCGGCGGCGTCCACCACCTTGAGATCCACGCCGGTGGCGGCGACGAAATCCTTCTCCACCTGATCCGCTTCGCCCAGGCGTAGCAGCCCGTGGTCGACGAAGACGCAGGTCAGCTGCGATCCGATGGCTCGCTGGACCAGGGCGGCCGCGACCGCCGAGTCCACCCCGCCGGACAGGCCGCAGATCGCCCGGCCATCGCCGACCTGCTCGCGGATCCGGGCGATCTGCTCGTCCACGATGCTGCTCATGGTCCACGAGGGCCGGCAGCCGGCCGCCGCGAGGAAATTGCGCAGGATCTGCATGCCGTGCTCGGTGTGCAGGACCTCGGGGTGGAACTGCACGCCGTACAGGCGGCGGGCCGGATCCTCGGCGGCGGCTACCGGCGTCGCCCCGGTGCTGGCCGTCACGGTGAAGCCGGGCGGCGGCGCGGCGCAGGTGTCCCCGTGCGACATCCAGACCTGCTGGCGGGACGGCAGGCCACCGAGCAGCACGCCGGGGGCGCCCGGGCCGGAGCGCAGGTCGAGTTCCGTCGCGCCGTACTCGCCGCCGCCGGTGCGTTCTACCACGCCGCCGAGTCCGGACATCATCAACTGAAAGCCGTAGCAAAGTCCCAGGATCGGGATTCCCGCCTCGAGCAGCCCGTCGGGAGCGGGCGGCGCGCCCGGCGCGTAGACGGACGCCGGGCCGCCGGACAGGATGATCGCGGCGGGCTTCCTCGCCAGCATGGCGGCGGCGGGCATGGTGGCCGGGACGATCTCGGAGTACACCTGGCACTCGCGCACCCGGCGGGCGATGAGCTGCGCATACTGCGCCCCGAAGTCGACAACGAGGACCGTGTCGATCCCCTCGAGGTGGGTCTCGTGGGTCTCGTTGGTGTTATGACTATCGCGGTTTTCTTGGGTGTCGCCGGAGAGCACCTGTGCCTCCTTCCCTCAGATCGGCCGAGCCCGCGCGCGGACGACCGGAGCAGCCAGCCGGATCCGCCGACCAGATTCGCCGGCCTGGCAGGAGCGAACCAGTCTAGGCGAGTGATTCACTATTGATCACGTGGTGAGCCGGAAGGCGACCCTCCTGCTCGGCCTGCGGCCGGTCTAGCCTGCGGCGCAGGGGCGTTACCGGGCGCGACGGCTCATCCTCCGCCTCAGGAACCGTAGTAGAGCCGGTTGAGTCCAATGAGCTGGATTGAGGGGTTCGCCGCCGCTCGCTTCAGCAGTGCGTCGCTGAATCCGGTACCGCTGAAAAGGAACATCCTGGCGCTTTCGGAGCCGGGCTGGCCTTTGGCCAAGAGCAGGTCGCGGATGTGCTCGAGGCGGGCCAGGTGGCTGGTGGTGATGCGCTCCTGCCATTCTGATTATCCAAGACAAGGGCAAGATGCCGTGGTGCGAGAAAAGTAGTCCAGAGCGCCTGGTATGAGCAGCGTGGCAGCACGAGAGGTCTGTTTCCCGAAGACATTCGGCGACAGGCGGGAGGCCGAGCTAGTTGGCCTGGCCCGGTATCTGATCTGCGGCGATGGCGGGCGGCTCGGCGGTGGCGGGCGCTTGCCGGCCCACCCGCACCCGGGCGATCCGGCGGCCGTCCATCTCCGTGACCGTGAGCGCGCGGCCGGCGACCTCGACGGCATCGCCCTCGCGCGGCACCCGGCCGAGCACGGCAAGAATGTAGCCCGCGGCGGTCTCGTACGGGCCGTCCGGCAGCTCAAGGCCGGTCTGCTCGGCGAACTCATCCAGGTTCAGCAGGCCATCCACCTCCAGTGCCCCGCCGGTCAGCTGCCTCGACTGGCCCTCGTCCACGTCGTACTCGTCCTGGATATCGCCAATCAGCTCCTCGACCAGATCCTCCAGGGTCACGATGCCGGCGGTGCCGCCGTACTCGTCCACCACGATGGCCAGGTGCGCGTGATCCTTCCGCATTTCCGACAGGGCGGACAGCACGGTCTTCGTGGTCGGCAGCAGCTTGACCTGCCTGCGCACGTCACCGACCAGGCTCGATCCGTTCGCGGCAGGGTCGAGCAGGTCGCGGGCGTGCACGAAGCCGACCACGTCGTCGTAGGAGTCCCGGTAGACAGGGAAACGGGAGTGCGGCGCGCTCACGGCGATCATTGCCGCATCCCGCAGCGGCATGCTGGCCGGCAGGAACTCCACCTCGGTCCTGGGCACCAGGACCTCGCGGATCTGCCGCTTGCCCGCGTCGAAGACCTCGCTGACGATGTGCCGCTCATCCGGACTCAGCGCCTGGCTCCCGACGAGCAGGTCGCGGAGCTCCTGCTCGGTCATCACCCCGCGGCCGGCCGTCGGGTCACCGCCGAACAGCCTGACCACCAGGTTGGTCGATTTCGACAGCAGCCATACCAGCGGACGGGCGAGCGTCGCCATCCTGTCCAGCAGCGGGGCTGCCGCGACCGACACCGTCGCGTTGCGCTGCAGGGCGAGCCGCTTGGGCGCAAGCTCCCCCAGGACCAGGGTGAAGAAGGAGATCACCAGCGTCACCACGGCCACCGACACGATGGAGGCGGCGCCCTTCGACATGTGGTGCCGGAGGGTTGTTCCCAGGCGGCTCGCCAGGGTGGCGGCGCCGAAGGCGCCGGACAGCAGCGTGGCCAGGGTGACGCCGATCTGCACGGCAGACAGGAACCTGTTCGGGTCCTGGGCGAGCTTGGCGGCGCGCTGCCCCCGCTTCCCGCGGTGCGCCAGCGCGCGAACCTGGCCGTCCCGCAGCGAGACGAGTGCCATCTCGGCCGCAGCGAAGAAGCCGCCGATGATAACTATGACCAGGACAATGAGAATGTCCCAGCCGACGTCATTCACTTCGTGATCCCTGACCTCGGCAAAGGGGGGCGGCGGTGGTCCGGACAGTCTAGACCTGGGCAGGGCCGCGGCATGCCATCGGCCGTGCCGCGCGGTGCCCGCGGCCATGCGATCCTTGTGCGACAGCGCCGGTGCGGCTGACAATGACCGGGCATGACTGGCAGACGGGCATGAGTGGCAGACGGGCATGAGTGGCAGAGAGGTACCACGGATGCAGGCTGGGGTACGTGACGACGCCGCGGCGATCTCCGGCGAGCTCGCCGGGTTGCGCCACGCCATCCACCGTGAGCCGGAGATCGGCCTCGATCTGCCCATGACCCAGGCGAAGGTGCTCTCGGCGCTGGCCGGGCTTCCGCTGGAGATCACCAGGGGGGAGCAGCTGAGCTCCGTCACCGCGGTGCTGCGCGGCGGCCGGCCCGGAGCCACGGTGCTGCTGCGCGGCGACATGGACGCGCTGCCGGTGACCGAGCGGACCGGCTTGCCCTACTCCTCGCGGATCGACGGGGCGATGCATGCCTGCGGCCACGACCTGCACACCGCGATGCTGGCGGGCGCGGCCCGGCTGCTGTCAGCGCGGCAGGCCGAGATCGAGGGAAACGTCATCTTCATGTTCCAGCCCGGCGAGGAAGGCTTTGCCGGCGCGCGTCAGATGATCTCCGAGGGCGTGCTCGACGCTGCGGGCGACCGGCCCGTCGCCGCCTTCGCGCTGCATGTCGCCTCCTCGCAGCTGCCTGCCGGGGTCTGCAGCATGAAGGCGGGAACGATGATGGCCGCGGCCGACGTATTCGAGGTGACCGTGCACGGCCGCGGCGGGCACTCGTCGCAGCCGCATCGCGCCGCCGATCCGATTCAGGTCGGCTGCGAGATCGTGATGGCCTTGCAGGCCATGGTGACCAGGCAGTTCGACGTGTTCGATCCCGTCGTCCTGACAGTCGGCAGCTTTCACGCCGGCACCACTGACAACGTAATTCCCGATGACGCGCGGATTCTGGCCTCCATCAGGACGTTCTCGGCGCAGGCGCGCACCCGCGTGATGAGCGCCGCCGCCCGGCTGGCCGAGCAGATCGCCGCCGCCCATGGCCTGTCGGCCACCGCCGGGTTCCCGAAGGGATACCCGGTGACCGTCAACGACGACGCGGAGGTCTCCTTTGCCCGCGCGGCGGTGACGGAGCTGTTCGGCAGCGGGCGCTGCCTGATCCAGTCCTTCCCGCTCACCGGGGCCGAGGATTTCTCGTTCGTCCTTGAGCAGGTGCCGGGCGCGTTCATCATGCTGGGCGCCTGCCCGCAGGGCACCGATCCGGCCACCGCGGCCTACAACCACTCCGCCGAGGCGGCGTTTGATGACGCGGTGCTCGGCGACGGCGCCGCGCTTTACGCGGAGCTGGCGCTGCGGCGGCTGGCAGCCGCCGGCTAGCCCGCTGATTTACGCACGGAGCTGGCGGCTCAGAGGCTGGCGACGTCGGCCTGCTTGGCCCGGACGGCGTCGGCGGCCGCCCGCAGCGCGGTCAGCTCGGCGTCGGTCAGGTCCCGCTCCACCACCTCGCGCACTCCTGATGAGCCGATCGCCGCCTCGACGCCCAGGTAGACGCCGGAGATGCCGTACTGGCCGTCCACCCAGGCGCAGACCGGGAGCACGGCACCCGAGTCCTGCGCCACCGCCCGCGCCATCCAGGCGGCCGCGGCAGACGGCGCGTAGTAGGCGGACCCGGTCTTCAGCAGGGCGACGATCTCCGCCCCGCCGCCACGCGTCCGCTCCACGAGGGACTCGATGTCCGCAGCGGACAGCAGGTCGGCCAGCGGCTTGCCGTCGACCGAGCATGCCGACGGCACGGGCACCATGGTGTCGCCGTGCGAGCCGAGGGTCAGCGTGCGCACGGCGGCGACCGGCACGCCGAGACGCTCGGCCACGAAGTAGCTGAACCTGGCCGTGTCCAGCATGCCTGCCTGGCCCATCACCCGGTGCGGCGGGAACGCGGACACCTTCGCGGCCAGCGCGGTCATCTCGTCCAGCGGGTTGGAGACCACGATCAGCACCGCCTCCGGCGCGTGCTTGACGACCTGCTCGGTAACGTTCCTCACGATCCTGGCGTTGACGCCGATCAGGTCCATCCGGCTCATCCCGGGCTTGCGCGGCAGGCCAGCCGTGATCACCACGACCCCGGAGCCGGCGATCGCCTCGTAGCCCTCCCCTGCCGGGCCCGTCGTCTGCCCCGTCATCCTGGTCTCGAAGCCCTGGATGGGCCGTGACTGATTGATGTCGAGAGCGATTCCCTCGGGCTTGCCGTCGACGATGTCGGTGAGCACGACCTCGTCAAATATGTCGTATTCGGCAAGCCGCTGCGCGGTGGTCGAGCCGTAGAACCCGGCCCCGACAACGGTTACCTTCCCAGTGCGGGCCATCTGCGGTGGTCTCCTTTGCTTTCCCTGTAATCGTCGTCGCCGCCGGCTGGCAGCCGCTCGCCGCCGGCCGGCCGGAGGCCGCCCGTCAGGACACGGTCATGGCGGCCTGCAGGTTCTCGTCGAGCGCGGCGAGGAACTCCTGCGTGGTCAGGAACGGGGTGCCCTCGCCGACGAGCAGCGCGAGGTCCTTGGTCATCTTGCCGCTCAGCACCGTCTCGACGCACACTCGCTCGAGCGTGTCGGCAAACGCGGTCACCTCAGGCGTGCCGTCGAGCTTGCCGCGGTGCGCGAGGCCGCGGGTCCAGGCGAAGATCGAGGCGATCGGGTTCGTGGACGTCGGCCTGCCCTGCTGGTGCTGCCGGTAGTGGCGGGTCACCGTCCCGTGGGCGGCCTCTGCCTCGACGCATGCCCCGTCCGGTGTCATCAGCACGCTGGACATCAGTCCCAGCGAGCCGAATCCCTGGGCCACCACGTCGGACTGGACATCCCCGTCGTAGTTCTTGCACGCCCACACGATGCCGCCATCGCCCTTGATCACCTGGGCGACCATGTCATCGATGAG
>JBEKFH010000237.1:0-7749 GCA_050013415.1 Streptosporangiaceae bacterium | reverse complement strand
TGCCATCAGGGCGCCGTTGACGGTGCCAGCAGGGCGCTGGCAGCGCCGGTTGCGGGCCAGCAGATCCGCTTCGCTGCCGCAGATCCTCCTGGTCCCCCTGGTTCACAGGTCAGCGGCGGTGAAGACGCGCTCACCCTCGACGTAGGTGGCCAGCACCTTGGTGGCGGCGATCTCGCCGGCCGGGCGGGCGAACGGATCCCGGTCCAGCACGACCAGGTCGGCCAGCCTGCCGGGCTCGATGGCGCCGGTCTCGCGGTCGAGGTGGTTCACGTAGGCAGAGCCGATGGTGTACGCGCCGAGCGCCTCGGCCAGGCTCAGCCGCTGCGCCGGCAGGAACGGCTCCGCCTCGTCGCCGGCCGCCCCCGGCAGCGCCCTGTTGACCGCGACATGGACCGCCCGCAGCGGGTTCGCGCTGCTCACCGACCAGTCGCTGCCCGCCGCCAGCCGCGCGCCGGACCTGAGCAGGTCACCGAACAGGTACTGCCGCCCGGCCCGCCGGGCTCCAATGAACGGGATGGTCAGCTCGTCCATCTGCGGCTCGTGCGCCGCCCACAGCGCCTGCATGTTCGCCGTGACTCCCAGCGATGAGAAACGGGGTACATCGGCGGGATGTATCAGCTGCAGGTGCGCGATGTGGTGCCGGTGCTCGCTTGCGCCGTTGGCGGCCTGTGCCGCCTCGACGGCGTCGAGTGACTCGCGGACCGCGCGGTCCCCGATGGCGTGGAAGTGCACCTGGAACCGCTCGGCGTCCAGCCGGGTGACGATCTCGCGCAGCTCCGCCGGGTCGACGTAGGACAGGCCGGTGCCTGCCGTCTGGCAGCCGCAGGCGTCCTGGTAGGGCTCGATCAGCCCGGCGGTGAAGTTCTCCGCGACTCCGTCCTGCATGATCTTGACCGTGCCCGCGCTGAACCTCCCCGCCCGGCCCTGCTCCCGGCGGCCGAGCAAATCGGTGATCTGCCCGGCGCCGCGATGGCGGTCCCACCACAGCGCGCCCCGGACCCGGGCCGTGAGCTGCCCGCTGCGCGCGGCCGCCAGGTAGACCGGCAGCGGGTCGGCCGAGCCGAGGTACTCCCCCACGATGGCGTCCTGCCAGGCGGTGATCCCCCGGGCGTGCAGATGCGCCTGGGCCAGCAGCAGGCCGGCCAGCCGGTCCTCGACAGACACCGGCGGGACGTGCCGGGCGACCAGGGTGACGGCGCCCTCGTGCAGTGAGCCCTGAGGCCCGCCGCCGGGATCGCGCTCGATCCGGCCGTCCGGCGGATCCGGGGTGCGGGCGTCGATTCCGGCCAGCTCGAGCGCGCGGGTGCTCGCCCACGCGCCGTGCACGTCCCGGTTGATCAGGAAGGCTGGCCGGCCGCCGGTGACCTGGTCGAGCAGTTCGCGGCCCGGCGTGCCGCCGGGGAACCACTCCATCCGCCAGCCGGCCCCGGCGATCCATGCCAGGCCGGGACGGGACTCGCAGTAGGACCTGATCCGGGCCAGCGCCTCGTCCAGGGTGGCCGCGCCGATCAGGTTGCAGCTGGCCATCGTCACGCCGGCGAACGCGGGATGCACGTGCGCGTCCTGGAACCCCGGCAGCAGCGCCCGGCCGGCCAGGTCGATGACCTCGGTAGCCGGGCCGGTCAGATCACGGATCCGCCGGCTCCCCGCCGCCTCGACGGCGACGATCCTGCCGCCTTCCACGGCCACGTCGACCGGCCCGGCGGTCAGGAGGGCGGCGCCGGATGCCGACGCAGCGGAGCCGCCCGGGGCAGCGCTGGCGGCGCCCGCCGGGACGACCGGGATCAGCCGGCGCCCGGCCTGGTCAGCGGTGTACGCGGGGCCGCCGGTGAAGACCACGTCGGCGTGCATTCTCCGGCCCTCCCGGCCTCGCGGCCTCTGACGGGTTGCCTTAGGCCGCGCACTCCCGGCAGACCAGCAGGGTGCCCTTGGTCTCGGCAAGCTGGCTGCGGTGGTGCACCAGGAAACAGCTCGAGCAGGTGAACTCGTCCGCCTGGCGCGGGATCACCCGGAACGAGAGTTCCTCGTTCGACAGATCCGCACCCGGCAGCTCCAGTGATTCAGCTACATCATCAGGATCAACGTCGATCGTTGACGATGACTTATCCATCCGCCGTGCCTGAAGTTCCTGCAGGCTGTCCTCAGTGAGCTCGTCGTCCGTCTTCCTCGGGCTGTCATAGTCAGTAGCCATCTGGCCCGTACCCCTCCATGTCTTGCGCTTCGTTCGCGCGGATGTAACGCTCGGAAGGCCGTCGTTGTGCCCGATTCCGGCGGCGAATTCTGTCACGCCTCGGCCCCGGTCGCACGTAGCGCGCCGCTACGCAAGATTCGTGTCGCCCCGCGGGCCCGGCTTGGCCGCGTGACAGGCACCTTTATCAGCGGTAACTTACTCGATCACCACGGCCCGCCGGCAGAGAGTGCGTATGGTACGAACCGCGGATGATGCCGCGCCTGCCCCACCCCGCGGAGAGGACGCATGCCTCAGGTCGCGCCATTGCGCCCGGACGATCCCAAGCGTGCCGGGCGCTACCGGCTGACCGGTCGCATCACTGGCATACCCAGCGGCAGCCCTGTCTACCTCGGCAGGACGACCGACGGCGACCGGGTTGCCATCACCCTGCTCGGCAGCGAGCGTACCCCCGACGCCGCGGCCAGGGACCGGTTCACCGCCGAGGCCCGGGCGGCCCGCCAGGTGGCGCCGTTCTGCGTCGCGCGCATCCTGGACGCCGGGATGGAGGGCGACCGGGCCTACCTGGTTAGCGAGTACGCCCCGGGGCCGCTGCTGTCCGAGGTGGTCGCCTCCGACGGCCCGCGCGGGCGCGCCGCCCTGGAGGCACTGGCCATCGGCATGGCGACCGGCCTGGCCGCGGTGCACCAGGCCGGGCTCGTGCACGGCGAATTCGGGCCCGACCACGTCGTGCTCGCGGTCGAGGGACCCCGCGTGATCGGCTTCGCGATCACCCCGCCGTACGGCGCGGCGACTCCCGCTGCCGACATGCACGCGTGGGCGCGCACGGTCCTGTTCGCCGCGACCGGGAGAACCCCGTCCTCGGCCAGGGATCTGGACGCATTGGCGGAGCCGCTGCGCGCCGTGGTGGCGAGCTGCGTCGCACCCGATTCCCCAGCCCGGCCGGCCGCCCGGCAGGTGGTCATGCGCCTGCTCGGCCGCGACAATCCGCCGGCCGGCGTGCTGGCCGAGGGATCCAGGCGGGCGGCAGGCGCCGCGCTGCGGGCGGCAGGCGCCGCGCAGCGCGCGTCAGCCGAGCCGACGATCAGCGCCCGGCATCCCTCAGCCGCCCGGCGGCGGCGATCCAGGTCCATCGGCTGGGTCGCGGCCGCCATCGTCTGCGTGCTGGCGATCGTGGCGGCCGTCCGGGTCCTGCAGGACGCCGACTCGGCGCCCGGCAAGGGCGGCCAGTCCGACGGGTCGGCCGCTTCGTCGACCTCGTCCCCGGCCGGCTCCCCGAGCCCGTCGCCGGCCCGCACGCTCACCCTCCCGGCCTCGGTGGCAGGCACCTGGTCCGGATCCGTGCGGCAGGGCAGCGACAGCATCGCCGCCAACGTCAGGCTCAGCGGGAACTCGCCGGACGGCACGATCATTTACTCGGGCACCTCGTTCGTCTGCGCGGGCGACCTCACCCTGGGCGCGTCGACCGGCAGCGTGCTGAAGCTGAACCAGCAGATCGTCGCCGGCAACTGCCTGAACGGCGTGCTCACGCTGACCCAGGAGGCCGACGGCTCGCTGAAGTTCCACTTCAAGGGCCCGTCCAAGGTCGCCGCCACCGGCACCCTGACCAGAAAGTAGCGCCAGCCACCGCCCCGCCGCGGGGACGGGTCCAGGCCCGATCAGCGTGGAGGATCCTCACGCCCCAGCCGGCCAGATCCTCCGTCATCACGGCCGGAGACCGGCGGCCAGTCGGCGGCGGGTCCAGGCACGATCAGCGTGGAGGATCCTCACACTCCAGCCGGCCAGATCCTCCGTCATCACGGGCGGAGACCGGCGGCGGACTGGCGGGCGGGCCGGTCATCGGCCGGCGGCGGGGCCGGTTTCTTGTCCCCGGTTACTCGTCCCGGGCGTCGTGCAGGGCGGTCAGCAGGTCCTGCAGTTCGGTGAAGAGCCCGGGCCCGGCGGCGAGCGTCATCGACGCGTCGGCCGGACGGCCCGCCAGGCCCTCGATCCGCGCCCCGGCCTCGGCGGCGATGAGGCCGCCCGCCGCGGTGTCCCATTCGTTCACACCGCGCTCGTAGTAGCCGTCGACCCGGCCGGCGGCGAGCGAGCAGAGATCGACCGCGGCCGACCCGCCGCGGCGGATGTCCCGCACCCGGGGTAGCAGCGCCGCCACCACGTCGCCCTGGAGCTGGCGGATGGCCGCCTCGTAGCCGAACCCGGTCGCGATCAGCGCCTCGCCCAGCGGCACGCCGGCGTTGCAGCGCAGCGCCGCCGGGGCCCCGCCGCCCGACCAGAGCCAGGCGCCGGCGCCGAGCATCGCGCAGAACTGCTCGCCGCGCGGCGGCACCACCACGGCTCCGGCCAGCACCACCCCGTTGACCTCGACGGCCACGCTGACTCCCCAGTCCGGCAGGCCGTACAGGTAGTTCACCGTCCCGTCCAGCGGGTCCACGATCCAGCGAACCTGGCCGTGGCCGGACTCGCCGCCCTCCTCGCCGAGAATCGCGTCGCCCGGGCGCTCCGTCAGGATCTTGGTCCTGATCAGCGTCTCCGCGGCCCGGTCCATCGCGGTCACCACGTCGGTGGGGCTCGACTTCGTCGCCAGCACCGCGGGGCGGCCGGCCGGGCGCCGGTCGGCGAGCAGCTGCCCGGCCTCCGCCGCCACCGACCGGGCGAGCTCGAGCAGCTCGCCGGCCCGGGGCAGGCTCATGGCCGGCCTGCAGCGCGAGCGGGCACTGTGTCGCCGCGGGCGGCGCAGCACCCGTTCGGGCAAAAATCGTGCATCGGGCCGAGGGTGCCCAGCGCCGCCGGGGGCCTGCCGTCGATGCGCTCGCTGACCAGCTCGCTGACCATCGAGACGAAGGCGGGGTCGGTGCCGGGGGTGGCCGCCCTGGCCAGCGGGAGGCCGAGCCTCCCGGCGGTCTCCGCGGCCTCCACGTCGAGGTCGAACAGGACTTCCACGTGGTCGGAAACGAAGCCGACGGGGACCAGGACCACCGCCCGCGCGCCGGCCCGCGCGCGCTCGGCCAGGCAGTCGTTGACGTCCGGCTCCAGCCACGGCTGGGACGGCGGGCCGCTGCGGCTGGAGTACGCGAGCCGCCAGGGGCGCTGGCCGCCGGGCCCGCCGGCCCGCTCGGCGACCAGCCGGGACGCCTCGGCGAGCTGCGCCGGGTACGCGCCGCCGCCGGGACCGCTCGCCGCCGCCATCGCGTCCGGGATGCTGTGCGCCGTGAACACCAGCTCCGCCTCATTCTGAACGGAGGGCGGCAGCGACTCGACGGCGCGCCGCGTGCTCGCCGCCAGCGGCTCGATGAAGCCCGGATGGTTGAAGTACTGCCGGATCTTGTCGATCACCGGGGCGCCCGGCCCGGCCTGCTCCCGGGCGAGCTCGATGTCGTCGCGGTACTGGCGGCAGCTGGAGTAGGAGCTATAGGCGGAGGTGACGAACGCGATGGCGCGGGTGACGCCGTCGGCCGCCATCTGCCGGACGGTGCCGGCCAGGTACGGATCCCAGTTGCGGTTTCCCCAGTAGACCGGCAGATCGATCCCGTTCGCCGCGAAGTCCTTCTCGATCGCGGCAAGCAGATCGCGGCACTGCTGGTTGATCGGGCTGACCCCGCCGAACAGGTCGTAGTGCCCGGCCACCTCGGCCAGCCGCTCGGCCGGTATGTTCCGGCCGCGGGTGACGTTGCGGAGGAACGGCAGGACATCGCCGGGACCCTCCGGGCCCCCGAAGGAGACGAGCAGGAAGGCGTCATAAGGCGGCATGCCCCCATTCAACCAGGGCACTCGTCCGCCGCGGCGCGCCGGAGCCCGTCCGCTGCGGAGCGCCGCGGCCTGGTCCGGCAGGGCGCGGTCAGGCCCGTCAGGAATAGTCGGCGGCGTAGGCCGCGGCGAGCTGGAGGACTTCCGTGACGTACCAGCCGGCGTGGTTGTAGTCGAAAATCGCCTGGTAGAGGGCATGGCCGCCGCTGGCGGCGCCGTCCGCGCACAGCATCCTGGCGGCCGACGGCACGGCGTCGTAGGGGTTCATGATGTCCGGCGTGCCGGTCTGGCCGAATCCGTCAGTGCCCCAGATGCGCCAGGTGGACGGCAGGAACTGCATCGGGCCGAGCGCCCCGGCGGTTGACGGCCCCTCGTTGGTCCCGTCCGCGCTCTCGATCTGGCCGATGGCGGCGAGGATCGTCCACGACATGCCGGGGCAGTACCGGGCCGCCGACTGCTGGAACAGCCCGATGTAGGTGGTCGGCAGGCCCCCGGAGACTGACGCGGCGACCGGCAGCTGCTGGCGGCGCAGGCTGTAGATCCTGGCCCCCCGGCCGGCTGCGGCGCGCACTGCCCTGGTGAGCGGCGCCAGCCCGGCGGCCGGGGCGCTGATCAGTGCCGCGACGCTGTGCACCAGGCCGAGCTCGCGCGACAGGCTGGAGTCCACCACGAGGTCGACGCCGGCCACGCCGAGGGCGGCCGCCTTACCGAAGGTCACCGACTGCCGGCTCTCGCCCAGGAGCTGGTAGGCCGAGCCGGGATGCAGGCCGAGGCGCTTGCGCGCCGCGTCGGACGCCACGAAATCGCCGCGGGACAGCGCGTTCCAGAAGCCCTGGTCCGAGGCGGTCCGCAGCGGCGTCCAGGACCGGAACTGGCCCGGGTTGACGCCGATCACGTTGACCGGGCGGCCGCCCGCCCTGATCTGCCCGCCGTCGAAGGCCAGCACGTTCCGGACATGGGCGATCTTCCTGATGCTGGCGATCCGGCCGGGGGTGAGCCCCGTCGGCTCGACCAGGAGCAGGTCCGGCAGGGTGATCCGGCCGAAGGCCGCCGCGGCATGGGCGCCGTCCGCGTCCGCGCGGGCCGTCGTCGCCCGGGCCGGGGCCGCGTCGGCCGCCGCATGGGCGAGGGACGGGCCGCCGACGGCCGGGATGACCCCTCCGGCGTCCTTGGCCTGGGCCGCCTGGGCGGCAGACGGTCCGCCGAGCGCGGCGTAGGCGGACGGATACGCTCCGACGGCGATCACGAGCACGAGGCCAGAGACCGTGACGCCATGCAGTGCAGGCGTTACGGCCGCGGTGGATCGCAGCGCAGCGCGCCGGAGGAAGCCTGTCATCGCAACGACCACGATATATGGCCTCGTCAAGAACCTGTAGCCGGATCTCTATTAAATCGGTCAAAATACCCAGCAGTTCGGCTGCTGCCGGCCGGGTCAGCGGTCGCCGGCGCCTGGCGCGACTGCCTGTTCACCTGGCGTCACTGCCTGTTCACCAGAATGACGGGCTGGAGTACTGGCCAGAAAAAGCATGGGATGTTACACAATGAGGCAGCGGCCGATGCCCGGTCGCGGCTGTCATCGCCCTGATGACATGGGCCGGCTGTCCCGGTTCGCGGACCTTATTGTCGCCGGCCAAACCAGAAGGGGAGTGGAAGTCCGATGCATACACCAAAATTCCCTATTAAAACGATCAAGATAATCGCAATACCGCTGCTGCTGGCCGGGTTAGCGGCCGCCGGGGCCGCCCCCGCCGCATCGGCGGCGACCGCCAGGACGGTTCCCGCCGCACCGGCGGCGCCCGCCGGACCGGCGGCGC
>JBEKFH010000236.1:0-7774 GCA_050013415.1 Streptosporangiaceae bacterium | reverse complement strand
ACGGTCCGGATCCCGGCGTCGGCGAGGACCGCGTCGAACGCGGCGGTGAAGTTCGAGCCGCGGGTCGCGGATCATGAACTTGGCCCGGTGCGCCTCATCGCCGAGGTCCATCAGGAGGTTGCGGGCCTGCTGGGCGGTCCATTCACCGGTGGGATGCAGGGTGATGCCGAGGATGCGGATGCGCCGGGTGGCGTGCTCGATCACGGCCAGGACATAAGCCTGGGTGCCATCGAGCAGGTCAGCCCCGAAGAAGTCGTAGGCCAGGATGGCCTCCGCCTGGGAGCGCAGGAACTGCGACCAGGGCGGCCCGGTTCGGCGCGGTGCGGGGCCGACGCCGGCCTTCTTCAGAATTTCCCACACCGTCGACGCCGCTACCTTCACTCCCAGGCCGGCCAGCTCGCCATGGATCCTGCGGTACCCCCATTCGGGGTTCTCACGGGCCAGCCGGAGGACCAGGGCCCTGATGTTCCGGCGGGTCGTCGGCCGGCCGGTCTTGCCGCGCATGGACCTGGCGGCCCAGCGGCGGCGGACGATGTCGCGATGCCAGCGCAGGATCGTGTCCGGGGTGACCAGCAGCCGCAGCCCGTGGCGCCGCGCGTTGGGTATCACACTGAGCAGGGCCGCGAGCAGGGCCCGGTCCGCCCAGGTCACGGTCGGGCGGCGAGGCTGCCGCCGTTGCAGTACGGCGAGCTGGTGGCTCAGGATCAAGATCTCTGCGGTCTTCCACGCCTCCTTGCGTTGCGACAGCCGCAGCCATGCGGCGGCCCGCGTGATCAGGAGGAAGACGAACCGCAGGCACATGCGGTGATCATCACGGCCGGACGGCTGGAAGAGCAACTCTGCTGCTCAGAGCCATGGACGAGATTCTCGGCACGCACCGGTACATGGTCGGGTTGGGGCCGTTCGGCGAGGGCGCTACGGCGCCGTTGAACATCAGCTGGACCGGCTTCTCCCCGCGGTGGAAGTCCACGTCGACGCCATCGGCGGCGAGCCGGTTGAAGCGGGCGATGGCGGCGGCCAGCTGCTCGGTGAAGTCCGGGGCGAGTTCTGCGCCGCCGGTCTCGGCCCGGTATTTCACCAGCCGCTGGCGCAGCTGATCGGTGAGCTCCGCTAGGGTGCTCCCGTGGACGACGTGGGAGTCCGCGGCCTGCGGGTCCCACCGGAAGAACTCCTGGGCCAGCTCGTTGTACTGCAGCTTCTCATTGACGACCCGCCGCCCGTACTTGTTGATGAACAGCATCGAGTCGCCGCCCACGACGAACATCCCGGACAGGTCGGGACGCCGGGCGACTGAGCGCTCGAGCGGGACGGGACACATCCAGGCGTAGTTCATGTTGCGCAGCTGCGCGCCGAGCGAGGAGCCGATGCGCACGAAGTCGCCCTCGTTGGTCAGCGCGGCACAGCCCGCGTACGCGGGGACATTCAGGAAGTTGCGGCGAAGCTCGGGATCGTGGGTGAATCCGCCCGAGGCGAAGATGACCGCCTTGCGGGCGCCGACCCGCAGCCGCGCGCCGTCGGGCGTGGTGGCCTCCACGCCGACGACCCCCGGCCGTCCACGACGGCGCGCTGCACCCGGTGCGACAGGCGGACGTCCACCCCGTCGCGGGTCGCGGCGGCGGCCATGCTCGCGATGCTGTGCCGCCCGCCGTCGGACATCGACTCCGCGGCGTCGCGGTGGATGAGCACCCGGCCCCGAGGCGCGGCGTCCTCGGGGATCTCCGAGAAGTAGTCGCACGCCTCGGGCACGTGCCGGTAGGGCAGCGCGCCGCGGGCGTTGAGCAGTTGGGCGGCGGCGGCGCTCTCGTAGATCGCCTTGTACATCGCGTACTCGTACTCGGATACGCCCAGCGTGGGGCCGTCCGGGTCGTAGCGGGTCGGCCGGGACAGCCGGGCGACGTAACGGAGAAAGCCGTCCTCCGGGTCGGCGAGGCCGGCCGCGCGCATCGGCTCGTTGTTCGGCACCCAGTACCAGAAGGCCGCCTTGCTGGCGGTCCCGCCGAGCTCGGGCGCCTTCTCCAGCAGCACGACCTCGTTGCCTAGCCAGCGGCTGAACAGCGCGGCGGGCAGGCCGCCGCCGCCGCCCCCGACGACGATGATGTCCGCTGTGACGTCGGGGGCCCGCTCAGCGGCCGGGACGGGCGCCGCGGCCTCTCGAGCGGAGACTCGCGGGGCGCCGGGGGAATCGGTGATGGTCATAGTGGTGTTCCTTCGCGCGTGGTGGATCGGGTCAGGACTGGCCGGAGAGCCAGGGGTACCGGGCGGTGTCACGGCCGGCGTAGTCCGGGTCGAGGTAGATGAAGCAGCGCTGGATCTTCCAGTCCCGGACCTCGAAGACGTCGCACCACCGTCCGGCGGACCATTCGGGGTCGCCGACGCTCCAGGGCCCGTCCTTGTGCACGCCGTTGGTGGTGCCCTCGATGGCGAAGATGTCCGTGCCGGTCATGATGTAGTGGAACTCCCATGACCGGTGCACGATCGAGGTGATGGTGCCGCCGACCTCCTTGATCCAGCGGGCGATCTCCTCCTTGCCGTTGGCGATGCCCCACTTCGGGAAGTACACCACGGCGTTGTCGTCGAACAGGTCGAGGATGCTGCCTCCGCTCGAGGTCACTCCGCCGTGGTCGAAGGCGGACAGGTACTCCAGGGCGACGGACTTGCGCTGCTCGTCGGTCATGACGCTGCGATCCAGGGACATGGCTGTTTCTCCTTGCTTCATGGGGGATGACGCGGAACGATCCTGGGTGTCAGCGACCCAGGACGGCCCTCAGCGCCCGGTTGAGTTGCGCGGTGGCCTGGTCCGCGCTGGGCGGCGCGGATATGACGCGGTAGGCGACGTAGAGGTCCGGGCGGGCGAGGATGACGCCGTCGTCGGCGATCTCACGCAGATCGGCCCAGGTGCCGTAGGGATCCTCGTACGGCTGGCCAGGCCCGATCAAGACCACCGGCAGGTCCAGGCCGAGCTGCGCGGACACGGCCGCCGCGGCCCGGGTCCAGACCTCGCCGCCGATGCCGGTGAACAGGGTGAAGGCGCCCTTCCCGCCGAGGTCCAACGTGGAGACCTGCACGCCGCGCCGCGTCACCCAGGCGTGCGGGAGCTTGGCGCCAGGCCAGGTCGTCGGCTGGGCGTACAGGTCGGGGTCGCGAGTGAACGCCGGCATCGGCGTCCCGTCCGGCAGCACGGCGCCGGAGGCGTACCGCTGGTTGTGCTCTACCCCGTGCGCGTTGAATTCGTAGGACTTGTAAGCGATGGCCTCCCGCATCGCCTGGCGGGTCTTCTCGCCGTCTTGGCCCGGCGTGCGCAGGACCGCCAGCCGTTCCTCGAGCTTGCTGACGTCGGAGGTTCCGGACAGCCCGAGCGCGTCGAGGATGCGCCCGGTGTCCGCGATGCTCTTGTTCGCCCGTTCGACGATCTGACGCGCCACCGGCGCCCGCTCGGCGTTGTAGCTGTTCAGCAGCGACGGGCGGGCCAGGCCCTTGATGACATGGGCAAGCTTCCAGGCGAGGTTGTAGGAGTCCTGGATCGAGGTGTTCGAGCCGAGGCCGTTGTTCGGCGGGTGCCGGTGGATGGCGTCGCCGGCGCAGAACACCCGTCCCCTGGAAATGGCCGTGGCGAAGTGGTGGTTGATCGTCCACGGGGCACGCGAACTGACGCGCATCTCGAAGTCGTCCGTGCCGACCAGCTTGACCGCGAGGTCGCGGACGAACTCGTCGGTGAAATCGGGTGCCCCCGCGGCTGGGTCGTAACCCCAGATGAGCATCCACTCATCCCACGGCTTGATCATCCGGAGCACACCCAACCCGACGCCGTGCTCATCCGCGCCCGGCTGGAGCATCCAGTACAGGACCGACGGGCGGTGCGCGACGAACCGGGACAGGTCGGCCTCGAAGACGATGCTCAGGGCCCCCGCGACCGCGCCGGGGCCCTCGAACGGCAGGCCCAGGTCCGCGGCGACCTTGCTGCGCGCGCCGTCCGCGCCCACGACATAGCGCGAGCGAATGGCATACTGCGCGCCGGTCAGCCGGTCCCGTGCGGTTGTGGTGACGCCGTCGGCGTCCTGCTCGTGACCGAGGTACTCGGTATCGAACCGGACCTTGGCCCCGCGCTTCTGCGCCTGGGAGACCAGGATCGGCTCCACGATCGTCTGCGGGGCGTCCACCATAGGGCACGGGCTGGCCAGCAGGTAATCCGCGTGGCGGCGCGGGTCGGTCCCCCAGGACGGAACGCGGCCCAGTTCCTGGCCGACCAGGCTGGTGCAGTAGGTCGTGTTACTCATCAGCTGCCAGGGCGTTGCCTCCCGTAGGAGGAGATGCTCGATGCCCATGTCGCGGAACATCTCGGCCGAGCGCTGGTTGGTGATGTGCGCGCGGGGGGTGTCGGCCAAACGGCTGTACTTGGTGATCACCTGCACGCGCGCCCCGTAGGTCGCGAGCAGCAGCGCCATCGAGCCGCCGGCCGGGCCGGAGCCGACGACCAGGACGTCGGTGTCGTACCCGGGCACGGCCGGGGTGCTGTCCAGATCCACCGGATCAAAAGACATCGGAAACCTCCTTCAGGTATGGCCGCTCAGGCGGAGGTGTGGGAGCCGATCATCAGGTCGGCGAGATCATCTGGGTGCAGGAACGAGGGCGGGGGCGGCGGTCCCCAGCTGTAGAGCCCTTCCCGGCCCTCGAACACCTCCGGGCTCCACAGCTGGTCGTCCAGGTTGCAGTCCATGTCGGAGAAGTACTCGCTGAAGTTGCCTGCCGGGTCCCGCAGGTACCAGAAGAAGTTGGCCCCGGCATGGTGGCGGCCCAGCCCCCAGACGTGCCGCTCGGGATGATCCGCCAGCATCGCGGTCGCGCCGCGGCCGATCTCGTCCACGTCGTCCACCTCCCAGGAGGTGTGGTGCAGGAAGGACACCGGCGCGGCGAGCACGAGCACGTTGTGATGGTCGCCCGAGCAGCGCAGGAAGGCGCCGCGGTCGCTGATGTAATCCGAGACCCTGAACCCCAGCCCGTCGACGAAGAAGGCCCGGCTGGCGGCGAGATCGGTGCTGCCGAGCACGGCGTGGCCCAGGCGGCGCGGCCGGATCGCTTGCGAGCGGGTAACGGCGTCGGCACGCCGGCTGGACCGAACGATCCGGCCGGGCCCGTTGTACGTCGGCGCCGGCCCGGCCGCGGACACGATCGGCGGCAGGATCCGCACCACCACCCGGGTGCCCACCACCGGCTCGACCGCGGCGATGGCGTCCGGTTCGCTCCGGTCCGCGGGGATGCCGAGCCGCCTCAGGCGGTCGGCGACACGGCCGAGGTCGTCCGGCTCGGACGCGCGGATGACCAGCTCGACCAGCTGACGGCGTGGCCGCCGGACCAGCCGCAGCTGGTCGCCCCCGTCGGTCGTCGACAGCCAGCCCGTGGCCTGGGGCGCCAGGCCGAAGTCGGAGTAGTAGGCGCGGGTCACCCCGACGTCGGGGACGCCGATGGTGACGGAGGCCAGGCCGTGCAGTGGCATGTCATTCACCTTTCGACACAGCGGTGCGCCCGGACCGCCATCGCCGGGGATAGCGGTGCTGCGGCGTGCGTTGTCACCGTTGTACGCGGCCAGAATCCACATGTCAAGAGAAAATCCATATTTGCATACAATGTGGATTTAGCTAAGATGGTGGGCATGCCACCAAACGGAACCAAGTCGCTGACCGAGAAGGTGTACACCTGCCTGCGGGCGGACATCCTGGCTGGCCGGTTCCCGCCGGAACAGCGGCTGCGGCCGACCGAGCTCGCCACCGCCCACGGGGTCAGCCTCAACGTGGTACGGGAGGCGCTCAGCCGGCTGGCCGGCGAGCGGCTGGTCAAGGCGTCCGCGCAGCAGGGTTTCGCGGTGCCGCCGGTCAGCACGACCGACCTCGCCGAGCTGACCGACCTGCGCGCGCTCGTGGAGTGCGAGGCCCTGCGGCGCGCTATTTCACGCGGCGACCTGGCCTGGGAGAGCGAGGTGGTCGCCGCGCACCACCGCCTGGCCAACACCCCGATGACGATCCCGGACCACCCGGAGGCGCTGAGCATCGACTGGATGCCGGCGCACAACGCCTTCCACGCCGCGACGATGTCCGGCTGCGGCAGCCGCCGGCTGATCGAGCTCACCGCGTCTCTGGGGGAGGCAGCCGCCATCTACCGGTACTGGTCGCAGTTCGTCGACCACGGCCGGGACGTCGCCGGCGAGCATCGCGCCATCTTCGAGGCCACGGTCGCGCGCGACGCCGACCTGGCCTGCCGGCTGCACCGGGAGCACATCCAGCGCACCGCCGACATCGTCACCGCCGCCATGCGCGGCGCGGACCCCGGCCAGACCGACCAGCCCGCGCGGGATGAGCAGGCCGCGACCGCCGGCCCGCTGCCCATCCGCTGACCGAAGGGACCGCTATGCGCATCGCCAACCTGTCCGGACGCCTCTCCCTGGTCGTGGACGGTCTCGCCGTCGACGTCGCCCGGGCCTCTGGCGGCACATTCGGTCCTGACGTCCAGGCGGTATACCAGGACTTCGCCGCCTTCCGGTCGTGGGCCCGCACCGCCGCGCTGCCGCCCGGGCGTCCGTTCGACCTCCGCGACCTGGGCGCTCCCGCACCTTCGCCCCGCCAGCTGTTCGCCATCGGGCTCAACTACCGCGACCACGCCCGCGAGTCCGGGTTCACCCCACCCCCGTCGCCCGCGGTCTTCACCAAGTTCGCCACCTCGATCACGGGTCCTGTCACCGAGGTCGAGCTGCCCGACGGGGAGGTCGACTGGGAAATCGAGCTGGTTGCCGTCATCGGTGCCGGGGGCCGCGGCATCGCGACAGGCGATGCCTGGAGCCACGTCGCCGGCCTGACCGTCGGCCAGGACATCTCCGAGCGCGTGCTGCAGCGGGTCGGTCCCGCGCCGCAGTTCAGCCTGGCCAAGTCCTACCCCGGATTCACCCCGATGGGCCCCTGGCTCGTCACCCCCGACGAGTTCCCCAACCCCGACGACGTCGAACTCACCTGCGCCATCGACGGCGAGCTCATGCAGAAGGGACGCAGCCGCGACCTCATCTTCCCCGTCCCCGAGCTCATCGCCCAGCTCTCCGCCGTCCTGCCGTTGCTCCCCGGCGACGTCATCTACACCGGCACCCCCGCCGGAGTGGGCATGGGACGGACCCCCCAGCGCTTCCTCCGGCCAGGCGAGACGCTTACCAGCAGCATCACCGGCATCGGCGAGCTCAGCCAGTCCTTCGTCTCGCCCCGGCCCTGACTCCTCGGCCGCGGCACCACCGTCCACGCCCCGGCCTAGCGGCCGTCACCCCGACCCCCGCGGCTGCGGCTCGCGCATATCACCGTGCAGCCCACGCCAGGGCGACAAGTTCCTGGTCGCGAGGACGAGGTCACGGTCGCGCCGCGGCGGCCCGGACCACAACGCGGTCCAGCACGACGCGCGGGCAGGTCCTCTCCGAGCATGTGCTCGGAGACGGCATCGCCCACGTCCTGGCCACCACCAGCACCGGCCAGGTCTGGGCCGGGTACTTCGACGAGGGCATCTACGGTAACTACGCCTGGGGCCAGGCAGACACCAGTTCGGCAGGCACCCGGCCGCAGTCCTTCGCCGCGATGCCCCGGGCCTTGGCCCACTCACGGACCTCGGTCGTGTTCACCCCGTTCACCGGTTGTGGGTGCCGAGAAGCTCGTCCACGTCATGCGACCAGGCGGTATTCGTTGATCAGGCCACCGACGCGAGCCTGTCTCCGGATCCGGTACTGCCCGAGATCGATCGGTTCGGGTAGCGG
>JBEKFH010000235.1:0-7776 GCA_050013415.1 Streptosporangiaceae bacterium | reverse complement strand
TACGCCGGTGCGTTCGCCAAGGAGCTTCATTCTCATTTCACGTCCTCCATAATTGAGCCTGTCGTTACCCGGGGTGACAGCGGTGTGTCCGCTCCCGCGACCCAGGCGATGCTTGCCCGGCGGTCCCTGCGTTATGAACGCGCCGCCTGGACCAGACAACAGAAATCTCCTCCGATCCCACCGCGCCAACAAGGACTTAAGTCGTTTGCGGCGCTCACGGGCAAGAGCATCATCCGCCGGTGGTCTATCAAGGCCAATGGGACCGGCCCGTCAGTCTTCTGGAACTTCGGCGACGGAACCCTGCAATTGGACATATCGAATTACACGGACGGCGGCACCCCGAACGCGACCGCAGCGTTCAAGGCCGCCTTTGGCACCAGCAACTGGCCTTCACCCACGCCGACGGAGACTCGGTACCGGGGTCGACGATGGCGTCGATCTGGTCGAGAACGTCGTCGCCTAGGGGCACCTCGGCGCCGGCGAGGGCATCTTCGAGTTGTTCCATGGTGCGGGGACCGAGGATGGCGAAGGTGACGCCGGGGTGGGTGATGGCGAAGGCCAGCGCCATGTGGGTCAGGCTGAGACCGGCCTGCTCGGCGACCGGGATGAGCTGCTCGACGACGTTGACGCGCCGCTCGTCGCGCATATGGCGGAAGAGGGCCGTGCGGCGCAGGTCGCTGTGCTGGCCTTGACGCGCCCGCCCGGTGAGCAGGCCTGGGCCAGCGGGCTCCACACGAGCGCGCCCATCCCGTATCGCCGGGCGACCGGCAGGACTTCCCGCTCGATGCCGCGGTCGAGGATCGAGTAGGGAGGTTGCTCGCTGCGATAGCGCTCCAGGCCGCGGCGGTCTGCGGCCCACTGAGCCTCGATGATGTCGGAGGCGGGGAAGGTGGAGGACCCGATGGCGCGGACCTTGCCGGCCCGCACCAGGTCGGTCAGGGCCGAAAGGGTCTCCTCCTTGTCGACCGTCGGGTCCAGCCGGCGGGTCTGGTAGAGATCGATATAATCCGTCTGCAGCCGGCGCAGGCATCCCTCGACGGCGGTGATGATCCAGCGGCGGGAGGTGCCGCGCATGTTGGGATCCTCGCCCATCGGCCCGTTGACTTTGGTGGCCACGACGACGTTGTCGCGGCGGCCGTTGAGCGCGTTGCCGACGATGAGCTCTGACTCGCCGCGGGAGTACATGTCGGCGGTGTCGATGAAGTTGATCCCGGCGTCCAGTGCCCGGAGGATGATCCGGATCGAGTCGTCGTGGTCGGGGTTGCCAATGGAGCCGAACATCAAGGCGCCCAGGCAGTAAGGCGTGACCTGGATGCCGGTCGCTCCCAGCGTGCGGTACCGCATGGATCCTCCTGCTGGTCGATGGCGGGTGAGCGCCGGCCTGCGGGCTGCCGGCAAAAGCCCCTGAACCTCAGTCCCGGTGCCGGCTGAGCGCGTTCTTGGCTATGAGCGAGGTGGCGGTGTCGATGATCGTCTGATCGGCGGGGCGGGTATGCCAGTCGAGTTGGGTGCGTGCTTTGCTGCTGTCGGCGAGCCGCTTGCGGCCGAGGTCAGGGCGCACCATCGCCAGCTGCGGGTTCACCCGCGCGAGCAGCTTGATGACGACGTCGGGCATCCTGCGCGTGGGCACCTTGGTGGCCTCGTCCGGGAGGTTCTCGCGAAGGATGCGGGCGATGTCCCGGTACCAGAGGAAGCTGCCCGAGCCGAGGAAACGCTGGCCTGCGGCGGCTGGGCTGGTCATCGCGAGGATGTGCAGTTCGGCGACATCGCGGACGTCGACGACGTTCCATCCGATGTTCGGCACGGCGGGAATCGCGCCGGCGAGCAGCCGGCGGACGATCTCGACCGTTCCTGGCCTGTCCGCTGCGCCCAGCACGGGCCCCTGCATGAACGTGGGGAGAACGGCGGTCAGTTCGAGCCCGGTTTGCGCGGCGAGATCCCACGCCTCGCGCTCGGCGAGAATCTTGGAATCGGGGTACACGCGAGCCGGAGTACCGGACGGCTCAGTCCATGCCGATTCGGTCGCGGGCGTGCCCGGGTCGCCGGTGCCGGCCGCCACCCCGGAAGACGTGAGCACGGCACGCTTCACCCCCGCACGGGCGGCGGCACCCAGGACGCGGCGAGTGCCCTCGCGAGCGGTGCGGATCAGGTCCGCGCCCGGGTTGAACGGCATCGGTGACGCGGTGTGGAGCACGTAATCGACAGCTGCGTAAGCGCTGTCCCAGCCGTCATCGGTGAGGAGGTCGGCGACCGCGAACTCGATGGCCCCGGCCGCCGCCTCGCCTGCCTGCTCGCTGACGGCGCCGCGGACCTGCTCTGCCTTGCCGGGGCTGCGCACGGTCGTGCGCACCCGGTAGCCGCGCCCGAGCAGGCCTGCCATCACCCATCCGGCCAGATAGCCCGTTCCGCCCGTGACAAGCACTGTCTCGCCGGCGTAAGTGCCGTCCATCTGCCCTCCATTTTTTTCCGTATAGCATGTACGGCACTGAGCATACACGATGACGTATAGGCTGTACGGAAGATGTCAGCCTCCGAAAAGCAACGGGTCTATCCCAAGCGGCGGGCAGCGGCCGAGCACAACCGCGAGAAGATCCTGACCGCTGCCCGCCAGGCGTTCGCCGAGTCGGACGCGCCGGTGTCTTTGGCGGAGATCTGCCGGCGCGCCGGCGTGACGATGCCCACCCTGTACCGCAACTTCTCTGGCCGTCCAGAGCTGCTGCGCGAGCTCTACCTCGAGGAGGTCGCCGTCGTCTGCGACGCGCCAAGCCCCCGCGACGGCATGACGCCCGGGGAGAGTCTTGACGCGTGGCTGCGGCGGTTGTTTGTGTTCCTCAGCAGAAAGCACCGGGTCGTCGAGCTGCTCAAGCAGGCAAGTGACGACGCCGGCCCCTTCCTCAGCCGGAACGCCAACCGGGTACTCGCCACGGCTCGCCCCCTCCTCGCGGCCGCCCAGCACTCGCAGGAGGTGCGAGAAGATCTCACCATCGAGCAGGTAATGCAAATGGTGCTCGCGCTCGCCACCATTCCCGGCGACAGCGATTATCTAGCCCCGATGCTTCAGACCCTGCTCGACGGTCTTAAGACCAGACAACAGCCGCCAGATCCCGGGTTCTAGGGCTTTCGCCTCGTCGCCGACTCGGCGCGGCCCGCCGCTGCGGACAGCTCAGGGTGCTCTGCGGCCGTCTGCTTCACCTCGAGCCAGGACAGCTAGACGCGACGCGGCCGCGCTGAGCATGCGGCCGCGCGCGGTGGCGACGCTAACGCAGATCTCGAACGCGGCATCCTCGATCTCGATCCAGTCGACGCGGGCATCGCCGTCGACAAGGTATTTGGGAAGGAACCCCACGCCGAGCCCGTTCCGCACCAGCGCCGCTGCGTCGTTCATGTCGGATGTCTCGATCTGCACTTCGTGCCGCAGGCCGCGGCGCCGGAACTCGGCGTCGACCAGAGTGCGGTTGGCGAACCCCTCGTGGAAGTCGATGAACCGCAACGCCGCTGTGTCGGCCAGCAGGATGCAGCGGCGCCCGGCCAGCGGATCGCTCGCCGCGACCGCGAGCCCCAGCAGCGACCTCGCCAGAACTTCGATGCGGAGATCGGGGTAGTCCTCCGGCGTGGCCGCGAGGAACGCTAGATCGAGGTCGCCGCCGCGGAGCCCGTCGGCGAGCCCGGCGGTGCCGGCGGCGGCCGGCACCAAGCGCATCGTGACGTCGGGGTGGTCGTCGCTGAAGCGGCCGAGCAGGCGGGGGATATCAAACAGGGTGACGTTCGTCATGTAGCCGATGCGGATTGAACCCGACAGGCCGCTACTTGTCATCTCGGATGTCATCTGCGCAGCTACTTGTCACGTATGGCGCGGTCATGGCGGCCCGGGCTGAGTAGATGCGCTGGTGAGTGGTCTTGGTCAGTTGTCGCGGCTCATTGCGTCGCTAGAGGGTGATGCGCGCAGCCCGTCAAGCGTGACCGCCAGGTAGCGGCGGCCGGTGGCGGACGCGGGCTCTTGGCCGCTGGCATGGGCCTTGGCGGCGTAGGCGACGCCGCACATGAGCGGGATGAGGTCGGCCTGGGTCATGTCCCGGCGCACCGTCCCGGCGGCGCAGGCGCGGTCGAGCAGCTGGCCGCAGAGGGCTTGCAGCCTGGCCTTGAGTTCCGCGGTGCGGGGCAGCGCGTGGTCCGGCGCGGTGGTGACGGCTGAGATCGAGGCATCGGTCAGCATCACGTCGATGGCGGCGAACAGGAAGTCCGCCATGGCCTGCCACGGGTCGCCGTCGGCGAGGGCGCGCTCGCCGCGCGCGGCCAGGGTCTCGAGGCCGGGGGCGGCCACCGTCTCCAGCAGGGCCTCGGGGGTCGGGAAGTGGCGGTAGACAGTGGCAACGCCGACCCCGGCCAGCCGGGCGACCTCGTTGAGCTGCAGCGGGACGCCGTCGTTCACGAGGTGCCGGCCTACCTCGACAATGCGCTGCCAGTTGCGGGCAGCGTCCTTGCGCAGCGGTGCCGTGGCCATGCGCCAAGGATAACCGGATATTTCATCCGGATGTGCTAGCCTGAAATGGATAAATCATCCGTTTTGATGCCCGGCCGCGTCGTCGCCCGCGGCGACACCGGCAGGCACGCCACCGGCCACGCGCGCAAGACACCTGGAGGAAGGCCATGCAAGCAGCCCCCGTTGGCCACCACGGCAGTAACAGCACGTCCCGGCCCCTCGTTCGCATTACGCACGCCAGCATCGACATAGCGGAACGCCAGCGTAGCTACACCCTGGCCGAGCGACCCGGCGCTGGCCCCGGCACCAGCCTGGTCCTGGTCTTCCACGGCTCCAAGCAGACCGGTGAGAAGTTCCGCGCCTTCACCGGCAACTCCTTCGACGCCCTGGCCAGCACGGGCGGGGCCGTCGTGGCGTACCTCGACGGCTACAAGAGCCAGTGGAATGACGCCCGCGCGGCCAACGGCTTCCCCGCGCGCACCGAGAACGTCGATGACGTAGCCTTCGCCGAGGCCATGATCAGCAAGCTCCAGGCAAGTCATCAGATTGACAGCTCGAAGGTATACGCTGCCGGGTTCTCCAACGGCGGGTCGATGGTGATCCGGCTGGTCCACCAGGTTCCCGGGCTGCTAGCCGGAGCGGCCGTCATCGCGGCCACCCAGCCGGCCCCGGAGAGCTTCCTGCTCCCCGACGCACCGCCCGGCCCGCTGTCCGTGGTACTGATCCACGGGACAGGCGACCCGATGGTCGCCTACCAGGGCGGGGCGATGAGCTGGTGGGTCCGGCGGTTCTTCCGGGTCGGCGGGGTCTCCCTGTCAGCACCCCAGACCGCCGCCTACTTCGCCGCCCGCAACGCGATCACCCAGCCCCCCACCGCGACGGATCTCCCGCACCGCGAGGAATCAGGGAAAACCTCGGTTACCCGCACGGACTACCAGCAGGACGGCAAGCCCCCCGTCACCCTGTACACCGTGCACGCCGGCGGCCACACAATCCCAGGACCGCGCAAGGCCCCGTTCGTCCTAGGCCGGACAACCCATGACCTGAACGCCGCCGAAGCCATCGGCCAGTTCTTTGGCCTCATGCCCCTGCCCGAGTCACCGAAGACCCGGTAGCCGGCCGCCGGAAACACCCTTCCCGGCGACCGGCCGCCGGAGGGAAATGACAACTCCCCTGCTCCACGGAACCACCAGTCAGACCATCCAGATGACAAAACGCCTGCACACAGACGACATCTTCACTGGATCCCTACACTCCTGTTGCCGCAGAGGCTGGCGGAAGGCCCCGCCCAGGGCCGGCTGCCCTGCCGTGCAAGAGCGGCGGCGTGGCTTCGATCCCTGGGACCTTGCGGCAACGCCTGCCGGACCAGGCATCGCCGTGACCGCGCCAGGGCGGAGCTGGTGACGGGCGGCCGGGCGGGATACGCCCCGGGATGGTCCTTTGGTGTACCTGGCGTGTACCTGCGCAGGTCAGCGCGCTGATGGACCTGGCCGCCAGCGGCTGGCGGGCGGCGCGGCGCGGCGGCTGCGCCCGGCGGCACCGCAGGCCGGCCGGGCGCGGGTACATCCCGGGTACAACGCGCGGACGGCGCGGCCGGGGGGCTTGGTGCCGTCCAGGCCGCGCCGTCTGCGCGTTACGCCGCGCTGGCCGCAGTCTCCGCGCTGGCGCCGGGATCGCCGGCCGCGTCCGACCTTGCCGACCTGGTGCGGGGTGAAGGCGGTGCCGGAGAACTTGCGCAGGTGCTCCTCGACCAGGTCGCGCAGCGCCCCGGGCCGGGTCGCCGGGGCGCGCCGGCCGGAGGCGGCGGCCTTGACCGCCCGCCGTCCCTGGGCTGCCTGCTCCCGCGCCGTCTCCAGGGCGGCCAGGGCGGCGGGCAGGTCCCGGGCCGCGAGGGCCTTGCCGGCCGCGTCGGCGGCCTCCGCGATAGCCACAACGCTCCCGGCTGCCTCGGCGGTGACGGCCCGGTGCCGGCCTCCGCCTGCTGGTCCTCGGCGGTGCCGCCAGCGGGGGCTGGGACGGGCTGGCCCGCGCCGGCCGTGCCGCCGGCAGGCTCGGCGGCGGGCTTCCAGGCGTCGGCGATGCCGGGCCGGCTGCCCTTGACCCGCGTGGCGGTGCCGGCCTTCTCGTGCGCCAGCAGGGCCTGCCGGGCGGCGGCGACGCTGATGCCGGCGCGGGCGGCGATGACCGAGACGGCCGCCCCGGCGGGTTCGGCCGACAGCGCGGCCAGGACGGCCGCTGCCGGGCCGTCGCCCGCCGCCGGGGCAACCGGCGCGGGGGCCGGGGTCGTCGCGGCGTCGGCGGCACTGCGGGCCGCGTGCGGGGGCGGGGTTCTTCGTGCGTGCAATGATGGTGACTCCGTTTCTGTTCTCCGGCGCAATTCCCGTTTTGATTTGACTGCGCCGGTGTTTACTGGACGACAATTGCTCTGGTCCGGACATGAAGTCAAGCGGCTCCGCAACAATTCCAGATGCCGTTTCCCGCCCCGCCCGGCAGGTACGGAAATAGGTCCCATAATTTCCGGGTACGCCACGACGTTATCTCGCATTTTCCGAGGCAGTCAGCGCCTTGCCGCCTCGAAATAGCCAATTTCCGCGCCAATTCCCGGCATTCCTTCACTCGCCGACGCCGAACTGATTACCGTCCGCCCTCGCCCCTTTCCGTCGCCGCCAGCCGCCTTTCCCGTGCCTGCCCTCGCCAGCCGCCAGCCACCTCGCTCACCTGCCTCACTTGGCCGCACGCCCTCGCGGGCCGGCCGGGCACGGGCCTGCGGGCACGGACCGGGGGTGAGTACCTGATACTGCACGAATACAATGCCACGGACAGGAGGCCAGAAATTAACGTACGTCACGCATCTGCGGCCCGCCATTCACCATTGTTTTAAGAGCTGTGCGCTTATACAGTCTGGGAGTTCACCGGAAGGTTTATTCTCGCCGTGTCCTGCACGTCCGGGAATTAAAGGGGACTCCGCTGTCGGCAGGTACCCGTATCGGTACCCGTATTAGCTGGCGGTGAGGCATGACGGCAGGTTCGCGAACCCGGCTAAACGGTCTGCTAATTCTGCTGACCGTCCCGGGCCACTGTCCAGCAAGACCGCCACATCCCCGTACGGGTGCCCGGGGCCGAGTACCTCAGAGACGAATGCTCGGGCGACTCGCGCCCGTTCCGCCCGCCCGGCAAGCGTCATGCTCTCCCGGACCGCCACCCTGGCCATCACCCCGCACCTGCCCTTCCCCGCCGCCCCGCCCCGGGAAACCAGCCGGGCAGCGGGCGGACGCAGGGACATGCACGCTCAGCTC
>JBEKFH010000234.1:0-7792 GCA_050013415.1 Streptosporangiaceae bacterium | reverse complement strand
GGCGGCCTGCGCTGGCGGGGCGAACGGGTGCATGCCCGCGAACTCGGGCCAGGTGACGGGCTCCATCTCGGCGGCCGCGTTCAGCTTCATGGTGCACGAGCCCAGCGGGATCATCGACCTGTCCAGCGCGATGTCCATGTCGGCCAGCCGGCGCAGGTAGCGGAGCATCGCGGTCTCGCTGCGGTAGCGGGCGAACACCGGGTGGGTGAGGAACCCGCTCGTGCGCAGCAGCCCGGCGGGCAGCGCGCTGGGCACCTCGCCCGGCAGTGCGTCCGCGGTGCCGCCGGCCAGGGCCATCACCACGTCACGCAGGTGCTCCTCGGTGGTGGTCTCGTCGCACGCGATGGTCAGGGTGCCGGCGTCGGCGAGATGCAGGTTGTACCCGGCGGCACGGGCCCGTCCGACGGCCTCGGCAGCCCCGCCGGGAACCTTCACGGTGATCGTGTCGAAGAACGCCGCACTCTGCGTTTCGAATCCTTTGTCGTTCAGTGCCCGGGCGAGAGTCGCTGCCCTGCCGTGCACCCGCCGGGCGATCTCGGTCAGTCCCTCCGGGCCGTGGTAGGCGGCGTACATGGCCGCGATCACGGCGAGCAGGACCTGCGCCGTGCAGATGTTGCTCGTCGCCTTCTCGCGGCGGATGTGCTGCTCGCGGGCCTGCAGCGCGAGCCGGTAGGCCGGATGGCCGTCGGCGTCGACGGATACCCCGACCAGCCGCCCCGGCAGCTGGCGCTTCAGCGCGTCGCGGACGCTGATGTAGCCGGCCTGCGGCCCGCCGAAGCCCATCGGCACGCCGAACCGCTGCGTGGTGCCGACCGCGATGTCCGCGCCGAGCTCGCCGGGCGGCGTAATGAGGGTCAGCGCGAGCAGATCCGCCGCGACCGCGGCCAGGGCGCCGCGGTCGTGCGCGGCGCCGATGACCGGGCGCAGGTCGCGGATCTCGCCGCTGGCGCCCGGGTACTGCAGCAGCACCCCGAACAGCTCGCCGTCGGGCTGGGCGGCCACCAGCTCCGGCGTCAGCCGTCCGGTGACCAGCTCGATGCCGAGCGGCTCGGCCCTGGTCGCGAGCACGGCCAGCACCTGGGGAAGGCAGTCGGCGTCGGCGAGGAAGATGCTGCCGCGCCCGGTCGCGCGCCTGGCCAGGGTCATCGCCTCGGCCGCCGCGGTCGCCTCGTCCAGCATCGATGCCCCGGCCAGTGGCAGCGCGGTCAGGTCCTCGATCATCGTCTGGAAGTTGAGCAGCGCCTCCAGCCGGCCCTGGGAGATCTCCGGCTGGTACGGCGTGTAGGCCGTGTACCAGGCCGGGTTCTCCAGCAGGTTGCGCCGGATCACCGCGGGCGTGACAGTCCCGTAGTAGCCGAGGCCGATCATCGAGGTGAGGACGTCGTTTTTCGCCGCGAGCCGGCGCAGCTCGGCGAGTGCCTCGGCCTCGCTCATCGGCGGCGGAAGCTGCAGCTTTCCGGCCGCGGCAATGCCGGCGGGCAGCGCGGCGCTGACGAGCTCGTCGAGCGAGCCGTAGCCGACGGCGGCGAGCATCCGGTCCTGCTCGGGCCCGGACGGGCCGATGTGCCGCTGCGCGAAATCCATGGGGCGTCTCCTGGCGGGGCCGGCCGGGGCAGCCGCCGCATGCGGCTGCCTGACTCCCCCTCTGTCATCCGCCGCGCGGCCATTCGCGCACGGGCTCCAGAGACGCCTGGCCCGCCCGGTCCGTGATGCCTGAGAGGTTCCGGGGAGGTTGCCCCTTCGGCGCCCCGCCAGCGCGGGGTCTCTCCCGGACGGTGTCGTCAGCGCAGTTCAGCCTACCCGCTGGGAGCGGCTGATCTCAGCGGCACCGGCCAGATCTGATCCAGCGGGCCGCTAGCCGGTTTTGCGGGCGCGGCGCCTGGACAGCTCGTCGGACTTGCCGGACGGCGGGCCGGCCTGGCCGTCATGCTCTGCGTCCGTGGCCGCGAGCTCGACGGGCAGCTCGGCGAGGCTGCCTTCGACCTCCTGCCAGACGCGGCCGAGCGCGATCCCGAAAACGCCCTGGCCGCCCTGCAGCAGGTCCACCACCTCGTCGGCCGAGGTGCACTCATACACGCTGACGCCATCGCTCATCAGCGTGACCCTGGCGAGGTCGGCGGCGCCCTGCTCGCGCAGGTACCCGACCGCGGCCCTGATCTGCTGCAGGGAGATGCCGGTGTCCAGCAGCCGTTTCACGACCTTGAGCACGAGGATGTCGCGGAAGCCGTAGAGGCGCTGGGATCCGGAACCGGTGGCCGCGCGGACGGTCGGCTCCACCAGGCCGGTGCGCGCCCAGTAGTCGAGCTGCCGGTAGGTGATCCCGGCGGCGGCGCACGCCGTCGGGCCGCGGTAACCTCCGGGGGCCTGGTGGGCGGCATCCGGCTGCGGCTCGAGGTCCTCGCCGAAGAGCAGGCCCTGCTCCTCCGCGCGCCGGACAGCCGCGCCGCGGACGCCCGGCGCCTGGCCATCACCCTTCGTTACCGCCACGCCCACCTCCGGCCGGGGAGCAGAGTCCCTGGGTACACGTCTCGCACGGTAGGCCGGCCGCGGTCAGCTCGTCAACGATCTCGCGCGGCGCGTCGCGGTAAGAATGACCAACCGGGACAGACCATCAGTAACGCCGGGACCCGTGGTCCCCACGGGCATTAGCGCGCTCGGGGGCGTCAGATCGCGCTCGGGCGCGGTCAGGTCGCGCTCGTGGTCAAGTCCGCGTTCGGGCGTGGTCAGGTCGCGCTGCCGAAGTCCTCCGGAGTGATCGTGTCCAGGAACTCACGGAATTTCTCGACCTCGTCCTCCTGCTCGACGCCGGACTCATCCGGGATCGCCACGCCAGCCTCGTCGAGGATCTCGTCGGTCGCGAAGATGGTGGCGCCGGTCCGCAGAGCCAGGGCAATCGAGTCAGACGGCCGGGCGCTCACTTCCTTGCCGTTGGAGAAGATCAGGTCAGCGAAGAAGATCCCGTCTCGCAGCGCGGTGATGTTGACCTTGCGCAGCTGCACGTCGAGCGCCTCCAGCACGTCACGGAACAGGTCATGGGTCAGCGGCCGGGCCGGCACCATGCCCTGCTGGGCGAAGGCGATCGCTGTCGCCTCCATCGGGCCGATCCAGATCGGCAAGTACCTCTCCCCCTGCTTCTCCTTCAGCAGGACGATGGGGTTGTTCGTGGGCATCTCAACGCGGACGCCTACGACCTCCATCTGCCTCACGGCGGCTCCGTCCTCACGTGCGCCCGGCGTCGTCACGTGCGCCTGACGCGCTCCCTCACTTCTGGACCCTGGGTCGGGTGCGCTCTCTTTGTCAACGTACACCGGCTATCGTCCCGGACCCGCGCCGCGGGGCTCGGGCCCTTGCGGTCGGCCCTCGCGGCCGGCCGTCGCCGGCTGCTGCCGGCGGACGCTGCGGGCTCCGGTCCGTCACGCGCTCGCCCCGCCGAATTCCCGGCTGGCGCGCCCGCCGCCCGCCGCCGCGTCCCTGGCTGCGGCGTCCCTGGCTGCGGCGTCCCTGGCGGCGGCGTCCCTGGCGGCGGCGTCCCTGGCCCCCGCGTCTCTGGCGGCCGCGTCCCCGGTCGGCCCCGGCCAGGCCGGCCCAGAGTCGGGCAGGCCGGTGCCCGCCAGCCCGGCCTCGCTGAGCGCGGCCTCGATCAGGGCCCGGTGCAGCCGCAGTGACAGCGCGGCGATCTGCCGCGCCGCAGCGGCCGCGTTGTCCCTAGCGGCCGCGTTGCGCTGGCGCAGCGTCGGCGCGATCACCTGCTCGATCAGCGATGTCTCGCGCTCCGCCGCGGCGCGCACGGCCCGCAGATGCCGCGCCTGGACGCCGTAGGCGGCGAGCTCGGCCACGGTCCTGGCCACCTCAAGGGCGTGCTGGCCGTACTGCCTGCCCTCGCGGCGCAGCAGCCCGAAGTCCTCCAGCTCGGCAAGCTGCTCGTCGTCGATCCCGGCGGCGTCGAGCAGCTCGCGCCGGCTCAGCCTGCCGCCGCGGGCGGTCGCCTGCGGCACCCCCGGCCCGTGCGGTACCCCCGGCCCGTGCGGCCCCCCAGGCCCCTGCGGCACCTGCCCTGTCCCGGCCGCCCGCCCCGCCCCGGGCGGGTCCTGTGCCAGGGCAGCGGCCCGTGCGCCGTCCGGCGAGTCGTCCGGGCCGGCCGGCAGCCGTTCCCTGATGACCCGGAGCGGCAGGTACTGGTCGCGCTGGACGGTCAGGATGTAGCGGAGCCGCTCGACGTCGGCCACCGCGAACTTCCGGTACCCGGACGGCGAGCGCGCGGGAGCGATCAGCCCCTCCGACTCCAGGAAGCGGATCTTCGAGACGCTGACGTCAGGAAAGTCCGCGCGGAGCTTGGCCAGCACCTCGCCGATGCCGAGGTAGGCCCGGGCAGGCTGGGCGCTCATCCCCCGACCTGGGCGCTCCCGCCGCCATGACCGGCCGGCGAGCGCGGGCTCAGCAGGAACACCAGGCGGAACTTGCCCACCTGGACCTCGTCGCCGCCGCTCAGGTCAGTCTCCTCGATGCGCTCGCGATTGACGTACGTGCCGTTCAGGCTGCCGACATCACGGACCGTGAACCCGCCGCCCTGCCGGTAGAACTCCGCGTGCCGCCGCGAGACCGTGACATCGTCCAGGAAGATGTCGCTTTCCGGGTGGCGGCCGGCCGTGGTGAGATCGCTGTCAAGCAGGAACCTGCTCCCGGCATTCGGCCCGCGCCGCACCACGAGCAGCGCGGTGCCGGGCGGCAGCGCCGCCAGCGTCGCCTGGTCGGCGAGCGGGTCGTCGCCGAACTCGGCCTCCGGCAACTCCGTGCCGACGAGGGAGATTATCGAGGTCGTCTCGGTGCCGCGCTCTCCGGTGCCGAGCGCGAGCGAGGTGCCGCAATGCGAGCAGAAGCGAGCCCCCCACGGGTTCGCCCGGCCGCATCCGGTGCAGTAGACGCTAGCCATCTCCATGCCGGGCCTCCCCTCCGTCGGCCACGCGACCGGAGCGGGAACCACGTCGGCCTGGGCACCGCCTCCTGGGTAATCCGGTGGCGGTGTCCAAGCTACCCGCGCCGCGGCGCGCCGGTCCATGCGCCACGCACGATGCTGCCAACCGCGGTGCTGCCAACCGCGGTGCTGCCAACTGCGGTGCCGCCACCCAGGCCGGCGGCTCGCCGGGCTCCTCGGCCCGGCCGCCGCGGAGCCAGGCGCGGATGCCTCGGCCCGCGCGGGACCGACCGGGGCATTCTCGCGCTGCCTCCGCCACATCTGGCCGCACCTCCGACAAACCGCCGCCATCGACGATGACCGCGATTCTCTCATGCCGCGCCGCCTTCGCGTCGGCACTCGCCAGCTCGTGATGACTCATGCGCGCTCAGTGACCAGCGCTCTCGACCACGGCCGCCCATTCGTCAAGCAGCGCCTGCGCCGTGTCGTCATCCTTACCCTCCGCCCACAGGTGGGTGACCGCGTCCGACGGGTCGGGCAGCGCCAGGATCCAGCTGCCGTCCGGCTCGATCACCCGCACGCCATCGGTGGTGTCGACCGTCCGCTCGCCCGCAGCCTCCACGACCGTGCGCATGACGCTCCCCTTGGCCGCCCACGGGGTCGGCAGCGAGCGCTTGAGCAGGTAGGCGGCCGGGATCCTGGCGTCGATCTGGCTGAGCGTCAGCTTCGTGCGGGCCACCAGCCCCAGCAGCCGGGTGAAGGCGGCGATGCCGTCGATGGTGCGGGTGAACTCCGGCACGACGAAACCGCCCCTGCCGTCCGCCGCGAAGATCACGTCATCGGCCGCGGTGGCCGCGGCCAGGCCATGCGGGGAGGTGGTCGTCCAGTCGATACGGACATGATGAAACTCGCTGACCTGCTCGGCGACCCGGGTCGTGGTGACCGGCAGCACCACCCGCCCGGCGCGGCGCTCTGAGGCGATCAGGTCAAGCACCACGAGCATCGCGCGGTCGTCGCTGATCACCCCGCCCTTCTCGTCGACGAGCATGATCCGCTCCCCGACGGGATCGAACCGGACGCCGAAGTCGGCCCCCGACGACGCCACGAGGTCAGCGAGCCGCTGCAGGCCCGCCCGCGTCTGCGCCAGCGACTGGGTCGGGGATGTCTCGTCCAGCCGGTTATTGAGAGTCAGCACCTCCACCCCGATCCGGCCGAGCAGCACGGGCAGGATCAGCGAGACCGTGCCGCCCGCGCAGTCCACCACGACCTTCATCCCCGCCTCGTCAACCCCGGTCAGGTCAACGCAGCGGAGCAGATCGTAGGCGTAGGACTCCCGCACCCTGGCCGGGTAGATCAGCTCGGCGATCTCGCCGGGAAAGGCCCGCCGGTACTCCTGCCGGGAGACCACGCGCTCGATCTTGCGCCGGTCGGCCTGCGACACGTCGGCGCCGGCCTCGTCAAGGAAAATGATGTCGATGGACTGCGGATTGCCCGGCGTGGTGCGCAGCGCGATGCCGCCGCTCGCCTCCCCCCGCGCCGTCTCGAACCTGGCCACGGGAAGCGGCTGCGCCTCCAGGTCGACCACGTTGATCGCGCTGGCGTTGAGCGCGCTGTGCACGGCCCGCTTGAACGCGCGGGCGGCACGGGACACGTCGCGGGAGGTGGTGACGACGGCGCCCTTCTTCAGCGTGGTGGCATACGCGCTAGCCAGCCGCACGCACAGCTCAGGCGTGATCTCCACGTTGATCAGCCCGGAGACGCCGCGCGGCCCGAAGAGAGTCCGCTGGCCGCGCGACTCCCAGATCACGCTGGTATTGACCACCGCGCCGGCCTCGATGGTTTTGAACGGATATACCTTCACTCCTGCCGACACATAGGCCTCGGGCTCGATCAGGCACTCGTCGCCGACAACGGCGGCCTCCTCGATCCGGGCCGACGCCATGACGTCGGTGTTCTTCCCGATAACGCAGCCGCGCAGCGTCACGCCCTGGCCGATGTAGACGTTGTTGTGCACCACGGCGCGATGCAGGAACGCGCCTTCCTTGACCACCACGTTGTTGCCGATCACGGTGAATTCGCGCAGCTGCGCGCCCGCCTCGATCTTGGCGTACTCCCCGATGCACAGCGGCCCGGTCAGGATGGCATCGGGATCCACCTCGGCCCCGTCGGCCACCCACATGCCGGGCGAGACCTCGAATCCGGCGATCTCCGCCTGCACCCGGCCGGACAGCACGTCCGCCTGGGCCCGCAGGTAGCTCTCGTGCGTGCCGACATCCTCCCAGTAGCCGTCCGCGACCCAGCCGAACACCGGGGCGCCTTGCTTGAGCAGCCGCGGGAAGATGTCGGCTGACCAGTCGGCGAACTCGCTGGCCGGCACCTCAGCCAGCACCTCAGGCTCCATCACGTAGATCCCGGTGCTGACCGTGTCGGAGAACACCTGCCCCCAGTCCGGCTTCTCCAGGAACCGCTGAATCCGGCCGTCGTCGTCGGCGATGACGATCCCGAACTCCAGCGGGTCCGGCACCCGGGTCAGTCCGACGGTCACCAGGGCGCCGTTCTCGCGGTGGAAGCGGACCATCTCCGACAGGTCGATGTCCGTCAGCGCGTCACCCGAGATCACCAGGAACGGCGCGTCGCGCAGCGCGTCCTCGGCGTTCTTGACGCTGCCCGCGGTCCCGAGCGGCATCTCCTCGGTGGCGTACTGCAGGCTCATGCCCACTTCCTCGCCGTCACCGAAGTAGTTGCGCACCAGGGAGGCGAGGAACTGGACTGTGACGACCGTCTCGGAGAATCCGTGCCGCTTCAGCAGCCGCAGCACGTGCTCCATGATCGGCCGGTTGGCCACGGGCAGCAGCGGCTTCGGCTGGTTGGCGGTCATCG
>JBEKFH010000233.1:0-7836 GCA_050013415.1 Streptosporangiaceae bacterium | reverse complement strand
CGGCCCCGTTCTTCGCGTGCTCGCTGGCCGTGCCCGGCGACCGGACGCAGGCGACCACCCGCGCCCCGGCGGCGAGCCCGAGCTGGACCCCGGCCGAGCCGACGGCGCCGTTCGCCCCGGTGACGAGCAGCACCTCGCCGAGCTCAAGACCGCAGCGGGTGAACACTGCGTCATGCGCGGTGATGTATGCCTCCGGCACAGCCGCGGCGAGGTCATCGGCGAGGCCGGCCGGCACGGCGGCGAGGTGCCGCTCCTGCACCCGGACCCGGTCGGCCAGCCCGCCGCCGCCGACGACGCCGAAGACCCGGTCGCCGGGCCGCCAGGTGAGCACCTCGCGGCCGGCCGCCTGCACCACGCCGGCCACCTCAAGCCCGGGGATGTCGGCCGGCGAGCCGGGCGGCGGGGGGTAGTAGCCCTGCCGCTGCGCGACGTCGGCCCAGTTGACGCCGGCGAAGCGGGCCGCAACGACGACCTCGTGGTCGCCGGGGACCGGATCGGGCCGTTCGGAGAAGCGCACGACCTCGTTGCCGCCGGCGCCGGTGAATGTCACTGCTTTCACGTGGAATCGCCTTTCACCTGGGGTCGCTGGCGGGGAGCCTGACCCCGCTCCGCGGCTGGCCGCGGGCTAGCCGGAATAGGGGGCCGAGACGAGAAGATACTTGGCGCCGCAGCCGTGACTGCCGGGCAGCCCGATACCGTCCCGCGTCTCGGTGTCCTTCGCGCAGATGTTCCAGTTCCAGTTATAGGCATGATCGCCAATCCGGAACGAGTACGTGACGGTCACCTCGAACTTGGTGGACGAGATCCGCCGTGACCTGCTGACGTGCGGGCTGCCGGCGTCCAGCCGGTACCGTTTCGGCGCCGCGGGGGCCTTGGCCGGCGCCAGGTTGAGGCCGAAGTACGGGTACCAGGGCTTCGCCAGCTCGGTCGCCAGCGCCGTGGCCGGGACTCGGACGATGACATGGAAGACCTCGTGGCAGACGGGACGGCCGCAGGCCTGTGACTTCCCGCTCGTCCCGTTCAGCGCGACGTAGACGGTCCTCGTCGCCGAGGCCGCCAGCGGGGCCTTCGCCGCACTGCTGCGCAGCAGTTCGACCCGGTAGCGAGTGGCCAGGCTCGGGGTCACCTGGAATGAGTAGCCCGCCACCCGGCCGGATGGATGCAGGATGACCGTCCCGGTCGGGCGCGGCGCGCTCGTGTAGGGGAACTGCTGGGCGTACAGCTGGGCGACCTCGCCGTTTTTCACGCCCGTGATGTCACCGTGCAGCCGGGCGCTGGCGTCCTTGCCGCCCTGGTAGATCACCCAGGTGTCGCCGGTCACCGGCGGGAGGCCGGAGCTGGCCTCGATCGGGAAGCCCGGCAGCGCGTGCGCCGACGAGCCCGCTGACTTGTGAGCCGGGGACCCCCCCAGCGCCGCCGCGATGACGATGGCGACCGCGATCACGATGACCACTGCGGCGATGAGCAGCGGGACGCGGGGGCCACGGCGGTGCCGGGTCGGCGGAGTCCCGTCGCCGTCGCCTCCTGCTGGCAGGGCGGGAATCCGTGCCTCCCTGGTCGGCAGGCCCGCCATGCCGGGCCCCGGGCCGGCTCCGGCGGCAGCGGCTCCGGCGGCGGCTCCGGCGGCGGCTCCGGCTCGGGCGGCGGCGGCCGGGTAGCCGTCCCGCGTGGCGTCGGCGGGCTGCTGGGCGATCTCGGTTCTCGGGTGGTCTGCCGCCGGGATGAGCCCGGGGCCGGAGTCGTAGGGCTGCAGCCCGAACGCGGAGCGCAGCGCGTCGGCGAAGTCGCGGCAACTCGGGTACCGCTCCTCCGGCGCCTTGGCCAGCGCCCTGGCGAAGACCTGGTCGGCGGCGGACCGCAGCTCCGGCCGCCGGGACGTCAGCAGCGGCGGCGGCTCCGACATCTGCGCGTACATCACCGCCAGGGCCTCGTCGCGCTGGAACGGCGGTGCCCCGGTCAGCAGCTCGAACGCCGCGCACGCCAGCGCGTACTCATCGGCCCGCCCGTCCACTGGCCTGCCCTCGATCTGCTCGGGGGCGATGTAGTCCAGCGTGCCGAGGAACTGCCCCGTCCCGGTCAGCCCGGCCGACGACATCGCGCCCTTGCTCAGCCCGAAATCCGACAGGTACACGTGATCAGGCCGGCCCTCCCGGGTATCCACCAGCATGTTCGCCGGCTTGACGTCACGGTGCACCAGCCCGGCCGCGTGCGCGGCGTCCAGCGCGGAAGCCACCGGGGATATGATCGCAGCGGCCCGGCCCGGGGACAGCGCGCCGTCGCGCCGGAGCAGGGTCGCCACGTCACCGCCGCTCACGTACCGCATCGCGATGAACAGCACCCCGTCGGCCTCGCCGGCCTCGAACACAGGGATGATGTGCGGGTCGTCGACCGCCGCCGCCGCCCGGGACTCCCGGATGAACCGCTGCCGGAACGCCTCATCGGCCGCCAGTGCCGGCGCGAGGATCTTCAGCGCCACCAGCCGGCCCAGCCGCTCGTCGCGGGCCCGGAACACGACCGCCATCCCGCCCCGGCCGATCCGCCCCTCCAGCCGGTAACCCGCGATCCGCGAGCCCGCGGCGAAGCCGGTCGCGACCTCCGCCGCGAAGTCGCCGGCCTCCCCCGGCATCTCGTCGACCACCGATACCTCCACCGAATCAGGCGTGCTGGCCTCCAGGGGGTTCTCAGTATCCGGCGTGACCGCAGGCGCCGCAACCATCGCAAAGGCAGCCCGTCAGGGGAGGTTCAGGACCTTGCGGGCGTTGTCCTTGAGAATCGCCGGCAGGACCTCCGCGCGGATGCCGAGGGCGGTGAAGTCGTCAATCCAGCGCTCCGGGGTGATCAGCGGGTAGTCACTGCCGAACAGGACCTTGCCGCGCAGCATGCCGCCCGCGGCCGCGGTGAGCTCGGCCGGGAAGTACTTCGGGGACCAGCCCGACAGGTCGATGTACACGTTGGACTTGTGCACCGCCATCGATATCGCCTCTGCCTGCCAGGGCACCGACGGGTGCGCGAGGATCACCGTGAGCCCGGGAAAGTCCGCGGCGACGTCGTCGAGCAGGAGGGGGTTGGAGTAGCGCAGCTTGATGCCCCGCCCGCCGGGCAGCCCCGCGCCGATCCCGTTCTGCCCGGTATGGAACAGCGCGGGGACGCCGAGTTCCTCGATGGCCCCCCACAGCGGGCGGAAGCGCTCGTCGTCCGGCGAGAAGCCCTGCAGGCTGGGATGGAACTTGAAGCCGCGGACGCCGAAATCGCGCACCAGGCTCCGTGCCTGCTCCACGGCCGCCGCTCCCCGGTGCGGGTCCACCGAACCGAACGGGATGAGGACGTCGGCGTGCCCGGCCGCCTCGGTCGCGATGTCCTCGCTGGACAGCGCGGGATGCCCGGTCGCGGTGGCGGCGTCGACGGTGAAGATGACCGCGGCCATGTTCGCCGCCCGGTAGCGCCGGGCCAGGTCGGCGACGGTCGGGGTGCGGTTGTCCGCGGACTTGAAGTACCTCGCGGACGCGGTCATCAGCTCGTCGTCCAGCGACAGGCGGCCGTGGCCGTCCTGCTCCACGTGCACGTGCATGTCGATCGCGACCAGTGACTCTGCGTCAATGCGAGGCTCGTACCTCGTCATGACCCGTTCCTCCTCCTGCAGCGGTGGCAGCGAGGCATGCCGCGGGCCAGGTCAGGTGACCCGCCGACTCCGCTGAGTACTGCTACCGAACGACCGTAGACAACGGGATTTGAACGACGCTACGGTACCCAGACGCTCTGCAAAGAGGCTGCCCCGCGGGGGGCGTTAAAAATCTGAAGGGGCCAGCATTGCTTCGTGCACCGTTTTTTCGACGCTGCTCACTGAAAGTCACCCTCTCCGCCCTGTTCGCCGTCTGCTGCACGGTGTTCCTGCTGGCCCCGGTGGCCGCGGCGGCCCCGGCGCAGGTGCCTACGATCACCGATCTCGGCGCCTCGACGACCTACTATGACGGCGTCCAGCTCAACGGGACGCTGACCTCGAACGGGGACAGCGTCCTCTACACGGTGATGTACGGCCCGACCGGCGGCACGTCGACGACGCCGATGGCCTGGAACCAGCCGTCGGGCACCGGCGCGAACGTGCCGGTCTCGGTGACGCTGGGCCAGCTGACCCCGAATACGGGGTACAGCTACACCTGGCAGGTCTGGGACCAGAACACCGGCAACACCACCACGGGTCCCAGCGGCACCTTCACCACCGGCGCCCTGCCGTCCGGCCCGGCGACCCCGATCGTGCCGCCGGCCAACCCGACATCGAACGGAATTTACAACAACTGCGGCAGCGACACCGAGTGCCTGGCGGACATCAACGGCATCCGGGCGGCGCAGGAGAACCTGCCGCCGATCGTGCCCCCGACCAACTGGAACACCCTGACGGGCGCTGAGCAGATCTTCGTGTTCACCAACCTGGAGCGGGTGAGCCGCGGCCTGGCGGCGATCCCGAACCTGGTGAACCTCTACGACAGCCAGCTGCAGACCGGCATCGCGACCGACGACGACCCCAACCTGCCGGTGCCCTCGCTGGGAATCTGGGCAGGCCCCTGGGCCACCCCGATGGCGGCCTTCCTCGGCTGGGAGTACTACGACGGCCCGGGTGGCAGCAACCTCGACTGCACCCCGACCATGCAGGCCGGCTGCTGGGGGCACCGGGACGCGATCCTGGACGCCACCGTGAACGGCTCGCCGGTGAACGAGATGGACGCCGCCACCGGGCCGGACAACAACGGCCAGACCGGCTACGACGCCGCGTTCTACAACGACCCCGGCACCCCGCCGCCCGCCAACGTGGTCATGACCTGGGCCTCTGAGCAGCAGTACCTGACCGGCACGCCGCCGCCGTCGATCGGGACCGACATCGTGTCCACCGAGAACTGCGCCACCTGCACCCCGCCGCTGACCTACCACGGCGGCCCGGTGATGGGCACCGCCCAGACCACCGGCGCGGTGACCGTGACCCCGATCTTCTGGACCCCGGCGGGCTTCAACGCCCCGACGGCCACCTACCAGAGCCTGATCGACAGGTTCCTCACCGACGTGTCGGCGGCCAGCGGCACCAACACCAACGTGTTCTCCGTCGGCACCGAGTACGGCGGCCTGGTGAACGGCCAGATGTCGAACATCAACTACCAGATCAGCTACAGCGGGGACCAGGTCGACACCGATCCGTTCCCGGCGAACAGCTGCACCCCGACTGCGGGATACACGGCCTGCGTCGCGGATCCGCAGATCACCGCGGAGCTGAGCGCTTACCTCGCGGCCAACAACCTGCCCGAGGACCAGTCGCACTTCTACCCCGTGTTCTTCCCGGCGGGCGTCGAGACCACGAACGGGCAGGGGTGGACGTCGATGGTCAACTACTGCGCCTACCACAGCTACTTCCAGGGCACCGCCGGCACGGTGATCTACGCCAACGAGCCGGCCCCGACGATGACCGGCTGCAACGTCGGCGAGTCGCCCAACAACGACGTCGTGGCGGACGCCGAGATCAGCGTGCTCAGCCACGAGCTGATGGAGTCCATCACCGACCCGCTGGTGAACGCCTGGACCGACAGCATGAACAACGAGATCGGCGACGAGTGCGCCTGGACGTTCGGCACCCCGCTGGGATCCACCAACGCGGCCAGCCCGAACACCAGCCAGTACAACCAGGTGATCAACGGGAACGACTACTACATCCAGGAGATGTTCAGCAACGCCGACTACGCCACCGGGCCGATGCGCGGCTGCGTCCAGAGCGAGTCGCAGGTGGGCCAGGGCGCCATGCGCGGGTCGGCCCGGCAGGGCGGTTACGAGTCTCCCGACGCCATCACCGTCACCTCGGCGGACCAGGCTTTGTCAGGCAAGCAGACCTCCACTGTCCTGGTGCACGTGGACAGCGCGGCCGGCGCGCCAGTGGCCGGCGACCACATCGTGCTCGACATCACCGGCGACACCGAGGATGAGTCGGCCGTGTGCGGGCGGCTCTCCGCCGACGAGGGGGACACCAACTCGGCCGGCGACCTGTCCGTCACCTACACCGCCGCCACCATGTCCGCCGAGTGCACCATCATCGCGGTGGAGTCGGACACCGGCCAGCACGGCCTGACCACCCTGTATCTCGGCGGGCTGAAGCACATCTGCCCGAAGATCACGTTCTCCGGGGCTTCCAAGATCACCGCGGGAAAGGCGGCCCAGCTGTCCGCGGCGATCTACAATCCCGCCGACGAGATCGACGACGTCATCACCGGGATCACCATCAGCGGTGACGACGGCGCGCACACCGGCATCTCCGCAGGCCAGGTCCGGCTCTTTTACCGGGTCGGGAACAAGGGGGCCTGGAGACCGATCGTGCTTGCCGGGAAGACCGGAGCCAGCGGCAGCATCACCGGTGAACCCGCGGATGCGCCGACAACCTTCCCGGCCAAGAGCACGGAGAACCTGGAGTTCCGCATCACCGTCAGCAAGTCTGCGCCGGACAAGACGCTCACCTTCGGGCTCTCGCTGAACCAGACGAACACGGCCAGCGGCAGCACCGACGAGATGTACGGAAACTCGGAGAGCCTGCCCGTGGTCCGCTAGGGCAGGCGGTTCGGGCCCGGGACGGGGACTGCTCTGACAGTTAGGCCATCGATGCCCGTGAAGTCCGCTGGGTTGCAGGTATAGACCGGCAGGCCTCTGGATATCGCGGTGGCGGCGATCATCGCGTCGTAGGCGCGAGCAGACGGCTTGCGGCCAGCCTGGCGCAGCGACGCCGCCACTCGCCCGAATGCCCGCGCGGCGGGCGCGTCAAAGGGCAGCGGGTCGAAGTCCGCCTCGGCCTGCTGGACGTGCGCCTGACGCGCGGCGCGTTCGGAGTCTGTCGTCGCAACCAGCGGGCCGATGGTCAATTCCGCGAGTGTCACCGCCGTGATGAGCGGCTCCGCCGGAAGATCGGCCGGCTCGGTGATGCGGGACAGCATGATGACGGTGCTGGTGTCGAGCACACCGCGCGGCTGGCCGGCCGGAGGTTCCGTCATAGCGCCGGGTCCAGCACATCATCGATATCTGCCCGCAGCTTCGCCGGGTCAACGGCCGGCAGGCCCCGCCATCGCTGCAGCAGCAGCGCCGCCTGCAACGGGCGGCCGGGCAGCGGGCGCAACTCGGCGATCGGGTGACCGTCCCGGGTGACCGTCATCGACTCTCCGCCGGCGACGCGGTCAAGGACATCACCGCCGTGGTTACGAAGATCTCGTATCGACACCTCTGTCATGACGACATTGTATCACGCGTGATACACAGTGGCGGTGCCCGCCCAGCGGCAGAGCTGGCAGGTTCCTTTCGTAGAGTGGCAGGACTTCTCCTGCACGCGATCGAAGGGATGTACGCACCTGTGGGTCACGCCGCTACCCAGCAGGCCGGTTCCGGCGGCCTGACAGCTACCGAGCACCGGCTGGCCAACGGCCTGCGGCTGGTGCTGTCGGAAGACCACCTGAACCCGGTCGCTGCGGTCTGCCTCTGGTATGACGTCGGCTCGCGGCACGAGGTCGAGGGCCGCACCGGCCTGGCTCACCTCTTCGAGCACCTCATGTTCCAGGGCTCGGCGCAGGTTAAGGGGAACGGCCATTTCGAGCTGGTCCAGGGCGCCGGCGGCTCGCTCAACGGGACCACGAGCTTCGAGCGCACCAACTACTTCGAGACCATGCCCGCGCACCAGCTGGAGCTAGCGCTCTGGCTGGAGGCGGACCGGATGGGCTCGCTGCTGGCGGCGCTCGACGAGGAGTCCCTGCAGAACCAGCGCGACGTGGTCAAGAACGAGCGCCGGCAGCGTTACGACAACGTGCCCTACGGCACCGCGTTCGA
>JBEKFH010000232.1:0-7874 GCA_050013415.1 Streptosporangiaceae bacterium | reverse complement strand
AGGGCACGGTGGCTGCGCAAGGCCTGGAATCCATCCGCGTCACGGTCACCGTCACCGAGCCGACCAGTGTCCTGTCGATCATCGGGATTGACTCCATGAGCTCGACAGGCTCGGCGACCGCGTCGCTGGTGACCGCCGGGAAGGGGCCGGCCGCATGACCGGCCGGCGGGCGGTGGCCGCAGCCCGCGGGCTTGCCGCCCTGATCACGCTGCTCCTGCTGGTGGTCGGGCTGCCCGCGGTGCTGTACCGATTCGGCGGTAACCCGCTCCCGCACCGCGTGCCATCCGCCCACCAGGTCACGGCAGCGCTGCTCCGCAAGGACACCGGCTCGTTGTTCCTCGCGGCCGTCCGGGACGTCAGCTGGGTCGCGTGGGCACTGTTCAGCCTGGCGGTGGTCACCGAGGTCATTGCGGCGATCGGCGGGCGGCAGGCACCGCGCCTGCGGCTGGGCGGCCTGCAGAACGCGGCCGGCCAGCTGGTCGCCCTTGCGGCCCTGACGTTCACCAGCCCGGCGACCGCCGTGCTCGCGGCGACGCCGAGCGCCCCCGTCGTCATGACCACCGTGCCCGCCGTTCACCCCCCGGGTCACCAGGCCACGGTCACGCCCGGCGAGGACGGCGCCGGCGAGTACGCCAGCCGGCCGGCCAGCCCGGGGGTGCTGGGCCTCGCCGCGGATCAGTCCGCCACTTCGCCAGCGGTCCCTCAGGTGATGAGCATGGCTTCGTATCAGGCGGTGGTCGTCCGCCCGGGTGAGTGCCTGTGGACGATAGCCCAGCGCTACCTCGGCGACGGCGACCGGTATCCCGAGATTGTCAGCCTCAACATCGGGCACGAGATGGGCGGCGGTCAGGTCTTCAGCGATCCGGCCATGATCTGGCCTGGCTGGGTGCTGCAGCTGCCCGCCACTGCGACCCCCGCGTCGCAGGCATCGCCCGACCAGCCCGCTCATCATCCTTCGCACCCGTCCAGGGATCCGCATTTCAGCCGTCCGCACCGGGCCGCGAGCCCGGCCGGGCCTGGCGGGGCGGCGGCATCCGGTCCGGCCAGCCATCCGAGCGCAGCCGCGAGCTCGGCCCGGCCGGGCGGGCAGACGATGTCCTATCCGGCCGCCGGCCAGCACTCGGCCGCCGGGCAGCATCCGGCCGCCGGGCAGCATCCGGCCGCCGGCCATGCCGGGTCCGGCGGGCAGGCGGTGTCCGGTGCGGCTGGCTCCGGCGCTCCGGCCAGTCACGTGGCAGCTGACCCGCCGCCGCTGACCCAGCAAGAGGAACTCCCGCCGATCGCGGTGTTCGCCGCCGGGATGCTGGCGGGCGGCGTCATGGTCTCGGTCGCCCGGATGCGTCATCGGCAACGGCAGGCCAGGCGGCCCGGGCGGAGAATACCGATGCCCGCCAGCGCGCCCGTCATGCAGGCGGAACGTCGCCTGCGCACCGTCAGTCCGCCGCAGCCGGCGAGCGGACTGCGGGCGGCGCTCGGCGACCTCGGCTCGCGGCTCGCGGCCGACGGCCAGCAGCTGCCGGCCATCGCCGGCATTCACCTCACGCATTCCGCCATGGAGCTGCTCCTGGCCTCCCCGGCCAGCGAGCCGCCGCCGCCGCCGTTCAGCGTGCCGGGCGGGCGCCAGGGGATGGCCTGGCACCTCGCACTGCCTGCCGGTGCGCCGCCACCGGACCCCGGGCCTCAGCTCGCGCGCGGTGACCTGCTGCCCGGCCTGCTCACCGCGGGAATCGCTGACGACGCGGGCGGATACCTGCTGATTGACCTTGAGCATCTGCGGGTCACTTCCGTCGAGGGCCCGCCGCGGCTGGTGAACCGGGTCCTGGCGGCCGCCGCCGCGGAGCTGGCCACGAGCGAGCTGGCCGGCTGGTACAACCTCATCCTCTGCGGGTACAGCGAGCTGGAGGTGGCCAGCGGCCGGGCAACGAACTGCGACAACCTTGACGAGGCGCTGGACCTGCTGGCAGCCAGGGCCGTGACCGTCGCGCGCAGGCTGGGCGACGGCGGCAGTGCGGACGTCCGGTGCCGCCGCATCGCCGAGCCTGACGACGAGGACTGGGCGCTCTCCCTGCTCGTCAGCCGGGTCGCCCCGACGGCCGCGCAGCTGTCGTTCCTCGCCGACATCGCCAGCGAGCCAGGGGGGATCGCCGCGCTGGTGGCCGGCGGCGAGGGTGATCCGGACGGATCCGCCGCGCCCGCCAGCTTCCTGCTCTCCGCCGATCCGGACCGGCCAGGCGGGATCGTCGCGCAGATCTTCCCGATGCAGCTCGAGGTCAGGCCGCAGGCGCTGACCGGCCAGGACTACCAGTCGATCGTTAGCCTGTTCGAGACCGCGCTGGACCCCGGTGACGTTGCCCCCGATTTCCCTCCTTATGACGGCTCTGGCTGGGCCGCGACCCTGGGGTCCGCGAGCTGGCCGCAGCCGCCGGACGGAGCGCCGCGCCGCGGCCCCGGCGAGGACCCGGCGGCCGGGTGGTTCGGCGACGACAGATCCGCGCCGGCCGGCTATCCGGCTGACCCGCTCAGCGAGGACGGACCCGCGCCGGACCTCGATCCGCTGCCCGGCCTGTTCGCAGGCCCGGGCCCGGACGACTACCCGCTGCCTGCCGTCCCCGGCCAGGAGGGGTACTCTCCGCGCCCCGTCCCCGGCCAGGAGGGGTACTCTCCGCCCGCCGTCCCCGGCCAGGAGGGGTACTCTCCGCGCCCCGTCCCCGGCCAGGAGGGGTACTCTCCGCCCCCCGCTCCCGCTGAACGGGGGCAGGCAGGCATCGAGGACTACCAGGTGCCCACCTTCGGCGAGCCGGGCCAGGCGCCGGAGCGAAGCGTCATGGCCGGCCCGCGGCAGGCGGAAGCTGGCCCGGCCGGCCCGCGCGCACCCGCCACGATCGATGCACCCGCCGGGACACTCCGGATCGGGATCCTCGGGTCCTTCACGATTAACGGTGCCTCCGGGGCGCTTCTGCCTGCGCAGAGCCAGCTGATCCTGGCGCTCGCGCTGAACGGCGCCGTCGGCTTGTCCAATCCCCAGCTCGGCTACCTGCTCGGCGCGGATCCGGATCACCCCAAGCCGAGCGACTCACTCCGCCAGCTGATCGCGCGGACCCGCCGCCAGCTCGGGCCGGCTCCTGGCGGCGCGGAGTGGATTGTCCACCTGGGCGGCGGGCAGTACGCGCTGCACCCGGACGCACGCCTCGACTGGGCGGATTTCAGCGCCCTCGCCGAGCGCGGCCTGGCAGCCAGGGACCGGGATGATCTGCGGGACGCGCTGGGATTGGTCCGCGGCCAGCCGTTCAGCGACTGTTACCACTGGTGGCTCGACCTGGCTTTCGTGGAGACCGTCCGCGCGCAGATCGTGGACGTCGCCGAGATGCTCGCCGCGCTGGAACTCCAGGCCAACGACCCGTCTGCCTCGGCCCGTGCCTCCCGGGCCGGGCTGGCGGGCGACGTCGCCGCCGAGCAGCTGTGGCGGGCCCTGATGCGCGCCGAGCACAGGGCGGGCAACCTTTCCGGGGTCCGCGAGGCGTGGAATCACTGCCTGGGCGTGATCGCCGACATCGCGCCGGCCGGCGAGCCTCATCCCGACACGGCCGCGCTGTACCAGGAGCTCCTCCGCAGCGCGCCGGCCCGGCAGACGAGGTCACGAGCCTGACCCGGGCCCGGCCCGTACCGCCTCGCGACTGCGGCGGGAGGGCGCTAACGGCGCGTCAAGACCGGCCAGCCCGGCGTTAAGAACTCGTCAAGATCGTCAGCGGACGGCCCGCCGCGCGGTGAGCTGACACTGACATGAACAACTCGCCTGCCGCCAGCAGTTCGCGGCGGCGCGGGATCGCCGCGCCCTTGGCGCTGCCGGCCGGCTTCGCCGCGCTGCTCTCGGTCGGCGCGGCCGCCGCCGCGCTGCATGGCCGCCTCCCGGCCGGCGCGGTTCTCGCGCTCGCCGCCATCGTCGTGGCGGCGGGATCCATGGTCGCGGAGCCAGCCGTGGCGCCGCTGCTTGGCGCCATCGGCTGGCTCACCGCCGTCGGCTTCGCCGGGCCGCCGTATGGCCAGCTAAGGATGACCGGGCCGCTGGCCGTGCGCGCGGTGGCGGTAGTGGGCGCCTGCGCCGTCGCCGGAGCCGGCCTGGGCCTGCTAGTGCGGCGCGTCGCTTCGTCATACACACTGTGGATTGTGGACGTACCTGGCGATGCCCTGCCCGCGGGCGGCGGGGAACCCGGCATTCCGGCAGGCGAGCCCGCCGTGCAGCGGGACGGCACGCCGGAATCCGCGCCGCGCCCCCATGTCTGGCCGGCCGCCGCCCGGCGGAATGACGCCCGGCACGAGGAGCGTAACGATGCCCTGCGCGTGCGGCGTGGCACCCGGGGCGAGCAGCGGGATGGCAGCCGGCGCGAGGACCGGCGCGACGCCCGGCACGAGGAACTGCCGCGCAGGGGGATGCTGAACCTGTCCGGCGGGATCGACGCCAGGCGGCGGCTCGCCGGGGTCCTGCTGGCCGCCGGCCTGCCCCTGCTGACCGCGGCGCTGGTAGCCGGCCGGCCGGATCTGAGTCTTGCCGACGACCTGCTGATCTACCTGGTCGCCGTGGTCGCGATCGCGATGGTCGGCGGCTTCTGGCCCGCAGTGCTCGGCGCGGTCACCGCCAGCCTGCTGCTCAACTGGTACTTCACCAGGCCGCTGCACACGCTCACGATTGCCGAGCCGCGCAGCCTGCTGGCGCTGATGCTCTTCGTCACCGTGGCGGTGACCGTCAGCAGCGTCGTGCACCTCGCCGCGCGCCGGGCGATCCAGGCCGCCCGCAGCAGCGAGGACGCCGCGTCGCTGCTGGCGCTCGCCCAGACGGTACTCGGCGGGGCTGACACACCGGCGGCGGTTCTTGAGCACCTCACCGGCACCCGGCAGGGCCGGGCCGAGCTTGTCGAGCAGGTCCGTGGCCAGTGGGTCAGGATCTCCGCGCGCGGGACGGCGCCGGACTCCGCCGCCGTGACCCGGGTTGAGGTGCGGCCCGGCCTTGCCCTGCTGATCGCCGGCCAGTCCCGGCCGCTCAGCGCGCGGATGCTGGACGGATTCGCCGCGCAGGCAGCGGCGGCGCTGGACCGGGACCGGTTCCGGACGCAAGCGGCGCAGGCGGAGGCACTGGCCGAGGGCAACAGGATGCGCACCGCGCTGCTGGCCGCCGTCAGCCACGATCTGCGCACCCCGCTGGCCTCGATCAAGGCCAGTGTCAGCACGCTGCGCCAGACGGACGTGCAATGGACGGCCGACGACGAGGCCGCCCTGCTCGCCACCATCGAGCAGTCAGCGGACCGCCTGGACGCTCTTATCGGCAACCTGCTCGACATGAGCCGCCTCTCGGCCGGCTCGCTGCGGCCCTTCTTGCGGCCGACGGCGATCGACGAGGTGGCGCCGGTTGCGCTCCGGGGCCTTGACGCCGGCCTGACCGTGCGGCTGGCGGTGCCTGACGGGCTGCCGCTCGTGCGCACGGATCCGGGCCTCCTCGAGCGCGTGCTGGCCAACCTCTTCGCCAACGCCCTCGCGTACTCCCCGCCCGCCAGGCCGCCTGCCCTGTACGCCCGGCAGTCAGGCGACACGGTGATCCTGGACGTCGTGGACCACGGCCCGGGTGTCCCTGATGAGCTCAAGCCGCGCATGTTCGAGCCGTTCGAGCGGCTCAGGGCCCGGGGCACCGGAACCGGGGTCGGGCTCGGCCTGGCCGTCGTCAAGGGCTTCGTGGACACGATGGGCGGCTCGGTGGCCGCTGCCGACACCGAGGGCGGCGGCCTCACGATGCGGGTGACGCTGCCGATCGCGACCCGGTCGGCAAGCGCCGCGCTGGCGGCAGGGCCGTGACCCGCGTTCTTGTCATCGACGACGAGGCGCCGATCCTGCGGGCGCTGCAGATCAACCTGACCGCGCGCGGCTACGACGTGAGCACAGCGGCTGATGGCGCCTCGGGCCTGGCCGCGATGGCCCGGGAGCACCCGGACGTGCTGATACTCGACCTGGGCCTGCCGGACATGGACGGCACGGAGGTCATCTCGGGAGTCCGGGGCTGGACGTCAACGCCGATCATCGTGCTGTCGGCCTGGGGCCAGGAGAGCCAGAAGGTGGCAGCGCTCGACGCGGGCGCCGATGACTACGTCACCAAGCCATTCGGGATGGGCGAGCTGCTCGCCAGGCTGCGCGCCGCCGTGCGCCGGGCTTCCCGCGCGCCGGACGAGCCTGTCGTGGTCACCGCGGACTTCACCGTCGATCTCGCCGACAAGCGCGTCACCAGGGACGGCAGCGATGTGCGGCTCACCCCGACCGAGTGGCAGCTGCTTGAGGTGCTCGTCCGGCACCGCGACCGGCTGGTGACCCAGCGCCAGCTGCTGCAGGAGGTATGGGGCCCGCAATACCAGACCGAGGGCAATTACCTCCGGGTGTACGTCGCGCACCTGCGCAGGAAGCTGGAACCTGACCCGTCGAGGCCGCGCTACCTGCTCACCGAGCCGGGGATGGGTTACCGCTTCACCGGCGCGGAGAAGAGCAGGTCAGTCAGCGCCTGAGGAGCGCAGCTCGTAGGCCGGGTTGTACATCGTGAGCTCGCCCCTGATCCTGGCGGCGCGCCCGTGCACGACGATGCTGCGGCCCGGCCTGATACCGGGAATATCGCGCCTGCCCAGCCAGACAAGGGTGATGTGGCCGCTGCCGTCCCACAGGTCGGCCTCCATGGTCAGGCTCGGTCCCCGGGGCCGCAGAGTCACCGTCCGGAGCGTGCCGGCAACATCGATCATCTCCCGGTCCGCGCAGTCGGCGATCTGCTGCGCGCTCACCGCGGTGATCTCCTCCTGCAACTCCTCGGCATGCAGCTGATCGCGGCCGGCCGTGAGCCGCCGCAGCCCGGACAATCGCGTGATCCGCAGTGCGGGCGCCGGCCGCCCGTCCGGCCCGGTGGCCTGGCCGCCGGCTAGTGCAGGCTCTCGGGACGCGCGGCCCGCTCCGTCCGGCTGGTCCGCCCGGGCGCTCTGCCCGGCCTGGTCCGCCCGGGCGCTCCGCCCCGCCGGGTCCGGCATGGCGCTCCGCCCCGCCGGGTCCGGCATGGCGCTCGGCCCGGCACGATCCGGCTTGCCGCCGGGCAGCCAGGCGACCGGCGGCGGCTCCGTCAGTCCGCCCGCCGCATGCTGCCTGGTCGCCGAGCTCAGCTGGTACGGCACGCTGGCGACGACCACGCCGCGCTGCTGCAGCAGCCTCGTCTTAAGCCGCAGCGCCGTCTGGTTGTGCAGCACCTGCTCCCACCAGTGGCCGAGCACGTACTCGGGGATGTAGACCGTCACGATGTCGCGGGGGCTCTCCCTGCGCAGCCGCTTGACGTAGGCCATGACCGGGCGGGTGATCTCCCGGTAGGGCGAGGCGATCACGGTGAGCGGTACCGCCAGGCCGCTGCGATCCCACTCCTGGATCAGCCGTAGCGTCTCCGCCTCGTCGACCTCGACCGTGATCGCCTCCAGGCGGCTGGGCCTGGTCGCCTGCGCGTAGGCCAGCGCCCGCAGCGTGGGCAGGTGCAGCTTCGACACCAGGACGACGGCCAGGTTGCTAGCCGGCAGGGTAACCGGCACGTCCTTCGGCGGGACCAGCTCGAGCGCCACGTCAGCGTAATGCTTGTGGATGCCGCGCATGGTCAGCCAGATCACCGGCATTGCCACGACGACGATCCACGCACCGCTGGCGAACTTGGAGAACAGCACTATGACCAGCACGACGGCCGTGAAGCAGGCGCCAATGGTATTGATCGTCCGGGACCGGAACATGTGCAGCCGGGCGCGCGCGTCGGTCGTGCCGCGCAGCAGCCGGTTCCAGTGCCGGATCATGCCGGTCTGGCTGCAGACGAACGACACGAAGAC
>JBEKFH010000231.1:0-7891 GCA_050013415.1 Streptosporangiaceae bacterium | reverse complement strand
CGGCGTCGTCTCGGCCGGCTTGAGCACGCAGGTGTTGCCGGCGGCCAGCGCGGGCGCGAGCTTCCACGCGGCCATCAGCAGCGGGAAGTTCCACGGGATCACCTGCCCGGCCACGCCGACCGGCCGGGGCGCCGGGCCGAGGCCCGCGTACTCCAGCTTGTCGGCCCAGCCCGCGTAGTAGAAAAAGTGAGCGGCGGCGAGCGGCACGTCGACGTCCCTGGACTCCCTGATCGGCTTGCCGTTGTCGAGGCTCTCCAGCACGGCGAACTCGCGGGCCCGCTCCTGCAGGACGCGGGCGATCCGGTACAGGTACTTGGCCCGCTCGGCGCCCGGCATCGGCCCCCAGGCGTTCTGGTAGGCGGCGCGCGCGGCGGCGACCGCCCGGTCCACGTCAGCCTGGCCGGCCAGCGCGACCCGGGCGAGCGTCTCCTCGGTCGCCGGATTGACCGTCGGGAACTGCCGCCCGTCCGCGGCCGGGCCGAACTCGCCGTCGATGAACAGGCCGTACTCGGCCGCGATCGTGACGACCTCACGCGACTCAGGCGCGGGCGCGTACTCCCAGGGCGCATCGGCCGCGCGGGACGCGCCAGCCGGGAGGGCCGACGATGGCGCGGCGACCCCGCCCGCGGCTGGCGGCGCGGCGATGCCGCTCCCCTGCCTTCGCTTGCCGGCCACCGGCACCCTCCTGGCCATCAGTGCTGCGTGCTGAGGTCGTCCCCGTTACGTCGTACATCCCCGTGTCATCGTCAGTCCAGCGTGAAGTAGTCCGGCCCGGCGTACTGGCCCGTGAGCTGCTTGCTGCGCTGCATCAGCAGGTCGTTCAGCAGGCTGGAGGCGCCGATGCGGAACAGCGCCGGGGTGAGCCAGTCCTGCCCGGCCGTCTCCCGCACGAGCACCAGGTAGCGGATCGCGTCCTTGGCCGTCCGGATCCCCCCGGCGACCTTGACCCCGACCTGGCGGCCGGTCGCGCGGGCGTAGTCGCGCACCGCGCCCAGCATGACCAGGGCGACCGGCGGCGTCGACGCGGGGCTGACCTTGCCGGTGGAGGTCTTGATGAAGTCGGCGCCGGCCAGCATCGCCAGCCAGGACGCGCGGGCGACATTGTCCAGGGTGGCGAGCTCGCCGGTCTCCAGGATCACCTTCAGGTGAGCCGTGCCGCAGGCCTCGCGCACCGCCCGGATCTCCTCGTACACCTGCCCGTAGCGCCCGGCCAGGAACGCGCCCCGGTCGATGACCATGTCGATCTCGTCCGCGCCGCTGCGCACGGCATCGCTGACGTCGGCGAGCTTGACCGCCAGCGACGCGCGGCCGGACGGAAACGCCGTGGCGACGGACGCGACGGCCACCCGGCCGGCACCCGCCTGGCCGGAGTCTGGCTGGCCGGAGTCTGGCTGGCCGGAGTCTGGCTGGCCGACTCGCTGCTGGCCGGCGGACGGCATGCCGCGGGCCAGTTGGGCGCGGGCGATGGCGACCAGGTCCGGGTAGACGCACACGGCGGCGACCGGCGGGACCGCGGGATCAGCGGGATCAGGCCGCAGTGCCTTCGCGCACATCGCGCGGATCTTGCCCGGGGTGTCCGCGCCCTCCAGCGTAGTCAGGTCGATCATCCGGATGGACATGTCGAGCGCCCAGAGCTTCGCGTCCCGCTTGACCGACCGGGTGGCCAGGCTGGCCGCCCGGGCCTCGGCGCCAACCTGGTCCACGCCCGGCAGCCCGTGCAGCACGTGCCGGAGCGCGGCGTCCGAGGTGGCGATGCCAGCTGCGCCGTCCGCGGCCGGGACGTCGGACGGCCCCCTGCGGCCTGCGGTGGCCTGCGGCGCCTGCTCGATGCCCACGCCCCCGACGCTATCTCGATGCCCTGAGCACGGCGTCACTCGCGGCCTTCGCCAGCGCGAAGCCCGGCTTGATCACCGTGTTGATGATCTTCAGCCGCTGGTCGAACGGAGCGAATGCGCTCTTCATCGCGTTGATGGTCAGCCATTCCACATCGGACCAGCCGTAGCCGAACGCTGCGGAGAGCGCAGCGAACTCCGATGCCAGGGTCACCCCGCTCATCAGCCGGTTGTCGGTATTCACCGTCACCCGGAACGACAGCTGGCGCAGCAGCCCGATCGGATGCCCGGAGATGGAGGGGGCGGCTCCGGTCTGCACGTTGGACGTCGGGCACATCTCCAGCGGGATCCGCCGGTCCCGGACGTAGCTGGCCAGCCTGCCGAGCGAGATGACGCCGTCCGGCCCGACCTCGATGTCGTCAACGATGCGGACGCCGTGGCCGAGCCGCTCGGCGCCGCACCACTGCAGCGCCTCCCAGATGGACGGCAGCCCGAACCCCTCGCCCGCGTGGATGGTGATGTGGAAGTTCTCCCGCGCCACGTACTGGAACGCGTCCAGGTGCCGGCTCGGCGGGCTGCCTGCCTCGGCCCCGGCGATGTCGAAGCCGACCACGCCCTCGTCGCGGTGCCGCACCGCGAGCTCGGCGATCTCCAGCGAGCGGGCGGCCGTGCGCATGGCCGTGAGCAGCGCGCAGACGGTAATACCCCGCCCGGCGCTGCCGCGCCGGAAGCCCTCGAGCACGGCATCGACGACCTGGTCAAGGCTGAGCCCGCGGCTGACGTGCAGCTCGGGAGCGAACCTCACCTCGGCGTAGACGACGCCGTCGGCGGCGAGATCTTCCGCGCACTCGGCGGCCACCCTGATCAGCGCATCCCTGGTCTGCATCACGCCGACCGTGTGCTGGAACGCCTCAAGGTAGAGCTCCAGGCGACCGCGCCGCGCGGCGCCGGCCATCCAGCGGGCCATTTCGCCGACGTCCTCGGACGGCAGCCCGCCGTATCCGGTCTCGCGGGCCAGCTCCACGATGGTCCCCGGCCGCAGGCCGCCATCAAGGTGATCGTGCAGCAGCACCTTGGGAACGCCGCGGAGCTGCTCGAACGTCAGGGACACGCTCCCCATTATGACGCGAGCGGGCCCGGCCTGCCCGCTCGCGCGCGTCGCGCGCTGCGGGCAGCCGGGCCAGTCTTGCGGGCGGCCAGGCCTTAGGCTGCTCGACCGTGCCGTCAGCCGCCATGCGCGGAGGCGTGAACCTGAGCCGCCGAGCTGCTGCGGCTGAGCCCGAATGCGCCGTAGACCAGCACGACCGCAAGCACGAGGTCGGCATAGAAGCCCCAGCCGAAGTTCCCGATGTGGAACAGGATCTTGATCACGAGCAGTGCCAGCACGGCGACCGCGCCGTACATCTCGGCCGCGTTCCAGGAGACCGGGAGCGCGGGGAGCTGTGCGGAGGTGAACCGCCTGATGCCGAACTCGGCGAGCAGCGCGATGAGCACGATCAGCGCCAGGATGCCGAAGAAGGAGCCCGGGCCGTTGAGCACGTTGGTGCTGTAGCTGTAACCGCCAAACGTCTGGCCGCCGACGGTGTAGGAGGGGGAGCCGACGTGGTACCACGGGAAGGCGAACACCCCGATGAGCAGGACGATCCCGGCCCCGGCGGTGATCTTCTCGGACCGGCTGAATTGCTGGAGCGCGTTCATGGCGAGCCTTTCTGGCTTGCTGGGTTGTGATGACCCGATCGTCAGCGCGGCCAGTTGCAGCAGCGTTGCAACGGCGTTACACCGCCGGCCCAGATCGTTTGACCGGGGCATCGGGGCAGGTCACACATGGTCGTAAGCGATCAGGGAACGCTTGACGGGCGCACCAGCCCAGTTGAACCAGGTCGACGGCGTTCAGCGCAAGCAGGCGGGCTCTCGGATTAGTGCAGGTCTGACGCTGTCGATCTGATCTTCGAGTACATAGCCGCGATCCTCACCGAAGGCGACGGTCGGGAGACTGCGAGTGTCCCTCAGCTCCCGCTCGTGCTTCGGCGGGAGTGTGAGAACCTGGCGCTGTTCCATGCCCCGCCCGGAGCTTTGTTCGTGGCCTATCTGGGCGAACAGCCGATCGGGGTGCGTGGGGCTGGCTCCCGGTCCCCTTCCCGGCGCCGTTGAGGTGAAGCGGCTGTACGTCCGGCCTGCCCATCGCAGGGACGGGATCGGCCGCCTCCTCATGAGTCGCGCCCATCGTCATGCAGGGCAGCAGAGATTCAGCCGTCTCATGCTGGACGTGCTCCCCACGAGCGGGCACGTTATCGGCTTCTACCGTCGCCTGGGTTATGCAGAGTGCGGGCCATTCGCCACGGCGGCGCCGTCACCGATGGTCTACATGCAGAGACCCGTTCGTCGCCTTGGCTCTGCTCCGCAGTAACGCGTTGCGTTAATAACGCGATGCGTTATCATAGGATGCGTGCTGCGATCCTTCAGGGACAAGGACACGGAAGCCATCTGGCTCCGGAAGCGATCGCGGAGGCTGGACGGACCGACGCAACGCATCGCCTGGCGCAAGCTGGCCATGCTCGACGCCGCAGAAACCTTGGCCGATCTGCTCGTGCCACCAGGCAATCGGCTGGAGAAGCTGACAGGCAACCGGGCCGGGCAGCACAGCATCCGGGTAAACCGGCAGTGGCGGATCTGCTTCTTCTGGTCCGACGCGGGACCGGAGGACATTGAGATCGTCGACTACCACTAGGAGGGGGAGCGATGACAGCGGACACGATCATGCCGCCAGTGCACCCGGGCGAGATCCTGCTCATGGAGTTCCTGGAACCGCTTGATGTGAGCCAGTACCAGCTGGCCAAGGCGGTGGACGTGCCGGCCAGGCGGATCAACGAAATCGTCCACGGCCAGCGTCGGATCAGCGCCGACACCGCACTACGGCTCGCCCGGTACTTCGGCACCTCGGAGCGGTTCTGGATGAACCTGCAGGCGCGCTACGACCTTGAGGTAGAGAAGGACAGGCTTGGCGCGGCATTGGATGGCATACAGCCGCTGAGTGCCGTGAGCTGATACCCGCATCTCAGCTGCCGATGCGCTCCAGGATGAGAGAGGCGGGCTCCGGCGGGCGGGAGCCGATCTCGATCGCGTCCGTCAGCGCCTCGGTGGCGCCGGCGAAACGGGCCTCGACGTCTCCGCGCAGCTCCAGCAGCGGCTGGCCGCGCTCGACCCGGTCGCCGGGCTTGGCAAGGCAGATGACCCCCGCGGCGGCGCTCACCGGGTCCTCCTTCCTGGCCCGGCCGGCCCCGAGCCGCCAGGCCGCCATGCCCACCGCGCGGGCATCCAGCCGGCGCAGCCAGCCAGTCTCCGCTGCGGTGAGCACCGCGGTGTGCGCCGCCCGCGGCAGCGGCGCGTCAGGGTCACCGCCCTGTGCCCTGATCATCGCGCGGTAGTGCTCAAGCGCCCGGCCGTCGGCCAGCGCCGCGGCCGGGCCAGCCGAGCCCGGGCCAGCCGAGCCCGGGCCAGCCGAGCCCGGGCCAGCCGAGCTGGTGGGGCCAGGCGCCGGGCCGGCGGAACCTGGCGCTGGCTCAGCGGAGCCCGCGGGCAGTCCGGCCAGCGTGAGCATCTCGGCCGCGAGCGCCAGGGTCACCTCGGCCAGGTCCGGCGGGCCGCCGCTGCCGGCCAGCATCGCCACGGCCTCCTCGACCTCGACGGCGTTGCCGACGGCCCGCCCGAGCGGCGTGTCCATCCGGGTGAGCAGGGCGGTGGTCCGGACACCATGCTCCTCCCCGAGCGTCACCATGGTCTGGGCCAGCAGCCTGGCCTCGCTGATGTCGCGCATGAATGCGCCAGTCCCGACCTTGACGTCGAGCACCAGGGCGGCGGTCCCCTCCGCGATCTTCTTGGACATGATCGAGCTGGCGATGAGCGGGATCGACTCCACGGTGCCCGTCACGTCGCGCAGCGCGTACAGCATGCGGTCGGCGGGCGCGAGGCCGCGACCCGCGGCGCAGATCACGCAGCCCGCTGCGCGCAGCACCGAGATCATCTCGGCCGTCCCGAGCTCGGCCCGCCAGCCGGGGATCGATTCCAGCTTGTCCAGGGTGCCGCCGGTGTGGCCAAGGCCGCGGCCGGACAGCTGCGGCACGGCGGCACCGCAGCTGGCCACGAGCGGCGCGAGGACCAGCGAGACCTTGTCGCCCACGCCGCCGGTGGAGTGCTTGTCGACGGTGGGCGCGGCCACCGCGCTGAGGTCGAGCCGTTCCCCGGAGTCGATCATGGCGGCTGTCCAGGCGCGCAGCTCCGTCGGATCGAGGCCGCGGAAGTAGATGGCCATCAGCAGCGCCGACATCTGCTCGTCGGCGATGACGCCGCCGCTGGTGTAGGTGCCGATCAGCCAGCTGATGTCGCCGTCGGCGAGCCGCCGGCCATCCCGCTTGGCCCGGATCAGCTCGACGACGTCAGGCATCGGCGGCCCGCCGGCCGGCCAGGTCCGCGCCGCCGAACGAGGCCGGCAGCAGCAGTCCCAGCTCAGTAGGCCCGGCGGCGGTCTCCACCAATAGGCCGTCCCCGCCCGCCTCGAGCAGCAGCTGGCGGCAGCGGCCGCACGGCAGCAGCGGCTCGCCGTCCCCGGCCACCACGCTCACCGCGACGAGCGTCCCGCCGCCGGACGCGTGCAGCGCGGACACCAGCCCGCACTCGGCGCAGAGGGTCAGGCCGTACGATGCGTTTTCCACGTTGCAGCCGGTCACGAGCCGGCCGTCGGAGGCTAGGCCAGCTGCTCCCACCTGCAACTTCGAGTAGGGCGCGTAGGCGCGCCGCGCCGCTGAGGCCGCCGCCGCGCGCAGCGCCGTCCAGTCGATCGCCATCCGAACCTCCAGAAGCATGCGAAACGGCCGCCAAGTGCCGGTCCCGCATCTTCCCGCCATCCAGCAGGGGACTAACGATCTTAAGGGTCTCGATTCGGCAACAGCCCTGCAAGCACTCGACCTTTGCGCTTCACGGACAGCGGCATCAGGGCTAGCCTTCGGAAAATCCCGGGGGTTTTCGGACTTCCTGGCCCTGGCCGGCTGGGGCCCTGCTAGATAGCCGGCGGTCCTTCCGGGCAGCCTGCTGGCTGTCCCCCGGCACAGGAGGTAACCGTGAGAGGCAAACTCGGGAGCGTCGCCGCACTAAGCGCCGTCGCCCTGCTCGCCGCGGCATGCGGCTCAAGTTCACCCAGCTCCAGCCCGTCCAGCAGCACGTCGAGCACGCCTTCGACGGCCGCCGCCTTCAAGGGGTGCATGGTCACCGACACCGGCGGCATCAACGACAAGTCGTTCAACCAGTCCTCCTGGGAGGGCATGCAGGCCGCCGCGGCGACCGACCCGAGCAAGATCAAGGTCACCTACCTGGCGTCCACCACCTCGGCGGACTACGCGACCAACATCAGCACCTTCCTGCAGCAGAAGTGCGGCATCATCGTGACAGTCGGCTTCCTGATGGCGGACGCGACCGAGGCGGCCGCCAAGGCTAACCCGAGCCAGAAGTTCGCGATCGTGGACTGCTCCTATGCCTCGGACTGCCTGAGCGGCAAGAAGGTCGCCAACATCGACCAGCTGGTGTTCAACACCGTGCAGGACGGCTTCCTCGGCGGCTACCTGGCGGCCGGGTACAGCAAGAGCCACGTCGTGGCCACCTACGGCGGCGAGAACTTCGGCACCGTCACCATCTACATGGACGGGTTCTATGACGGCGTCCAGTATTACAACTCCCAGCACCACACCAGCGTGAAGGTGCTCGGCTGGAACGAGAAGACCCAGAAGGGCAGCTTCGTCGGGAACTTCACCGACGAGGCAGCGGGCCAGTCGCTCACCAACACCTTCATCAGCGACGGCGCCGACGTCATCTTCCCGGTGGCCGGCGGCGTCGGCCTGGGCACCGCCAAGGCGGTCCAGACCGCTGACAGCGCGGGCAAGCACATCACGATGGAGTGGGTGGACACCGACGGCTGCATCAGCGCTGCGCAGTACTGCCCGTACATGCTCACCAGCGTGACCAAGGGCATCACCGAGGCGGTCAAGACCGCGGTGCTGTCCGCGGCCGAC
>JBEKFH010000230.1:0-7914 GCA_050013415.1 Streptosporangiaceae bacterium | reverse complement strand
GATCGCGTCCGCCTCGGGGCCGCGGTCGACCACGATCCCGACCACCTCGACGGCCGGCACGTTCAGCTCGGCGAGGGCGCGCAGCAGCCGGTACTCCCGGCGGGCCAGCCGCTCGCTGATGGACTTCAGCGCGTAGAGCTCGCCGCCGTCGGCGACGAACCTGACGACGTGCCGCGAGATGCCCCGCTGGCGGATCTCGACCAGCCGCTCATCCCGCCACTCGTCCAGCGGCTCGCCGAACGGAAGGGTCAGCAGGCCCGCGGCCTCATCGGCCGGCGGGCTGAAGACAAACCTCACGAGTCCGTGCCGCCTCCCCCGACATTCTCCCCGCCAGGCCTGCGCCAGCGGGGGGCGTTCCCGCGCCGCGCTAGTCCAAGCCGCCGGGCTGACCGCGGCCGATCGCCAGCCCGCTGACCGGGTCGAAAAAGTGCAGGCAGCCGGGATCCAGGCCGAGCTCGATGCTATCGCCGGGCCGGACCCGGCTGCCGGAACTCACCCGCGCCGTCCACAGCGACGTGCCCGCCGCGAGCGGGATCGGCGCCTCGTCCTCGTCGGCATCGGCGCGGAGGGCAGCGAGGTCCTGGTGCTCGACCGGCGGCGCGTCGATGACGAAGATCACATGGGTCTCGCCGCCGAGCTCCTCGGTCCGGTCGACGGAGACCCGCATCAGTGCCGGCCAGGGGCCGGACGGCCGCGCATCGCCGAAACCGTCCGGGCGGACGCCGAAATCGGGCGGCCGGATGCCGAGGATGACCTCGCGGCCGGCATACTCCGCCAGGCCGGGCCGGGCGGCGAGTGCCGATCCGGGGATGGCCAGCCGGTGCGCGCCGAACGAGGCGGTCAGCCCGGCGCCGGCGGTCAGCCCGGCATCGGCGATCAGCCCGGCGCCGGCGATCAGCCGGGCGGTGACGAGGTTCATGGCCGGCCAGCCGATAAACCCCGCGACGAACAGGCTGGCCGGATGGTCTAGCAGATCCTCAGGGGTGCCGGCCTGCTGCAGCAGCCCGTCTCTGAGCACGCACACCCGGTCGCCCAGCAGCATTGCCTCGGCCTGGTCATGCGTGCCGTAGACGGTGGTGACCTTCAGCCGCTCGTGCAGGTCGGCGAGCGCGGCTCGCATGCCCACCCGGAGCTTGGCATCCAGGTTGGACAGCGGCTCGTCCATCAGGAACGCCTGCGGCTCCCGGACGATCGCGCGGCCCATCGCCACCTGCTGCCGCTGCCCGCCGGACAGCGTGGCCGGGGTGCGGTCCAGGTACGGTTCCAAGCCGAGAACCCGGGCGGCGCCGGCCACCCGGCGCCGGATCTCCTCGGCCGGCAGCTGGCGCATCTTCAGGCCGAACGCCATGTTGTCCGCGACCGTCAGGTGCGGGTACAGGGCGTAATTCTGGAAGACCATCGCGATGTCGCGGTCCTTCGGCGGCAGGTCATTCACCAGCACATCGCCGATCCGGATGGAACCCGAGCTGATCTCCTCCAGCCCGGCGATCATTCGCAGTACGGTCGACTTGCCGCAGCCGGACGGCCCGACCAGGATCATGAACTCGCCGTCCCGGATGTGCAGGCTCACGTCGCTGACGGCCTTCACCCCGCCCGCGTAGACCTTGTCCACGTGCTCCAGCGTGACCTCTGCCATCGGCGTCACTCCCCGGTTCTGCGGGTTGCACTGCTCAGGGCTCCGCCGCTCTTCCCCGTTCCTGGTCCCCGCATTAACGGGCCGAGCTCGGATTGGCGTCCCATGCCTCGCGCAGCGCCCCGGTCAGCAGGTCGGCGGGCTGGGCGCCGGACATTCCGTACTTCCCGTCGATGACGTAGAACGGAACGCCGGAGATGCCCGTTTCCCTGGCCTGATCCTCGTCGGCGCGGACGGCGTCGGCGTAGCTGCCGTCATCAAGGACCCGCCGCGCCTCACCAGGGTCCAGCCCGGCGTCGGCGGCCAGCACGGTCAGCGAGCCCGCGTCGAACACCGATCGCCCCTCGGCGAAGTACGCCTGGTACAGGCGCTGCAGCAGCGGCTCGGCCCGGCCAAGGTCGCCGGCCAGGTGCATCAGCCGGTGGGCGTCGAAGGTATTGCCGACGGCCCTGTCGACGGTGTAGCCGAGCCCGTCAGCCGCCGCCATCGCGGCCACCCGGTCCTCGGCCTTCGCCGCCTGCGCAACGCTCATGCCGTACTTGACGGACAGCATGTCGAGCACCCGTGCGGCCTGGCCCGGCTGGACATCCGGGTCGAGCTCGAAGGAGCGGTACACGACGTCGACGTCGCCTGCGTGCTCGAAGGCGGCGAGCGCCAGGTCGAAACGGCGCTTCCCGATGTAGCACCAGGGGCAGACGACGTCACTCCAGATGTCAACACGCATGAATTCCCATTTCTCCGGGTCACGTGCAGGTTACCCGGCATCTGCACCGGTGCCCTTCCTCGGGCGCGCGGGTTTCCACTAGCGTGGGCGATCACCGCATTTCAGCTCGGCAGCGCCGGAGGCAGCCATGGACCGTCAGCTCAAGTACATCCTGCAGGAATCCGAGCTGCCCCGGCACTGGTACAACGTCATCGCCGACCTCCCGTCACCGCCGCCGCCCCCGCTGCATCCCGGCACCCGCCAGCCGGTCGGCCCGGACGACCTCGCGCCGCTGTTCCCGGCCGCGCTGATCGCGCAGGAGGTCTCTGGCGAGCGGCACATCGCCATTCCCGAGGATGTCCTGGACGTGTACCGGCTATGGCGGCCGACCCCGCTGTACCGGGCCAGGCGGCTGGAGAAGGATCTCGGCACGCCGGCCCGGATCTATTACAAGTACGAGGGCGGCAGCCCGGCGGGCTCGCACAAGCCCAACACGGCCGTGCCCCAGGCGTACTACAACGCCGCGGAGGGCGTGCGCAAGCTGACCACCGAGACCGGGGCCGGCCAGTGGGGCAGCGCGCTGGCGTTCGCCTCGGCCATTTTCGGCATCGACCTCGAGGTGTGGATGGTGCGCGCCTCCTACGACCAGAAGCCGTACCGCAAGATGCTGATGGAGACCTACGGGGCGACCGTCCACCCGAGCCCGTCCGACCTGACGTCGGCGGGCCGGGCGGTACTGGCCGAGCACCCGGATTCGACCGGCAGCCTGGGCATCGCGATCAGCGAGGCGGTCGAGGTGGCCGGCGGCGACCCGGCTGCCCGCTACTCGCTCGGCAGCGTGCTCAACCACGTGCTGCTGCACCAGACGGTCATCGGCGAGGAGGCGATCAAGCAGCTCGCCGAGGCCGGCGACACGCCCGACCTGATCGTCGGCTGCACCGGCGGCGGGTCCAACTTCGGCGGCCTGGCGTTCCCGTTCCTGCGGGAGAAGCTGGCCGGCAAGATCAACCCGGTGATCCGCGCGGTCGAGCCGGCCGCCTGCCCGTCGTTCACTCGCGGCATCTATGCCTACGACTTCGGCGACACTGCGGGCTTCACCCCGCTGCTCAAGATGCACACGCTCGGGCACGAGTTCATCCCGGATCCGATCCACGCTGGCGGGCTGCGTTATCACGGCATGTCGCCGCTGCTGTCGCACATCTACGAGCTCGGGCTGATCGAGGCCGTGGCCAAGCCGCAGTCGGAGTGCTTCGAGGCGGGCCTGCGGTTCGCCAGGACCGAGGGAATCGTGCCGGCCCCCGAGCCCACCCACGCGGTGGCGGCCTGCATCGAGGAGGCGCTGCGCTGCAAGGAAACCGGCGAGGAGAAGGTCATCCTGACGGCGCTGTGCGGTCACGGGCTGCTCGACCTCGCCGCCTATGCGGACTACATGTCCGGCCAGCTGCGTGACTACGAGCTCGCCGAGGCCGCCATCGACGCCGCGCTCGGCGGCCTGCCCGCAGGGGTGTGACCGCCGGGCGCGCGGCTGCTCCGGGTACGATCGGGACATGGCCGTCACTGCTGTCGATACTGGTCACCGCAAGGTCAGCCGGGCCGCCGAGGTGCATGCTCGGCCTAGTGAGCTTTTCGAGATGGTGGCCGACCCGCGCCGCCACGGCGAGCTCGACGGCTCCGGCACGGTCATGGCTACCGTGACCGGCCCGTCCCGGCTCGCTCAGGGCGCGCGGTTCTCGGTGAAGATGAAGCAGTTCGGCGTGCCTTACCAGATCACCAGCGTGGTTACCGATTTCGACGACGGGCACGCCGTGGAATGGCGCAACCCGCTGGGGCATAGCTGGCGGTGGGAGTTCACGCCGTCGCCAGGAGGCTCGACCCGGGTGACGGAGACCTTCGACTACAGCCAGGCCAGCGCGCTCCGGGCGAGAGCCCTGGAACTGCTCGGCTACCCGCAGCGGAATGCCGCGGGCATCGAGGCGACCCTGCGCAAGCTCCAGGCGCGGTATTCCGTCAGCTAGGGCTTTCTCGCGGGCCCGTGCGCGGCCGGGTCCGTACCCGGTCGGTCCGCTACGGAATATTTCCTCATGGTTTACCCGGCTTCCACCTCACTGATGATGATCTGCCACGGCTCATCCCTAGCGTGCCGGTATGACTTCTCAGCGGATGACCCCGGAACAGGCAAAGCGTCTCAGTATCGCGGAACAGCACGACTGGTTCCGTCGTGCCACCTCACGCCGCTCGCTGCTGCGCGGCGGCGTCCTCGGCGCCGGCGTGCTGGCGGCCGGCCCGGCCCTGCTCAGCGGCCCGGCCGAAGCCGCTGCCGGCAGCGCAGCCAAGCGCACCCCGATGCTGCTGGCCAGCGCGGATGTCCCGAACGGCGCTGGCGTGCCGGCCTTCGGCAGGCACATCGCGTTCGGCGCCGATCCCACCAGCCAGATGGCCGTGGCATGGCAGGTTCCCGCGCTGGTCAAGAGCCCGTTCCTGCGCGTCGGCCTTTCCCCGTTCGACCTGAGCGGGCCGATACCGGCCGAGATCAGGACCCTGACCACGCCGGTCAGCGACACCGTGCCGGTGGACTCGGTCTCGATCAACGCGCCGTCGCAGGACGTGCAGTACTACCTGCACGCGCAGGTCGATGGGCTGCGGGCGGGCCAGACCTACTTCTACAGCATCGGGCACCAGGGCCGGGACGCTCTCGACGTGGTCGGCACGTTCACCACCGCGCCGCACGGACGGGTCCCGTTCACCTTTACCGCTCTGGGCGACCACGGCGTCACCTACGACGCGATCGCCACCAACAACCTGATCAACGCCTACTGCCCCGCCTTCCACCTGCATGCCGGCGATGTCTCCTACGCCGAGTCCGGCGGCAGCGGGCTGATCACCGACACCTACGACCCGCGGATCTGGGACATCTTCTTCACCGAGATGGACGGGATCGCCGGCCACATCCCCTGGCAGCTCGCGGTCGGCAACCATGAGCTGGAGGCCTGGTACTCGCCGGACGGCTACGGCGGCCAGTACGCACGGTGGGACTTCCCCGGCCAGGTGACCAGCTCGAAACCGCCGACCTATTACTCTTGGATCTACGGCAACGTCGGGTTCCTGAGCCTGGACGCGAACGACGTGTCCTTCGAGATCCCGGCGGACCTCGGCTACACCGGCGGGGCGCAGACCGCGTGGCTGAAGACGACGCTCGCGTCGCTGCGCAGCAACCCGCAGGTGGACTTCATCGTGGCCTACTTCCACCATTGCGCTTACTCCACCTGCACCGTGCACGGATGCGAGGGAGGCGTCCAGAAGCACTGGACGCCGCTCTTCGACCAGTACTCGGTCGACCTGGTCATCAACGGGCACAACCACGTCTTCGAGCGGACCGACCCGATCATCAACGGGTCTTCCACCGGGGCAGCGCCGATTGGCGCCACCATCTACCCGGCCAAGGACGGCACCACGTACGTCTGCGCTGGCGCCGGCGGCGAGAGCCTGTACTCGTTCTCGGCACCGGACAGCTACGAGGGCGCCATCCACAACGTTTCCTCGGAAGCCACGTTCGTCAACGAGTACGACTTTGCCACCAAGACCAGTTACACGGTGCCGGAGACGGTGACCTGGTCGCGGATCCGTTACACCGGCTACAACCTGCTGGTCGTCGACAGCACACCGGGCTCCGGCCCGAACTCCCGTTCCACGCTGCTGGTCCGCGGGCTGGACGAGTACGGCGCCGAGCTGGACAGGTTCACCCTGGTCAGGTAGCCGAGCGCGGCAGCGGCTGATCGCGACGGGCGGCGAAGCTGGCGGACAGGCGCGGCAGCGCCTGTCCGCTGCCAGCTAGCGGCTGGTGGTGGCCTTTGTCACCTGGGATTGCTCGCAGGCCGAGACCCTGGCCGTGTGGTAAGCGAAGACCGAGGCCCGGTCCAGCGGTGCGCAGCTGCTGCCGCCGGAAAGGATGACGGTGAAGACCACGACAAGCGCCATCAGCAGCGCCGCCGGGACCAGCATGACCCGCAGCGGCGACCCGGGCTCGCCGTGCGCGGCGGATGCGGAGCCGACCTCCCCGGTCAGGCCGGCCAGCCGGGCCGGGGAGATCAGGTCCTCCTCTGGAGGGTCGCCTGCCTCGGCAGTCAGCCGGTTGAAGACGCCGAACATCCCGGCAAGATGCGGCTCGGCCGCGCGGAGCCTGGCGGCGATCAGTTCGAGGGCCCTGTGCTCGTCGTCGTCGGGATGCAGGGTCGTCTCCTCACTGGGATCTCCCTGCGAGTCTATGTCCACGCTGACGTGGATGCCGGGCTGCCTGGCGCGTGATCAGGTGTCGTCTTGACAAGCAGGACGTCAACTCTCGGTGAAAAAGGCCGGACGCCGGCCTGCCCGCAACCACGATCGGGCGAGAGCAACCTTGACGGCGGGTCATCAGCGAGGGGCGGGCTGAGAATGCGGCTGACAATGAGCAGGCGAATGCTGGCGGCCGCGGCGGCCCGGTGCGCGACGGCCACGGCCGTGGCGGCACTGTGCGCGGCAGCCCTGTGCGCGGCAGCGACCTTCGGGGTGCTGGCCGCCCCGGCCGGGGCGGCTGCGGCCAGCCCAGCCGACTCGGCCCGGGCGGCCAGCCTCTGCGGGTCGATGGCCGGGAAGACACCGCACATCACCAAGGTGCTGTGGATTTTCATGGAGAACACGTCCTACGGCAAGGGCGCGAACGAGATCCCCGGCGACCCGAGCGCGTCCTACATCGACGGAACGCTGCTCGCGCACTGCGGCAGCTCGTCCGACTACCACGGGATCACCCATCCCAGCTTCCCGAACTACCTCGGCGCCACCAGCGGCAGCACCCACGGCGCAGTCAGCGACACTCTCCAGTACTACACGGGGCCGAGCATCTTCTCGCAGGTCGATCCGTCCTGGCGCAGCTACGAGGAGTTCATGCCGGCCGGCTGCAACCACACCGCGCAGACCGGCAGCGCATCCGCCGGGTTCTACGTCAGCAGGCACAACCCGGCAGCCTCCTACTCCTCCCTCCCGGTCGGCGCGCCGAAGGCGGGCGACTGCAAGGACTACGACGAGCCGCTCGGGACGGCCACCTCCGGCGCGCTGGTGCATGACGTCGACGCCGGCACGCTGCCCAGGTTCTCGTTCGTCACCCCCGGGCTCTGCGACGACATGCACGCGTTCCCGCGCGGGGTGGCCGGCTGCCCGAACCCGATCAAGACCGGCGACAGCTGGCTGGCCAAGTGGATCCCGATCATCACCGGCGGGCCCGACTACGCCAACGGGCGCCTGATGATCGACGTTGCCTGGGACGAGGGCAGCAAGGGCACGGACGGAGCGGACTGCCTGACGTCGCAGGCATCCAACTGCATCATCCCGAACATCGTGATCTCGCCCTACACCACGCACGTCGTGTCCGCCGAAGACTTCTCGCACTACTCACTGCTAAAGACGACCGAGTACCTGCTCGGCGTTCCGTACCTCGGGCAGGCCGCGGCCGCCGGGACCAGCAACATGTGCAAGCCCTTCGGCCTGTGCCCGTAGCAGCGGTAAGCCGTGGTGCGTGGCATCCCCGGGTGCGGACGAAGGGCGCCCA
>JBEKFH010000229.1:0-7944 GCA_050013415.1 Streptosporangiaceae bacterium | reverse complement strand
AAGGACAAGGCGCAGACCCGGGAGCAGTACGGCGATGAGCAGTTCATGCTGTGGCGCCGTTCCTACGACGTGCCGCCGCCGCCGCTGTCCGACGACGACATGGCGCCCCAGCGCGCCGATCCCAGGTACGCGCTGCTGCCGGCCGAGCTCAGCCCGCGCGCCGAGTGCCTCAAGGACGTGGTGCAGCGGCTGCTCCCTTACTGGCAGGACGTGATCATCGGCGATCTCGCCGCTGGCCGGACCGTCCTGGTCGTTGCCCACGGCAACTCGATCCGCGCGCTCGTCAAGCATCTGGACGGCATCTCCGACGCGGACATCTCCGAGCTCAATATCCCGACCGGGATCCCGCTCGCCTATGAGCTTGACGCGGCGTTCCGGCCCAGGGTGACCGGGGGCCATTACCTCGATCCGCAGGCGGCGGCCGTCGCGGCGGCTGCGGTCGCCAGCCAGGGCAGGTAGCCGCCCGGGCACGCTCTGATCAGCCTTCATCCAGGGTGATCAGCAGAAAGATCCGACATGGACGGCCGCTGTCGGCTATGTGAATGCTTGGCGAATAGAGCATGCCAGGAGGTCGCCGTCGCCACTTCCGTGCGCCCGCCGCGTACCATCAAACTGTGAAAGCGGGGATGAACGGCGGCTCGCTGGCAGACGTCATCGCCGCGTTCTGGGTCACCGCTGGCAGGCTGATCGCCGCCAGCCTCGCGACAGGAGCCGCGGCGGCATGAACATCCGGGCGGCTTCCAGGACGTACGCGGGTCCCGGCGAACGCGGTCAGGCGTCCACGCTGCCCGCCGGGATCGCCTCCGTTCTCTCCGTTCTCTCCTCTGCTTCGGTTGTCCTGGACAGCGACGACCGGGTGCTGCTCACCAGTTCAGCCGCACGCGCGTTCGGGCTGGTCAAGGGCGACGACCTGATCGTCGGGGAACTGCTCGCGCTGGTTCGCCAGGTCCGCAGGAACGGCGAGATCCGCGAGGGCGAGATCGAGGTATCGACCAGCCGCTTCAACGGCAGGACCACGAGCTTCGCCGTCCGGGTGGCGCCGCTCGGCCCGGCCATCGGCGACGGCGGCCTCGTGCTGCTGCTGGCCGAGGACCAGACCGAGAGCCGGCGGGTCGAGGAAGTACGCAGGGATTTCGTGGCCAACACCAGCCACGAGCTCAAGACCCCGGTCGGCGCGCTCGCGCTGCTCGCCGAGACCGTCGAGGACGCGGCCGATGACCCGGAGGCGGTCCGCCGCTTCGCCGGGCGGATGCGCCAGGAGGCGTCCCGGCTCACTAACCTGGTCCAGGACATGATCACCTTGTCCCGCATCCAGGCCGCCGAGCCGGTCACCGACCCGATCGCGGTCAACCTCGACCTCGTGGTCGCCGAGGCCCTGGACCGCTGCAGGATGAAGGCCAGCGCACGGGGAATCGAGCTCGCCTCCGGCGGCCAGCCGGGCCTCTCGGTGCTCGGCGACGAGGATCTCCTGATCACCGCGCTGCGCAACCTGCTGGAGAACGCGGTCGCCTACAGCCCGGAGCGGACCAGGGTGGTCGTCTCCACCAGCCAGCCGGACGACGACGCGATCGAGATCAGCGTCGCCGACCAGGGCATCGGGATACCCGAGCGCGACCTCGAGCGGATCTTCGAGCGGTTCTACCGGGTCGACCCGGCCCGGTCCCGGGCGACCGGCGGGACCGGCCTCGGCCTCGCCATCGTGAAGCACGTCACCGCCGCGCACGGCGGCAAGGTGGCGGTGACGAGCAGGGAAGGCGCCGGATCGACCTTCACCCTGCGGCTGCCGCGGCGGCGCGACGCCCCCGGCTTCATTGGCGGGCCTTTCTATGCGATCTCGCAACCTGCCAAGGAGGCAGTCACGTGACACGGGTGCTCGTGGTCGAGGACGAGGAATCATTCAGCGACGCGCTTTCCTACATGCTCCGCAAGGAGGGATTCGAGGTCGCTGTCTGCCCGACCGGCCCTGACGCGATCGAGACCTTCGACCGGACCGGCGCCGACCTGGTGCTGCTCGACCTGATGCTCCCGGGGCTGCCGGGCAGCGAGGTCTGCCGCACGCTGCGCGAGCGGTCAAACGTCCCGGTGATCATGCTCACCGCGAAGGACAGCGAGATCGACAAGGTGGTGGGCCTCGAGCTTGGCGCGGATGATTACGTGACCAAGCCGTTCTCCTCCCGGGAGCTTGTCGCGCGGATGCGCGCCGTGCTCAGGCGCCGCGGCGAGACCGACGAGCCGGTCAGCTCGATCATGGAATCGGGTCCCGTCCGGATGGATGTCGACCGGCACGTCGTGACGGTGGGCGGCGATCAGGTCCAGCTGCCGCTGAAGGAGTTCGAGCTGCTGGAGGTGCTGCTGCGTAACGCCGGGCGGGTGCTGACCAGGATGCAGCTGATCGACCGGGTCTGGGGCTCGGACTACGTGGGGGACACCAAGACGCTAGATGTGCACGTCAAGCGGCTCCGCGCCAAGGTCGAGGCGGACCCGGCGAATCCGGGGCACATTGTCACGGTCCGCGGACTCGGGTACAAGTTCGAGCCCGCCGGCTGACCGGTGCTGCTGGCTGGCCCGTACTGGCCGACGCTGCCTTATGGGCTGGCTGACCTGCGGGTCAGGATGACGTGGCTGGCGTGGGCTTGGCGGTCGTCTTGTGCTTCGGCGTGGCCGTCGGCGTCGGCGTCGGCGTCGGCGTCGGGGCTGGCGACAGCGTCGAGTAATACTGGGCCCGCGGCATCACCGGCACGCTCAGCGTGATCCGCCCGGCGTTCTGGAAGTTCAGCACGACGTTGACGAAGCTGCCGCCCGGCAGGGCGTGCGTCAGCCCGGTCAGGACAACCGCGGGCCGCGGGCCGGTCAGCAGCACGGCCTTCCCGGTCGCGAGCCTGACCGTGCCGCCGGCCAGCTGCACCGACTTCGCCGTGCCGGGAGCCGCGACGCTCACCAGCCGGTCCGGCGATCCTTGGTTGTCCAGGGCGAGGAAGAGCCCGGCTGACTGCCCGGCGGCGAGCGTGGCGTTCAGCGGGGCGCCGAGCACGAACACGTTCCTGATCGCGATGCCGTGCAGGATCGTGCCGGCGCCGTTGGTCGGCTGGTGCCATTGCTGCGTCGGGGCGTGGACGCCCGCCTCGCATCCGGCAAGGGCGGGCACGAGCGCGGCGATCACGGCGATGAGCAGGCGGCGCGGCCGGACCGCCCGCCGGTGACCAGCTCCCTGGCTGTTCCGGATCACGACGTGCACTCCTCGTCAGCGTGATGTGCGGCACTGCGACGTCGCACAGCGTAGCTTCCGCCGTGATCAGGCCCGGCGCCGGCCCGGCGGCTAGGGACTGGCCGGGGAGGCGGCTACGGACTGGCCGGGGAGGCGGCTACGGACTGGCCGGGGCGAGTGAGCGGAGCTGGCCGGCGGCCAGCCGCGATCCCCGCCCGAGATCGCGCACGGCAGCGGTCACCGCGCCGTCGGCGGACACCAGCACGGCGGTGAGCCCGCGCGGATGATAGGCACTGGCAAGCGCCCGGCTTGTGTCATCCGCGACGTGGGTCCGGGGCTGGCCGGCTCGCGCGGCCAGCCTGCGGACCTGGCGCGCGTCTCCGCCGACGCTGACCAGGTACAGGCTGACCCGGGCGGCCGCCGCCTGCCGGCCGATCTGGCGCAGCGCGGCGCTGCACTGGCAGCCGGACGGCACGAGCGCGAGCACCGAGGGGATCATGAGCGAGCTCAGCTCGACTGGCTGACCGGAGATGGTGACCTTCGCGCCGGGCAGCCTTCCCGCGGCCTGGACTGCCCGGGGGCTGGCGGCCGGGCTGGCCGAGCCAGCGGCCGGGCTGGCCGCGGCGTGTGTCGTGCGCGGCGACGGTGCCGGTGACCGCGCCGGGCTGCCGCTCTGCCCGGCCGTGAAGACCGTGAGCAGCACGCCGGAGATCAGGACCATCGCAAGGCAGCCCGCGAGCAGCGGCAGCACCAGGCCGTCGCGGGTCAGCGGCGCATGCAGCCTGCCGAGGCGGACCTGCCGCCGCCGCGCCCGCAGCTCGCGGTGGTACGCCTGCACATCACGATCCAGTTCCCTGGCGTCGTCAGGAATCTCGATCTCGACCGGGGGAAGGCCGAAATCGTCCCGGTCGGGCTCGCCGCTAGCGTTCACGCGCACCTCTCCGGCATGAGTGGCCACGTCATATCCCAGTATGCGTCTCGCCATGCCATCTCGTTACCGCACGGTCCCCCGAAGGTCCGTGACCACTGTGGCGCAGGCCCTGTCTGGGTACTGATGGCCGTTAATGGGGCATTCTGTTACGCTTATCTGGCGACCGCGGCGGCTCTGCCGTCCGCGGCCCGGCCCTGCTGCCCGCCTGGCAGCCCGCCTGGCAGCCCGGCACCGCCGCCTCGGTCACGCTCCGCGCATGGTCAATTTGAAACGCCGTGAATTGCGCCACTGACCTGCGTCTATGCGGTGAACGGCGGCTAATCTCACCGGTTCGGCGTGGTACCATAACTTCAGCGGAAGGGGTACATGCCACATGTCTTTCAAGGTCGGCGACACTGTCGTCTACCCCCACCATGGGGCTGCTCGGATCGAAGAGATCGAGACCCGTTCGATCAAGGGTGAGGAAAGGTCTTACCTCGTGCTCAAGGTCGACAAGGGCGACCTGACGGTACGCGTTCCCGCGGACAATGCCGAGCTCGTGGGCGTCCGGGATGTGGTCGGGCAGGAAGGGCTGGAGAAGGTGTTCGAGGTGCTGCGCGCCCCGTACACCGAGGAGCCGACCAACTGGTCCCGGCGGTATAAGGCCAATCTGGAGAAGCTCGCCTCCGGCGACGTCAACAAGGTGGCCGAGGTCGTCCGCGACCTATGGCGCAGGGACCGGGAGCGCGGTCTGTCGGCCGGGGAGAAGCGGATGCTCGCCAAGGCCAGGCAGATCCTGGTCAGCGAGCTGGCCCTGGCCGAGAAGACCAACGAGGACAAGGCCGAGGCGCTGCTCGACGAGATTCTCGCCTCCTGAGGCGCACGGCGCCGGACTCGCGGTTACGTAATGCGTCACGAGGCCGGAAGCGCGTCTGGCAGCTCGCCCTGTCATGACGTCCTGGCGCGCGACGCACGGGGCCGCCCGGCGGGGCCGTGATGCCTGACGCCCTGCCGCGGGTGGGAGTCGGCGCTGACGTTCACCCGTTCAGCGATGCAGCGCCGCTGTACCTGGTCGGCCTGTTGTGGCCAGGTGAGCGAGGGCTGGCCGGGCACTCTGACGGAGACGTCGCGGCGCACGCGGCCTGCGACGCGCTGCTGTCGGCAGCTGGCCTCGGGGATCTCGGCGCCCAGTTCGGCACGGCACAGCCGCGCTGGGAGGGTGCGCGCGGCACGGCCCTGCTGGCGGAAACCTCGCGTTTGCTCCAGCGCGCGGGCTTCTCTGTCGGCAACGTCGCGATTCAGGTCATCGGGAACCACCCCCGGATCGCGGCCCGCAGGGACGAGGCGCAGCGGATCCTGTCGGCCGCTCTGGGCGGCGCGCCCGTCAGCGTGTCGGGGACGACAACGGATGGCCTGGGGCTCACCGGCCGCGGCGAGGGTATTGCGGCGATCGCCACCGCTCTCGTAATCCGCTGACCCGGGGGCTCGTGGTGCGGTGACCGGGGGCTCGTGGTGCAACCCATGGCCATGGCCAGCGGCTAGGCGTCTGGCGGCGTCGGCGAGCTCCACATCCGGTCGAAGTGCGGGACCGGAAGGGGACCGTGCTCATGCTCCGGCAGGGCCGCCGGCTCCCGGTCGGCGGACGGCTCCGGCGCGGCGAGTTCCGGCCCATGCGCGCGCTCCGCGCTAGCTGCTGTCTCCGGCGCGGCTGGGTTTTCTGGCCCGGCGGCGGCTGGGTTTTCTGGCCCGGCCGCGGAGTCCGCGCCGGCCGCTGTTTCCGGCCCCGCGTGCCTGCCGGGAGTGACATGGGCGGTCGGCGCTGGTGACATGACCGGCGCCGGGTAGTCGCGCAGGTAGCGCTCCTCGGAGCCCAGCGCATCCTCGTCGCGAGCGCGCGGCACCCAGCGTGCCGGGGAATGACCGGCCGACGTCCGCGCCGCCTCTACCGGCGCCCCGTTCCCCAGCGCCCCGTTCCCCGGCGCCCCGTTGCCCAGCGCCCCGTTGCTGTGAGCTGCAGTTCCCTGCTGCGGCTCGTTCTCTTGGGCTGCGGTTTCCCCCTGCAGCCCGTTCTCTTGGGCTGGGGTTCCTTTGTGCGCCGCGGTTCCCTGCGGCGCGATGGCGCGGGCCTGAGTGGCCAGCGCGCGCCGCAGCCGGGCATGCCGCAGCATCGCGAGCAGCAGGCCGAAACCGATCAGGACGAATGCCCAGGGGACAGTCGCGACCGTTGCCTCCGCGGCCCGGTGCGGGAGCCTGGCGCCGATCGCGTGCAGCACGTCGGCTCCTGCTGCGGCGCACAGCAGGAGCAGCATGGCGAGCCATGCGTAGCAACGGGTAACCACTCCGGCGCCGCGCAGCGACAGCACCGCGGCCGAGGCGACGACACCCATGGCGTCGAAGGCCAGCGGGTATATCCGGGCCAGAGCCGGGGTAACGCCGGCTGCCAGCGCCAGCGCATGAATTCCGGCGTAGGAGAGCACAAACGCCGCGGCGGCCAGCACCAGCACGCCGAGGATCACGGCCGCCAGCGCGACGAATCGCAGAACGCGATGGGCTTCCGCGGGATTGGACGCGGGTACGGGGGATAGGTCATTCATCAGGGCGGGGTCTTCCTTCCTGGCACGATGCTGATGCCTGGTCCGTCACCCTATAGTCGGAAACGGGAGCAGTCGTGCTGCCACGCGCGCGGTGATCGCAGCGTGCCCGGGACTGCGATCTGCCTGGTCCTTCAGGAAGAACGGGAGCGAATGGGCAACACCGGCGGAACGCATTCATCCTCGCCATCTCGGCGCTAAGGAGACGATATGCCGTATTACCGGGTTACCGGGGAGATTCCGCGGAAGCGCCATGTACGCTTCCGCCGGCCGGACGGCGGCCTGTACGCCGAGGAACTGATGGGCGAGGAAGGCTTCGTTTCCGATTCCTCGCTGCTCTACCACGCTCATCTGCCCACCGCGATCGTGAAGAGCGAGGGCCTCGGGGACGCCGCCGCGGACGTGAAGCTCTCCCCCAACCACCCGCTCCTGCCACGTCACTTCCGTACCGGGGACCTGCCCAGGGGCGGTGACCTCCTGCTGGGCCGGCAGCTGCTGCTGGCGAACGACGACGTCCGGATATCCTTCGCGGCCGCCGATTCGCCATCCGCGCTCTACCGGAATTCGACCGGGGACGAGGCCATTTACCTGCGGGCCGGATCGGCCCGATTCGAGTCCGTCTACGGATCGCTCGTCGCCACTGCCGGAGACTACGTGGTCGTGCCCAGAGGCACCATTCACCGGTGGATTCCGCTCGCCGCAGGCACCGCAAGCAGCACTGGCAGCGGAGCCGGCAGCGACACGACTGGCGGCGCTGATGCCGCGAATGGCGGCGCTGCGGCGCCGTTCGCCGAGGCTCTCGTGATCGAGGCGCGCGGGCACATCCGCCCGCCCCGCCGGTACCTCTCGCAGTATGGCCAGTTCCTCGAGCATGCGCCGTACTCCGAGCGGGACCTGCGCTGCCCGGACGGCCCGCTGATCGCCGACGGCGAGGACGTGGCCGTGGTCGTGCGAAACCGCGGCGGCCTGAGCCGGCTGACCTACGCCCACCATCCTTTCGATGTCGTCGGCTGGGACGGGTGCCTCTACCCGTACGCATTCAACATCGCCGATTTCGAGCCGATCGTGAAGCGCACGCACGCGCCGCCGCCCGTGCACCAGACCTTCGAGGGCCCGAATTTCGTCATCTGCTCCTTCTGCCCGCGCGTGCTCGACTTCGATCCGGAGGCCGTGCCGATCCCGTACAACCATCACAACGTCGACTCGGACGAGATGATGTTCTACGTCGCCGGCGACTA
>JBEKFH010000228.1:0-7952 GCA_050013415.1 Streptosporangiaceae bacterium | reverse complement strand
GGACGACACGTGACACGCATGAGATCAGGCTCCTGGCCGGCGCTGGCCGGTGCCTCGGCCCTGCTGACGGCGCTCGCCGTCGAGTTCGCTGACGAACTGGCGGGCGGCACTCAGGGCGCGGCGATGCCGCTCATCCGCCACGACCTGGCGCTGAGCTACGGCCAGATCGGCCTGCTGGCGTCCGTTCCGCTGCTGCTGGGAAGCCTGCTGGAACTCCCCGTCGGAGTGCTGGCCGGGCATGGCCGCCGACAGCGGACAGCCGTCGCAGCCGGCGGCCTGGTGGTCATCGCCGCGCTGATCGACGCCGCGGCCGCACGCTCGTTCACGGCGCTGGTCGTCGCGTTCGTGGCGTTCTTCCCGGCGTCCGGCGCGTTCGCCGGCCTGACCCAGTCGGGCCTGATGGACGCCGGTCCCGGCCGTCAGCCGCAGCTCATGGCCCGGTGGAACCTGGCCGGATCGGCCGGCGCGGTCGCCGGGCCACTCCTGCTCATCGCCATCCTGGCGGCCGGCGGCAGCTGGCGGACGGCATATCTCGCGCTGGCCGCCTGCGCGGCGGCGGCCTGGCTTGGCGTGATCCTCGGCTGGCCGCGGCCGTCGGCGCCGGCGTCCGCGGGCAGCCCCGGCGACACGGCCAGGCTCCGCGCAGCAGGCCAGCCCGGAGCAGCAGGCCAGCCCGGCGGCACAGGCCAGCCCGGAGCGGTGCGACGGGTGCGCAGTGGCCTCCGCCAGCCCGGGGTAATCCGCTGGCTCGTCCTGCTCCAGGCAGCTGACCTGCTGCTGGATGTCCTGACCGGGTTCCTGGCGCTCTATCTGGTCGACGTCGCGCATGCCACGCCCGCCGAGGCGGCGCTCGGCGTTGCCGTCCGGCTGGTGGCCGGGCTGGCCGGGGACATCCTGGTCGTCCGGGCGCTGGAGCGAATGGCGGCGCTGCGGCTGCTGACCGCGAGTGCCACGGTCAGCGTCGTGGCATACCCGGCCTTCCTGCTGGTGCCCGGGCTCTGGCCCAAGCTCGTCGTTCTCGCCGGGCTGAGCCTCGCCACCGCACCGTGGTACCCAGTGCTGCAGGCCAGCCTGTACGGCAGCCTGCCCGGGCAGAGCGGCGTCGCGGTCACGCTGGCTAGCGCCGCGAGCCTGGCCGGCGGGGCGGGCCCGCTGGCGGTCGGACTCCTCGCCGAGCGCTTCGGCCTGGCCTGGGCACTGGCGGGGCTGGCCGTTGCCCCGGTATGCCTGCTCGGCCTGCTGAACGGCTGGCGCGCAGGCCCCCGGGCACTCCCGCAGCGCGGCTGCGCCCCGCCGTAACAGCGGCTGCGCCCCCGCCGTGACCCGGCGCCCCCCGCCGTGACCCTGGCCCACACGCCGGGACCGCAGAGGACGCACCCCCTAGCGACAGCGGTGCCCCCTCCGCCTAATGGCGAAGAGGGCACCGTCGACCCTGGCCGGACGTTCGGGCTGCCTGGCAGGTTGCCCGGCCTAGGCCCGGCTGCAGCAAGGTGGTCCGGGCTGGCCGGCGTAACTTCCGCCGTGCCAGCCCGGGCACCTCAGCTGGCTAACTCCGGTGGACCAGCTCGCTAGCTGTGGTGAGCCGGGCCAGGAGGAGTGACGGTCGGGTCGAACCACAGCTGCGTGTTGTAGACCTGACCGCCGGCGAAGCTCTCCAGCCGGTAGGTCTTCAGCTGCGGCTGTGACGCCAGCCACGGCGAGCCGCCCGTGGTCAGGACCTGCGGGTCGCTGAAGTTCGTGTCCGTTCCAGCGATCTGCGGCTCGAGCCCGGTCGTCGGGTCGGCGTCCGCGCTGTCGACCACCCACACCGTGTCCGCGTTCTGCCCGCAGACCTGGAGGCTGACCAGCTCGCCGTTGTGCGCGGTGCCCGCGGTGCCCTCGCACAGCCCGGTGCTGACCCCGTACGGAGCCCACTCCAGGATGTACGCGGTGTCGGTGCCATAGTTGAACGCGAGCTTCGCGCTCACCAGGCCGACGTCGTAGAAGTCGTCCACCGTGCCCTCGTCGATGGGGGCAAAGTCCTCGGCGGAGTCCGAGTTGCTCGCGGCGAACAGCTCGAGCTTGTTACCGACGCGCTTGCGGGTCTTGTGGTTGTCGAGCACGTAGGTGTCGCCGTACTTCTGGTTGTAGATGGTGATGCAGTCGGCCCCGCAGGGCGGGGTGATGTCTGGCTTCGCCCGGGTCGTGGACGCGCTCGCGGCACCTGCCGCGGTGAGTCCGACCACCGTGGTAACGGCTACGGTACTCGCCATCGCGTAGAACGCCCGAGAGTAGCGGTTGCGCATGGTGATTCCTTCCTGTGTCGATTTGCCGGACCGGCTTCGATCCCTGGTTGCCTGGGCGGTCAAGCTCGGGCCTGTCTCGGCGTGCCTCAGATCCTTGCCGTTGTAGCGCTATGCGATCCCGCCCTGCCAGTCAGTAAGCGGAACGCTACCACGGGTAGCGAAGCAATGACGTAACGTCACCGCAATTCATCGCGTCGTGGTTCACGTGGTCGTGAACGGGTGGCCGCAGTCGGCCGGCGACGTGCCCGGCGATCGCTGCGCGCACGTGGTTCACCTCCTTTCACCAGCGCTGATGGGCTTTTAGGCCCTGGCTACGGCAGAACGCCGATGGTGTTGTTCCACATCTGGTCGTCGAAGACGGTGTTATCGGCGAATCTCTGCAACCGGTAGGTGGTCAGATCGGGCCGCGGCCGCCTGATCGGCCATCCTGGCTCGGTGAGGACCTGCGGGTCGCTGAAGTCGGTGTCCGATCCGCTAATGAGCGGCTCGTAAGAATCGAACGCGGCCCCGGCGTCGGCCACCCAGATGGTCCGGGACGTGCGCCCGCACCATTGCAAGGTGACCGGCTGATCGTCGCTGGCCGCATTTGCCGTCCCCGCGCACTTCCCCGTGCCCACGCCATAGGGCGCGAACTCAATCTCGAACGCCTGGTCCGCGCCGTAATTGAACGCCAGCATCTGACTGACCACCCCGAAGGAGGCGAGCTGCTGCACGGTGCCAGACGGCCAGAGCGTCCAGTCCTGGTTGGGGTCGCTATTGCTGGCCGCGAAAAGGATCACCCGGTTGCCGATGCGGTGCCGCCCGCGGTAATTGTCCAGGACGAAACCCTGGCCGTATTTCTGCACGAAATAGTTGGCGCAGAACGATCCGCAGGACGGCGTCGCGTTGCGAATGACCCGGTGCGACGGAACCGTCGCGGCGCCGGCGGGGGCCAGCGCTAACCCGGCGCAGGCCGCGGCGGCGGCCGTCAACGCGGCGAGTGCCCTCGGAAGGCGATGGCGCATCTGGCTCCTCTCCGGCCGGCGCCGAGCGCCGCAGGCAGCGTCAGGCCGGGGTAAATTGGCTGTCTAGTCACAAAAAGTATCATTATGATTACTTTAAGTGACGATCTACAGGTGAGACGCGCCCGCCCCGGAGCTGGTTGACGCGCTGCCTGAAGAAATCCCCGGCGGCGGCGGGCGGGACGGGGCGCCGCACCTGTCACCTGCGCGGCGGCATACCAGTCACCCGCGGCACGGAATCGCGGATTCTTCTGAACGCATGACCTGGCGTGCTCACGGCGGCAGCGGCCGGCCAGCCCGGGGCGGCGCCCCAGCTCAGGGCCCCGGAGCGGCAGCGTCAGCCCGCCGGAGCGAGCGGCGCGCGGCCCAGGTCAGGGCCGCCGGCCGGCGCCGCCAGGGTCGCGGGAGCGACCGGGCGAGGTCATCCGATCGCGGGGGGAACGCCGTTAGCGGGCGGGCTGTCATCCGCCGCGCCGGGCTCGTCGTAGGATGCCTCCGCGGTGCCGGCCAGGCTCTTCTTTACCGATTCGAGGATCGTCAGGCCCTGGCCGACCAGTCCGGCGGCGATCTCACTGAGGCCGTCGGCGCCGTTCAGCACGCTCAGATTAGCGCCGGCCAGGCCGCCGGCTGCCTCCCGCACGATCTGCGGGAGCTGCTCGATGAGCATCCGGTCCAGGGCGATCCGCTGGTGCGAGGCGGCTGCCTCGGCCTGGAACTTGACTCGCTGGGCATCGGCCTGCGCGAGGATGCGCACCTTCTCCGCCTCGGCCTCGGCCGGCCTGATCACCTCGGCGACCAGCTGGCGCTGCCGCAGCTCGGCCTGCCGGTGCGCGAGCTCAGTCTGCGCGGCCAGCACCCCCATCGTCGCCTGCGCCTCCGCGAGCGGCCCGGCCTGCGCGGCCTCGGCCTGCGCCTTGTCTATCTCCGCCTTGTACTGCGCCTGCACGACGGAGGTCTGCCGGGCGTACTCCGCCTGCTTGCGCTGTGACTCCTGCTGGGCCTCCGCCGACGCCTGGTTGGCCTGGGCCTGCGCAATCTGCGCCTGCCGCTGGATCGCGGCGTTGTGCGGCGCGGCCATCGCTTCGATGTAGCCGGAGTTCATGTCATCGATCGACTGGATCTGCAGCGAGTCGACCGTGAGGCCGATCTTGACCATTTCCGCCTTCGAGCCGTCGAGCACCTCGCTGGCGAGCTTCTGCCGCTCGGTGACGATCTCCTCGACCGTCATCGAGCCGATGATCGAGCGCAGGTGCCCGGCGAAAATCCGGCCGGTCAGCGTCGACATCTGATCCTGGTCGGAAAGGAACCGCTGCCCGGCGTTGACGATGCTTTCCCCGTCGTTGCCCACCTTGAAGGCAATGACCGCGCGGACCTGCAGCGAGATGCCCTGCTTCGTCACGCAGGTCTCGGCAACCTCGGACTCGCACATGGCCAGAGTCAGGAATCGGGTTTTACGAATAAATGGGATGATAAAGGCGCCGTGGCCTGTCACGACGCGGAACGGCGAGCCGTCACGGCCGTATCTTCCGCCGGAGACCAGCATGGCCTCATCAGGTGCCGGAACGCGGTAACCAAACATTTCCCATCTCCAAGCCAGGTGCGAGCGACGTTGCCCCGCGCATTCTTGACAGTTCCGTCAGTTTGCGCCGTTTGCCAGCCTCAGCGTACGCCCGGCTCAGCTACTCGCCAGCGTCATCAGGAAAGGGATCGAGCGGATCGGTCCACTCGCTCACGTCGACCGACCGGGCGCCGCGGGATTCAATGACCAGGACCGTGGCGCCCTTGGGTATCGGCTCGGGCGACCAGGCGATGTAGGCCTCGGATCCGCCGCGAATCTTGACCAGCACTTCCCCGGGGCCCTTCGGCCCTCGCGTGCCGATCAGGAGGACGCCGATGGAGCCGATCACTGAGTATTCCCGAGGCACCGGCAGCCACTCCTCCTACCACCTCAGACCAGGGTGCTCAGACTATCCCCGTCACCGGCATCGGTCGACGGACGCCGCACAGGCGCCTCTCGCACACCGCCGGGCGGAATACCCTCGCGCCCCGGGGCGTTCCACCCCCCAGTCGGTGCGCTGTGTCCCCCGGGCCGCAACTACTGCCTTCGCGGAATACCGTTCGGCTGGAGCCGCGCAGCGCCACTCGCCGAGAGGCGACCAGTGCGCCGGCCCACGGCACGCCCTCGTCAGCTATAGCATCGCTGCCGGGGGCGCTGTCATGCGGCGGCTGCCGACGCCGGGAATTGCTGTCATGCGGCGGCTGCCGACGCCGGGAATTGCTGTCATGTGGCGGCTGCCGACACGGGATTCCCAGACGCCGGGAATCCCAGACGAGGAAGGGCTGACTGTCCATGGCTGATGCGCTGCCGGACACCGCCCAGATGCCGCTCGACGATCCGTTCGCCGAGCTGACCGGATCGCTGGCGGGGACGTCCCGGCTGCCGCTCGTCGTCGCCGAGTCGGTGCCGCTGACGCCGCACATGCTCCGGCTACGGCTTACCGCGCCCCAGCTGGCCAGCTTCGGCTATGCCCCCGGCCAGGACGTGATGCTGATGGTCGGCGTCGAGGGCAACCGCCCGGTGCGCAGGCGCTACACCATCCGCGCGGTCGACTCGCCAGGGGCGATGATCACTCTCGACGTGGTGCTGCACGGCGACGGCCCTGGCGAGCGCTGGGTGCGGGCCGCCCGTCCTGGCGACCGGATCGAGGGAATCGGGCCGCGAGGGAAGATCACCACGGCGCAGCACGCGGACTGGCACCTTTTCGTCGGGGACTTCTCGGCCCTGCCCGCGATCTTCCGGATGACCGAATCGCTGCCCGGCGGCACGCCAGTGCAGGTGCTGCTCGAGATCCCCGGGCCCGAGGACGAGCAGGAACTGCGCGCCCCAGCAGCCGCCCGCGTCACCTGGCTGCATCGCGACGGGCAGCCAGCCGGCCAGCCCGACGCGCTGGCTGCCGCCACCGCCAGCGCTGCGCTCCCGGCCGGACGCGGGCACGCCTACCTGCTGGGCGAGGCCAGAGTGGTGGCGCGGCTGCGCGAGGTGCTGGCGGCACGAGGGCTGGAGCCGGGGCAGGTCTCGCCGAAGGCCTACTGGGGCCGCGGCCGGGCGAACGCGAGCCACGGCGAGCCGGCCAGGGACGGCTGAGCCCGAAGCGCCGCCACCTCCTGGCCGGCCTGACCTGGCTCGGGCTCGGGCTCGGGGACGTCGGCTCGGGCTCGGGGACGTCGGCTCGGACGCGGGCGCGGCGCCGAACTGCCCGTTCTTTCAGAATTTGCGCATTGCTGTTCCATAATCGAACGAGCCACTCACGGCAACAGCCGAAACCGGCCGAAGTCGAAGGCGGCCACAGCCGAAACCGGCCACAGTAGGAGGCGGCCCAGTAGGAGGGAGCGCTGCCGTGACATCGGAAGTCAGCACGGATATCTCCGCGCTCCTGTCGAACACCTCGGCGCAGACGCTGATCCTCGGAGTCGACACGACCGGGCACATCGTCCAGCACGACCGGAACGCGGCGGAGATACTCGCCCATCCGAGCGACGCCCTGCTCGGCGTCGAGCTCAGCAGCCTACTGGCCGGGCCGGAGTCACAGGGCGCGTTACTCGCCGGCCTGCTGAGCGCGGCCCGGTCCGATCGCGAGGGCACGGCGGTACTGACGCTGCGAACGGGCAAGGGCGAGCACGTCGACTCGGTAGTCACCGTGCAGCCGATGAGATCAGCCGATGCCCGTCTCGCCGCGCTGGCGGTGCTGCGCATGGCACCGCCGTCGCAGGGGCGGTTCCTGGATCCGGCGGTCATGCGCCACTCGCTCCTCGACAGCGCGTTCAAGAGAATCGGCGCGGCCCTCGACATCGACCAGCTGGCCCGGGAAGTCATCAACATCGTCGTCCCGCACTTCGCCAACGCGGCCGGGCTGCTGGTGCTGGAGAGCCTGGTGGGCGGCGACGAGCTCCCGGACGCGCCGGACGGGTCGCATCCGCTCCGGCGGCTCGCCGTCGCTCATGACGACGGCGACCCGGGCTGGGACGCGGCGTTCCCGACGGGCGAGATCCTCAGGTATCCGCCGGGCACGCCCTACACCCGGTGCATGGATTCCGGCGAGCCGGTGCTGGAGGCACGCCTCGGCGGCGAGAATGCCACCCGGATCGCCACGTCGTGGCTGCGCGGCCCGGTCGCCCGGCTGCTCTCCGGCGTGTCGATGCTGCTGCTGCCGCTGGTCGCCAGGGATGTCACGCTCGGCTTCTTCGTCTGCACGCGGACCGCTGGGTACCGGAGGTTCGACGCCTACGACACCGAGATCGGGATGGAGTTCGCCGCGCGCACCGCGATCTTCATCGACAACGCCCGCCGGTACAGCAGGGAACGCGCCACCGCGCTCACCCTGCAGCGCAGCCTGCTGCCGACCGGGCTATCCGCGCCGTCGTCGGTCGAAGTCCGGCACCGCTACCTGCCGGGCAGCAAGATGATCGAGGTCGGCGGCGACTGGTACGAGTCGATCGCGCTGCCCGGCGGCCGGGTGGCGCTGGTCGTCGGCGACGTGGCCGGGCACGGGGTGCACGCGGCCGTCACGATGGGCCGCCTGCGGACCGCGATCCACACGCTGGCCATGCTGGAGCTGCCGCCCGCCCAGACCCTGCAGCAGCTCGACGAGCTGATGGCCGAGCTCGG
>JBEKFH010000227.1:0-7960 GCA_050013415.1 Streptosporangiaceae bacterium | reverse complement strand
TCATGGGCGATACCGGCTCCATGCTGCTTGGCCTGCTGCTCGCCTATGCGCCCATCTCGAGCATCGCCTCGCTGGACTACGCCAGCCTGACCACCCGCGCCGCTTACCACGGGGCCACGGTCAACCGGTTTCCCGAGATCCTGCCGTTGCTGCTGCCGGCCGCGATCCTCGTCATCCCCTATGCGGACCTGCTGCTCGCCGTCGTGCGCCGGACCAGGGCCGGCCAGTCGCCGTTCTCGCCGGACCGCAAGCACCTGCATCACCGGCTGCTCGATATCGGCCACTCGCATCGCTCCAGCGTGCTGATCATGTACCTGTGGGCAACGCTGTTCTCCGGCACGGTGGTATGGCTGTCGATCGCCAAGACCCAGCTTTTCGTACTGGCGGCGGCGACCGTCGCCGCTGTGCTCGTGCTGCTGCTGATGTCCATGCCCAGGCTCCGCTGGTGGGAGCGGCACCGCCGGCCGGGGGCAGGCGCTCACCAGGCCAGCTCGCAGCCGGCCGCCGCGGAATCCCGGCCCGGTGTGGCCGCCCGACGGTAATTCAGACGGCTGGCCGGCCGGGCGCTCGCTTTTACCTCGCGCCGTGACGGGTATGACCGAGCCGTGACGTTCCGGTACTGCGGACTCGGGCGGGCAGTTCCTGCTGGCCGCGACGGTGCTGACGATGCGCGCGTTAGCTGCGGATACATCGTGGTACACGATGTTCGTCACGTTAAGTGACGCGCTGAGTTCATCGTCAGGGGGCTTGTGAAAACCTTCACGAGCACCCCGGGGGAAGATGAGTTGGGTGGAGACGTGATACCTTTCGCTCACCTGGCGGCGGAGCCGCGTTGCTGCGGCGGCGCGGTCGCTCAGTGGCACCTGGGTGCTGAGGTAAACAGCTGGTCACATCCGCAGGTCAGGCCAGTCTCCGTCGAGTCACCCGGAGTCCAGTAGATGCTGGCGAGTTACGCCCGGATCCTGCGCAGGTCAGCTGCTGTGACAGCTGCCGCCGCGGCGGTCATGATTGCGCTGAGCGCTGCCCTGGGGGGCGGCAAGGGCGCACTCGGCGCCCTGCTCGGCACCGCGCTCGTGACTGCCTTCTTCGCGGTCAGCGTGATCGCGGTGGGAGCGGCGGCCAGGGTCAGCCCGCAGGTCATGATGATCACCGCGTTGCTCACGTACGTGGGGAAAATCCTGGTGCTGCTCTTCTTCGTGGTCCGATTCAGCGACTCGACCGCGTTCAGCCCGAGGCTCTTCGGCCTGACCGCGATCGTCTGCATCATCGCCTGGAGCGCGTCGCAGGTCACCTGGTCGCTCCGGCTCAAGATCCCGTATGTCGAGCCGGACGGAGAACGGTGACGCGTGGCGCTTACGACAGGGCCGGCCGGCGGATCGCGGCCCGGGCGGCCAGCCGGCACGGACGGCGGCCTCCCGGCCGTGACCGTGCCTCTGGCTGTGACCGTGCCTCTGGCTGTGACCGCACCTCCGGCTGTGACCGCACGGCCGCCCGTGACGCGCCGTGAGCGCCAGCGGCCGGCCGGCGGGGCAGGGCCGGAATTCCCGTGGCCAGAACTCCCCGGGCCGGAACTCCCGGGGCCAGTCCCCGGGCGCCGGCGAGGAGAACGCGGGCTGGTCCATCTTCAGCTACCTCATCGCCGGGATGGCCGCCTACGGCGGTATTGGCTGGCTCGCGGGCCACTGGCTGCATGCGCCAATCCTGTTCCCGGTGGGCATGCTGACCGGGCTGGTGCTGGCCATCGTGCTGATCATCTACCGGTACGGCAGGCCCTGACCGGCGGCTGGCGGCAGGCCGCGCTGCGGCGGCGCCGCGTCCCCGGCAGGTCCGGATGCAGGGGAGATCACGGTGGCCGGTGACATTCAGGCGCTCGCCGGGAGCGGCTGCCATCTCTTCTCCGGCTGCGGATTTCCTGCCCCGAGCCTGAACAGCTTCCTTTTCCCGCCGATCTTCTCGATCGGCAGCTTCCACGTCACTAAGCCGATGCTGCTCGCCGTGATCTGCTCGGCGCTGGTCTGCTGGTTCTTCTGGGCCGCGTTCGCCAAGCCGAAGCTCGTCCCCAGAGGCGCGCAGAACGTGGGCGAGCTGGGAATCTTCTTCGTCCGGGACCAGATCCTGCGGCCGATGATGGGCGAGGCGGGCGACGGCTACCTGCCCTTCCTGGTCGCGCTGTTCTTCTTCATCTGGGTGATGAACCTGATGGAGATCATCCCGGTCGCGCAGTTCCCCGCCATGTCGCGGATCGCCTTCCCGGCCGCGCTGATGCTGATGGTCTACATCACCTACACGGTGGTCGGCATCAGGAGGATGGGCCTGCGCGGCTACTTCAGCAACATGGTCCCGAAGGGCGTGCCGATCGGCATCCTGGTCATTCTCGCGCCGGTCGAGATTCTCCAGTACATCCTGGTCCGGCCGTTCACGCTTGCGGTCCGCCTCTTCGCGAACATGTTCGCCGGGCACATCCTCATCCTGGTGTTCACCCTCGCGTCCTGGTACATGTTCAGCCTCGGAATCGGCCTGCTGTACGGCGCGACATCGCTGCTGCTGGTGTTCGTGCTCACCGCATTCGAGATGCTGATCCAGGCGCTGCAGGCCTACATCTTCACGATCCTGACGGCGCAGTACATCGGCGGCTCGCTGGAAGCGGAACACTGAGATGGCTCGCGACCGGATCACGCCAGCGACTGCGAGAGCAGGCGCGCCAATTTCCCGCCCACTAACTGCCCGCCCACTAATTTGCCACCTAAGGAGCCGTCGGGGGATTACCGCCGGCATGAATGCAAAGGAACGCACCCATGCTTGAGAGCCTGCACCTTGCGGCCGGCAGCACCACCACGCTGATCATCAACTTCGGGGCGGTCGCCTACGGCCTCGCGGCCATCGGGCCGGGCATCGGCATCGGCCTGATCTTCGGCCATGGCGTGGAGGCCATGGCCCGCCAGCCTGAGGCGGCCGGGCTGATCCGCTCGAACATGTACATCGGGTTCGCGCTGACCGAGGCGCTGGCGCTGATCGGCATCGTCATCCCGTTCATCTTCCACGCCGCCGGCTGATCGCGGCGAGGACGGAGCCGAACGTGATCTCGCGCAGAGAGGAAGCCGGACCGTGAAGTACCTTGCCGGATCGGCGCCGGACCCGCTGATTCCCGACCTCACCGAGCTGATCATCGGCGCCATCGCGTTCCTGATCGTCTTCGGCCTGCTGTACCGGGTGCTGATGCCGCGGATCACCAAGACCCTGCAGGAGCGCACCGACAAGATCGAGGGCGGGCTGAACCGCGCGACCGAGGCGCAGGACGAAGCGAACCGGACGCTGCGGCAGTACCAGGAGCAGCTTGAGGACGCCCGGCGCGAGGCCTCCAGGCTCCGCGAAGAGGCCAGGGAGCAGGGCGCCCAGATCAAGGCGGAACTGCGGGCCGAGGGCGAGGCCGAGCGGCAGCGCATCGTGGACGCGGCGCGCGCGCAGATCGACGCCGACCGCCAGCAGGCAGCCACCTCGCTGCGCGCCGACATCGGTGCCCTTGCGGTGGAACTGGCCAGCCGGATCGTCGGTGAGTCCCTGGCCGATGAGGCCAGGCGGCAGCGCACGGTGGACAGGTTCCTCGCCGAGCTTGAAGACCAGCCAGCCAGCGCGACCGGAGCCTCCGGCAGCGGAGCCTCCGGCAGCACCGCCGGAGCCAGGGCCACCCCGTGAGAGGCGCGAGCAGGGCCTCGCTCGCCGAGGCCAAGGAGCGGCTGCTGGCGGTGCTGGCAGCCGGCGCGGACGCGGCCCAGCTTGGCGACGAGCTGTTTTCCGTCACCGGATTGCTTGATGGCGAGTCCGGGCTGCGCCGGACGCTGTCTGACCCGTCCCGGCCGGCCGAGGCGAAGGCGGGGCTGGCCGAGGCCCTGCTGTCAGGGAAGATCGCCGCCGCGACGCTTCAGGTGACGACCAGCCTGGTCAGCGGGCGCTGGTCGGCCCCCGGCGACCTGCCGGACGCGGCCGAGCAGCTGGCCGTGCTGGCGATCGTGGCGGGCGCCGATCAGGCGGGCACGCTGGACGAGCTTGAGGACGAGCTGTTCAGGTTCGGCCGGGTGGTCGACGCGGAGCCGGATCTGCGCGTCGCGCTGTCGAATCCGTTCGTCGCCCGGGAGCGCAAGCAGCAGCTGCTCGACGCCCTGCTGACGGGCAAGGTGACGCCGCCAGCGCTGCGCCTGATCACCCAGGCGGCCTTCCATCCCAGGGGGCGCAGCCTGGACCGGTCACTGGACGACTACGCCCGCGCGGCAGCGCAGTGGCGCGAGCGGCTGGTCGCTGAGGTGCACGTGGCTTCGGAGCTGACCGAGCAGCAGCGCACCAGGCTGGCGGCGGCGCTGACCGCAGCCTATGGTCACGACGTCCACCTCAATGTGGTGCTCGATCCCGGCGTGATCGGCGGCATGTCCGTCCGGATCGCGGACGAGCTGATCGACGGAAGCATGGCGAGCCGGCTGGCAGCGCTACGGCGCGAGCTGGCCGCCTGACCGCGGCGCCGGGCTGGGCCGCAAAGGATGCCGACAGGCAGATGGATGCCGACAGACAGATGACCGAGACGAGAGAGACACGAGGACTATGGCGGAGCTGACAATCCGGCCCGACGAGATCCGGGACGCGCTGGCGCAATTCGTCCGGTCCTACGAGCCGGGGACCGCCGCCGCCGAGGAGGTCGGCGTGGTCGCGGAATGCGGCGACGGCATCGCGAGGGTCGAGGGCCTGCCGTCGGCCATGGCCAACGAGCTGCTCGAGTTCGAGGATGGCACTCGCGGGCTCGCGCTGAACCTGGACGTGCGCGAGATCGGCGTGGTGATCCTCGGCGACTTCAGCAAGATCGACGAAGGGCAGCAGGTCCGGCGCACGGGCGAGGTCCTGTCCGTTCCCGTGGGTGACGGCTTCCTCGGCCGCGTGGTTGACCCGCTCGGCAACCCGATGGACGGCAAGGGCCCGATCGAGGGAACCGAGCTGCGGCCGCTTGAGGTGCAGGCGCCGTCCGTGGTGCAGCGCCAGAAGGTGCACGAGCCGATGCAGACCGGCATCAAGGCGATCGACGCAATGACCCCGGTCGGGCGCGGCCAGCGCGAGCTGATCATCGGTGACCGGCAGACCGGCAAGACCGCGATCGCCGTCGACACGATCATCAACCAGAAGGCGAACTGGGACTCCGGCGACCCAGCCCGGCAAGTCAAGTGCGTCTACGTCGCCATCGGCCAGAAGGGCTCGACGATCGCGCAGGTCCGCCAGTCACTGGAGGACGCCGGCGCATTGCAGTACACGGCGATCGTCGCCGCTCCAGCGTCCGATCCTGCTGGCTACAAGTACATCGCGCCGTACACCGGATCCGCGATCGGCCAGCACTGGATGTACGCGGGCCAGCATGTGCTGATCGTCTTTGACGACCTGACCAAGCAGGCCGAGGCCTACCGGGCGGTCTCCCTGCTGCTGCGCCGCCCGCCCGGCCGCGAGGCCTACCCGGGCGACGTCTTCTACCTGCACTCGCGGCTGCTGGAGCGGTGCGCCAAGCTGTCGGACGACATGGGCGGCGGGTCGATGACCGGGCTGCCGATCATCGAGACCAAGGGCAACGACGTCTCCGCCTATATCCCGACCAACGTCATCTCCATCACCGACGGCCAGATCTTCCTGGAAACCGACCTGTTCAACTCCGGCGTCCGGCCGGCCATCAACGTGGGAATCTCCGTTTCCCGCGTCGGCGGCGACGCCCAGATCAAGGCGATGAAGAAGGTCTCCGGCGGGCTGAAGCTGTCCCTGTCGCAGTTCCGCGACCTGGAGGCGTTCGCCTCCTTCGCGTCTGACCTGGACGCGGTGTCCCGCGCGCAGCTGGACCGGGGCGCGCGCCTGGTCGAACTGCTCAAGCAGCCGCAGTACAGCCCGATGCCAGTGGACAAGCAGGTCGTCTCCGTGTGGGCGGGCACCTCCGGGCTGCTCGATGACGTGCCGATCGAGGACGTCGGCCGGTTCGAGCAGGAGTTCCTCGACTACCTGCAGCGGGGCAGCTCAGGGATCCTGGACACGATCAGGGAGACCGGCGACCTGTCCGACGACACCGTCACCGCGCTCAAGGGCGCCATCGAGGATTTCCGCCGCGGCTTCGAGGTAAGGGGCGGCGGGATGCTCGTCAAGGACGAGCCGGCCGAGCCGGTGGACGAGACGGCCGTCGAACAGGAGAAGATCCCCAAGTACGTGCCCCCGGACGACAAGAAGCCGGACGACAAGAAGTAAGGGCGGGAAGTCACCAGATGGGAGCCCAGCTTCGCGCGGTCCGGCGGCGGATCAAGACGGTCCAGTCCACCGCCAAGATCACGCGTGCCCAGGAGCTGATCGCGTCCTCGCGGATCCTCAAGGCGCAGCAGCGCGTCCGCGAGGCCGAGCCGTACGCGCGCGAGATCACCAGCGCGGTAGAGGCAGTGGTCAGCCGCTCGGCGCAGGTGAATCACCCGTTCACCGCCGAGCCGGAGAACCCGACCCGCGCCGCAGTGCTGATCCTGACCAGCGACCGCGGCTTCTGCGGCGGCTTCAACGCCAGCGTGCTCCGCGAGGCCCAGGGCCTGCGGGCGCTGCTGGCCGGCCGCGGCATCGAGGCGGTGCCGTTCGTGTCCGGCCGCAAGGGCATCGGGTGGCACCGGTTCCGCGACCGCGCGATGGCCGGGGAGTGGAGCGGGTTCTCCGACACGCCCGCGCACGCCAATGCCAGCGAGATCACCAGCGCGCTGCTCGAGGCGTTCGCCGCGCCCGCGGCCGATGGCGGCGTCGACGAGATCCACATCGTGTACACGCAGTTCGTGTCGATGCTCACGCAGCGCCCGGTCATCCGCAGGCTGCTTCCGCTGGAGATCGAGGAGACGACGGCGGAGCCGCCGTCCGGGCCGGTGCCGGTGTATGAGTTCGAGCCGTCCCCGGAGAGCGTTCTGAACGCGCTCCTGCCCTGGTACGTGGAGAGCCGGATCTTCTACGCGCTGCTCGACTCTGCGGCGGCGGAGATCGCCGCGCGGCGCAAGGCCATGAAGTCGGCCACCGATAATGCGAACGACCTGCTGGACGCGCTCACCCGCGAGGCCAACAAGGCACGGCAGGCAGAGATCACCCAGGAAATCAGCGAGATCGTCGGGGGCGCCAACGCGCTGGCCGAGCAGAGCGCAGGGAGTCAGTGAGCATCATGGCAGCTACCACGAAGAAGGCCGACGGCGACGAGGAAGCCACCGCGACGGGCAACGGCCGCGTCGTGCGGGTCATCGGCCCGGTGGTGGACGTGGAATTCCCCGCCGAGGAGATTCCCGACATCTACAACGCCCTGCACGTGGACGTCACGCTGGACGGCGAGGTCAGGATGCTGACGCTGGAAGTCGCCCAGGACATCGGTGACAACGTGGTCCGCGCGATCTCGATGCAGCAGACCGACGGGCTGGTGCGCGGAGCCCCGGTGACGGACACGGGCGGCGCGATATCGGTGCCGGTCGGCGACGTCACCAAGGGCCACGTGTTCAACGTCCTCGGCGAGACGCTCGACGTGCCTACCGCGTCGCTGGACATCACCGAGCGGTGGGGGATTCACCGGGACCCGCCGCCCTTCGACCAGCTGGAGGCGCGGACCGAGATCCTGGAGACCGGGATCAAGGTCCTTGACCTGCTGACGCCCTACGTCAGGGGCGGCAAGATCGGCCTGTTCGGCGGCGCCGGCGTGGGCAAGACCGTGCTCATCCAGGAGATGATCACCCGGGTGGCCAGGAGCGCGGGCGTGTCGGTGTTCGCCGGGGTGGGGGAGCGCACCCGCGAGGGCAACGACCTGTTCATCGAGATGACGGAGTCCGGCGTCATCTCCGACACCGCGCTGGTCTTCGGCCAGATGGACGAGCCGCCGGGCACCAGGCTACGGGTCGGCCTGGCCGCGCTCACCATGGCCGAGTACTTCCGCGACGTGCAGGGCCAG